>NZ_JAIZVX010000009.1 GCF_021768455.1 Aquabacterium sp. | reverse complement strand
GTGGTACAGGGCCACGCCAGGCTGGGTGAGCTGCGTTGGCGGTGTGAGCGAAGAAGCCTCGGCCTGTTCGTCAGAGGCGGCTGCGAGGTCCTCCATCGCGGGCGATGCCTGCCAGGCAGGCGGGAGCAAGGGGGCGGACACGGGCAGGTCGGCAGGCGGCAGAGGCGTGTGGGCCTGGGCGTCCTGCTGTTGGGCATCCTGCTGTCGGAGCTGTTCGAAGACTTCGATCAGACGGTCCACCCGCCCTTCCATCGGGGCCACGTCTTCGGCCTGGCGCTGGGGATTGCCCAGCAGGCGCTCGATGGCGGATTCCATGCGGTGGGCCATTTCGCCCAGACGCATGGCGCCCGCCAGACGCGCCCCGCCCTTGAAGGTGTGCAGGGTGCGCATGCAGGCCGTGGCGGCCTCGGTGTGCTCGGGCTGGGCCAGCCAGTGGCGGGTCTCGGTGGCCAGCTGGGGCAGCAGCTCCTGGGCCTCTTCCTCGAAGATGGGGAAGAGGTCGGCGTCGATGGCGTCCACCGCGTCGATGTCGGCCTCGTGGCCCCAGTCGATGTCCAGGCTGGCAGGCTGGATGCCCGGCGCACCCCGCAGGACCTCGACCGGATCGGGCAACTCGGCCAGGGGCTTGAACTCTGGCACGCCCAGGGGGGCGGGCGAGGTGATGTCGAAGGCGTCAGGGGTGTCGTCGAGCGACAGGTCCAGGTCGACGTCGAGATCGGTGTGCGACCCGATGGACTCGACAGGCGCCGTCGTTTCCAGGGGCTCGTCGGCGCTGTGAACCAGGCGCAGGTGGCGGCGCGGGCCGCCCTGGCCTTCGGGCTGGTCGTTGAAATCGCCCACAAGGCTGCGGGCCTCCAGGCGGCGCGAGGCTTCGTGGTCGTAGTCGGCCAGGCGGGCCAGCAACTGCGCGTCGGGCGACTTGAGGAAGCCGGCGGCAAACTGGTGCAACAGGCGGCGGATCTCGTCCGCGGCTTCGTTGAACAGGGTGGCGGCATCGGCCTCGCCACCGCCCAGGGCCTGGGAGCGCATCAAGGCGTGCTCCAGCAGGCGGGCCAGTTGCGACAGCTCGGTGTAACCCACGGCCGCGGAGTTGCCGGCCAGGGAGTGCGCCAGGGCGATGGTGTCATCGCCCACCGGGCGGTGCAGCTCCAGCGCCCATTCGTTGAGCGTGGTGCACAGGCGGCGCGACTGCTCGTCGGCCTCGTTCAGGAAGATGTTGAACAAGGGGATGCTGATGCGCAGCGGCCCGACAACCTTGACCTGCTCGTCGCGCTCGGCGGCGTCGGCAGGGCCAGCCGAATCGGCGACGTCGGCCGTGCCGGTCGCCTCCGCAGGTGCCTCGTCCAGCGCACCATGTTCGGTCGGCACGGCCTCCTCGTCCAGCCCATGGACCTCGGTGGGCTCGTGCAAGGACAGGTCGGGCAGGGGCACCGGTTCGGCGTCGGCATCCGTTTCAGGCAGCAGGGCGAGATCGGGCAGGTCCACAGCGGGCTGTGCGCCGGTTTCACCTTCGTCCAGGGCGCCAAGGTCGAGCGTCACGGCGTCCGACAGGGTCTGCGGGGCATCGCCTTCCGAGAGGTCCAGCACGATGCGGTCGGCATCGGTCACCGAATCGACAAAGGGAGGCGACTCGGTCTGGCCGGCCAGCAAGTCGACATCGGCAGGCTGGTCATCGAGCATGACGGCATCCAGCATGGGCTCCGTCAGGGGCGGCAAGGCGGCTTCGGCTTCGGCTTCGGCTTCGCGGGCCAGCTTGGCCAGGGCCTGCTCGACCACCTCGTCGGTGGCCCAGGACAGGACTGTGTCGGGGAGAGCGTCCGGACCGGCGTCCAGGACCAAAGGCTCGTCCACCGTCGGGAAGGCGGAAAGCCCTTCGGGTGGCGTGGCCTCGGGCACGAAGACCTCGGACAACAAAGGCGCCGTGTCGGCCCATTCGGACGGCGCAGGTGCGTCAGCCACCTCAGGCAAAACAGGCGCCTCGGGGGCCAGATCGGCACCGGGCAGGCTCAGTCGCTCGCCGTGGAGGCGGAACGCATCGGCCGCGGCCACCACGGGCGCGGCGGCAAACCCGGCATCCTGGTGGGTGGCAATGGCCTCGGTCCAGGCGGCAAAGTGCTGCAGCAGCTCGCCGGTGAGGTCCAGCAGGTCGGCGCTGGCAGGCGCTTGCGTGGCCATCCAGGCGTTGTAGAGCTGCTCGCAGGCCCAGGCGGCCTCGCCAAACTCGCCCAGGCCCACCATGCGGGAGCTGCCCTTGAGCGTGTGGAAGGCGCGGCGCACGCCGGTGATGGCGGCCACGTCGTCCGGACGCGCCTGGAGCTCGCCAATGGCCGCCTGGGCGTCCGTCAGCACCTCGCGCGCTTCTTCCAGGAAGATGTCGCGCATCTCATCGTCTTCTTCCAGACCGGTGGCCTGGGGCGCAGCCACCGGCGCGGGCGCCAGCGGGGCCTGGGGCGGGAAAACCACCTCCGGCACGGCCTCGGGTCCCGGCTCAGGCTGCGCGATGTCGGACACCAGCTGGGCCACCTGCTCGCGGGCCGCACTCAGAGAAGCCTCGTCGTCTTGCGCCCGGGCCTGGTCCAGGGCGGCCTGAGCCGCGGCCAGTTCACCAGCCAGGTCGGCCTGCTCCTGCACGTGGGGCGTGTCCGCCAGCTTCTGCAAGCGCTCGCTCAGGTCACTCAGCGGCGCATCGGCGCGGGCCAGGGTCTCGCCCAGTTCTTCGGCGGCGGCGACGGCTTCTTCACGCTGAGCCTGCTGCACATGCTGGACAACGGCCTCAACCGGGTCTTCGGCGGCACTCGGCGGGCCCTTTTTTTCCCGGCCCATCACGGGTGCGAGGACCCCGGTGGCCTCGTCGAGCGTGAACAGGGTCTTGGCCAGCTGGGGCTGCACGCCCATCATGTCGATCAGGAAACCGAGGGCACCCAGGTTGGAGGCCAGGCGATCGAACACGCCCGCCTGCGCGGCCGCATCGAGGTCGGCGTCGGGCTGCAACAGATGATCGACGTCCTCGCGCATGTGGACCACGGCGTGAGCGGCCTTGTCCAGGCCCAGCACGGCCAGCACGCCCTTCATGGACTGCAGCGCCTTCGGCACATTCACCAGGGGCGCCCGGTCTTGCGGATCACGGAAGAAGGCGTCGATGTGCTTCTCGCATTCGCCCAGGGTGGTGCGCAACTCCTGCACCACGCTGCCAATGGTCTGGCGATCGGAGACGCGGCGGTACAGGTCCTCCATCCACGCTTCGAGCGGCTCGGCGGGCTGCCCCTGCCCCACCTGGGCAATGCGATCGGCCAGGCGGCGCACGCGAGCGGCCTGGTCCGGGTGATCGAAGTCCCCGTCCTCCAGCGACGCATCGAGGTACAGCAGGCTGGTGGCCACCTCCATGGCCAGGCTGGGCTCGGGCGCCTGGGCGCTGCCCACCGTGCGGGCCACGGCCTCCGCAAGGGCCTCGGCCAGCACGGGGCCTTCGGGGAAGAGACGGCGCAGGGAATCGGCCACGAGCGAGAACTGCTCGTTCAGCCCCCCCAGGCGCAGCAACTCCCCCCCCGCCACCGCCGACCAACCGTCTTTCGCACCGGCCACGCGCTTGGTGGCCTGGGCGATCCAGGCTGGGTCGAAACGGCCCAGAGGTGAGGCAACGAGGTCCACCGGCTGGTGCTTCTCCAAACCGAAAGTGCGGCGCACGCGCGCGAGGACCGACTGCTCGGCCTGGGGTGTGGCCCCGGCCTGCGCACAGAAAAACAGCAGCTCGTTGGCCAGGCGGTCGGAGGGCACCCCCTCCCCCTTGACCAGCTCGCGCAGCTGCTTGAGCAAAGACGACAGCACCCGCTTGGCGTGCACGTTCAATGGCACATGGGCACCGGCCACGCCTTCCAGGAAGCCCGAAGCCAGCATCCACGTGGCCGATTCGCGGTGGGCTGCACGCTGTGAAGCCCCGCTGGCCAGCGAGGCACACAGATCGGCCAGGACCACGGCGTCGCCAGGCTGGTTTCGGCGCAGCAGGGCCAGCAGGCCCTTCTCGAAATCGTCCACCGTGGCGCCATCGGCCGCACGGGGCGCGATGCCCTCGGGCGGCGCCAGCGGCGCCTCCAGCGATCCACCCGGAAAGTCCTGGGCCCAGAGATCGGTCGGGCGCGGCAAGGCCCCACCGGCGCGGGCCATCAAGGCCTCGTACTGCGGGAACAGGGCCAGGGCAGGCACGGCCTTGCCGGCCAGGCGGCGGCCCATGTAGTCGAGCAGGGCGAACGAGGCCTTCTCGACCTCACGCACGGCATCCTCCGACAGCGACTGCGGCCGGTTCACGAACTTCTGCACCACGGCCTCGCTGGCCCGCAACAGGGTCGCCCCGGCAGGCAGACCGGCCATCTCCAGCGCTCCCACCCCCTGGTGGATCTGCTGGCGCGCCGAGCGCAGGATGGACGGGTCCAGCACGTCCATGTCGGAGGCATCGGCCGAACCGACCTCCTTCAGGCAGCGGTGCAGGGCCTTGTGCGCTGCATCCAGGGACTTGCGAAGTTCCTCGTGGACCCAGGCCAGTGCACTGAGGTCATCCGAGGGCAGAGAAGCATCTTGGTGCAGGCTGTCCATGCATCACCCTCTTCAGGAAGAGATCTTGAACCGGGCCACCGACTGCTGCAGCTCTTCCGCGGTCTTGGAGAGCTCTCGCACCAGGGCCGAGGTCGACCGGGTGCCTTCTCCCGTCTGCTCCGTCACCGCGAAAATGTGCTGGATGTTGGCCACCACCACGTTGGCGGATTCGGCCTCCTTCAGGGCTTGCGCGGAAATCTGCTCGATCAGCTCGGCAAGGCGACGCGACACGCGGTCGATGTCGCCCAGGGCCGAACCGGCCGCGTCAGACAGGCGGGCCCCCTCGACCACCCCCTGCGTGGAGCGCTCCATGGCGGCCACGGCATCCTGCGTGTCGGTCTGAATGGTGCGCACCAGCGCGGCAATCTCGCGCGTGGCGTCACCGGAGCGTTCGGCCAGGCGCTGCACTTCTTCGGCCACCACCGAGAAGCCACGGCCCGCTTCACCGGCCGAGGCGGCCTGGATGGCAGCGTTGAGGGCCAGCACGTTGGTCTGCTCGGTGATGTCCGAGATCAGTTCGGTGATTTCGCCAATTTCCTGCGAGGACTCGCCCAGTCGCTTGATGCGCTTGGAGGTTTCCTGGATCTGCTCGCGGATGGTGTTCATGCCGCCGATTGCGTTCTGCACCGCAGCCAGACCGGAGTCAGCGGCGGCCAGCGACTGGCGCGCCACCTCGGCCGATTGCTGCGCCTGGGCCGACACCTCGTTGATGCGGCCCGCCATCTGCAGCACCGACTCCCCGGTCTCGCGGATCTCGCGCAGTTGCTCGTCGGAGGCCGCCAGCAGCTCGGTCGAAGTCTCTTCCACCTGGCTGGTGGTGTCGGTCACCCGCAGCGCCGTGCCCTGCACCTGGGCCACCAGGTTGCGCAGTTCTTCCACCGTGAAGTTCACCGAGTCGGCGATGGCGCCGGTGATGTCTTCGGTCACCGTCGCCTGTTGCGTCAGGTCGCCTTCGGCCACCAGCTGCAGTTCGTTCATCAGCCGCAGAATCGCCGCCTGGTTGGCGTCGTTCACGCGCTTGGCTTCGCGCTCCTGGCGTTCGGCTTCCTGGCGTTGCAGTTCGGCGATGCGGGCGCGTTGGGTCTGGTCGGTCAGGAACAGGCGCAGCAGGCCGTAAGCCGAGGCCACCGAGGTCAGCAGGAAGATCAGGATCAACGCGACGTTGAAGCCGCCGATGCCGGCCCCCTCGCTCAGGCGCTGCTGCACGGTCTCCAGGCCCTTGCGCAGGGGTTCCGAGTCGTTGATGACCGCCACCTGGGCGTCGCGCGCGGCCACCAGGCCCTGCAGCGAACCCAGGATGAAGGTCGACTGGGTGCGGGTGCGCTCGAAGATCTTCAGCAGCGCTTCCAGTTGCTCGCGCACGGCCGGGTCGCGCGACGCCGCGAGCTTGAGCTCCTGGTTGCCATTGAGCAGGCCTTCGGCGATTTCCTTGAACGCGTTGAGGTCCTTGCCCAGCAGGAACACGGCCTCGGTCGAGACACCCTCCACCGTCAGGAATTCGTTGGCCGACTTGCCGATGCGCTGCGTCAGCATCACCATCTGGTTCAGCGCCATGGCTTCGGACGATGGCACCCCCCCACGTTCGATCTTCGTCGTCGCGATGCCTTCGGCCAGGTCCAGCAGTTCCGAAGACTGTGCGTTCACCTCGCGCAGCGCCTGGCTCACCTGGGTCAGGGTCTTCTTCTGGGCCAGCACGTACTTGGCGTTTTTCTCGGCCCCCTCGACGCGGCGCATCAGGTCGGCCGACAAAGCCTCTTTGGCCCCACCCGAGACCTCGCTCAGGCCGCGCTTGCTGTCCCCCTGGGCCAGGCCTCGCACGTTGGTGGCCAGCACCTGCGACGAATCGGCCACCTCGTCAAACGCCTCGCCCCGGCCGATCAGGGCCTGCGACACCGATTTCGCCAGGCGCTGCGACTGCATCAGGGCCTGACCGGTGGCTGCCGTCTGGGCGGCACGGCGGTCGGCGGCGTTCACCGACAGGAAGGCAGCCAGCATCAGCCCCACCACGCCCACGGCCAGGGCCCCGCCCAGGATGCGCTGCTGGCGCGCCAGGCTCAGGTGGCCGATCAGGGGCAGGCCGGACAACACCTCGGGCATACCGCCGTCGGCCAGGTCCTGGCCCATCCGGTTGTCGAGGTAGTCGGGCGGAAACTCCGAGGGTGCGGACTCGGAAATGATCGAATCGGCCGTCGTGTTCGGCCCGCTGGAAGGCTGGATCGTGGACGCGAGCGCGTGCGTGTCGACGTTCTGCTTGCCTGAGGACGTGACCATGCCCTCGGTGCTCAGGGCTTCTGCCGGGACCTCGTCGTCATCCTGCGACTTGCCCAGCTCCTTGATACGGCTCAGGAAACTCATGTCCTCACGCTCCAAATCTGATGTGTCTGTGTGCGGTGACGCGGCCAGGGCCCGTCAGGCATCGATCTTCATGAAAGACTCGTCGGACACCAGGGCCGACAAATCCAGTTCGTACCATGTGCGCCCCTGCGCATCGGCCAGCTGCTGGCCCACAAAGTGCGGCGCGGCGGCGTCCTGGCTGGCGGCGGCCGTGAGCTGGCCGGCATTGCGCAAGCCCAGAAGGCGGTCGATCAGCAGGGCCACATTGAGCTGCAGGCCCGCATTGAAGGCCACCAGGCGCCCGGCGTCGCGGGGGGCCAGTTCGCCCGGCAGGCGCGCCACCCGGGGCGGCAGGCCCACAAAACCAGCCAGGTCGACGACACCGTGCAGCTGCCCGCGCAGGTTGGCCACGCCCAGGAACCACTTCTGGCTGTGGGGCACCGCCTGGATGGGCGAGAGCGGGAAGATTTCACCGGCCTGGTCCAGCGGCAGCAGAAAGCCGTGCCCGGCGATCTCGACGGCCAGCCAGTTGCGCACCGGCGCCTGCTGACGCACCTCCTGCAGACGGTCGGCCAGGCGTTTCTGCAGGTCCCTGAGGGCTTCTTTGTTGGCCATGCTGCCGACCTCTTAACCGAAGGCCTTGATTTTCGACAGCAGTTCTTCGGCGTTCACCGGCTTGACCACGTAATCCTTGGCACCCTGGCGCATGCCCCAGACCCGGTCGGTTTCCTGGTTCTTGCTGGTGCAGATGATGACCGGCACGCTGGCATAGGCCGGGTCGCGCGTGATGGCACGGGTCAGCTGGAAACCGTTTTGCCCCGGCATGACCACGTCCATCAGGATCAGGTCGGGTTTTTCTTCCTGCAGGCGGCGCAAGGCTTCTTCGCCATTTTCGGCGGTGCGCACCTGAAAACCCCGCTTGGTCAGCATGTCTGACAGCACATGCAGTTCGGTTTTGGAATCGTCAACGAGCAATATTTTCTGGATTGGCATGCTTGTAACCTCTGAAAACCACGACCGGCCTGGGACGGTGAGCCTGCCCGAACGGTGCCATCGCATCGCCGGAGCCGCCTGGCGCCCAAAGCCGATTTGTTCAGGTCGCGGTGTACTGTGCCACGGCCTGAAGCAACTGGTCTTTGGTAAAAGGCTTCGTGAGGTAATCCTGGGAACCCACCATGCGACCCCGGGCCTTGTCGAAAAGGCCATCCTTGGACGACAGCATGATCACCGGCGTCGAGGCAAAACGGGGATTGCGCTTGATGATCGCGCAGGTCTGATACCCGTCCAGACGGGGCATCAGGATGTCACAAAATATCACGTGGGGCTCGTGGTCATTGACCTTGGACAAGGCGTCAAAACCGTCCTCGGCCAGCACCACCTCGTAGCCCCCCTGTTTCAGGAAGATTTCGGCGCTGCGCCGAATGGTGTTGCTGTCGTCGATGACCAGCACCTTGCTGGCCGCCCGAACCTCGGGCAATGCTGCATCCGTCACAGACCCGTTCCTCCAGTTGACCGGCGAGCCCTTCGGGCGGAATCAGGCCGGACTTGCGCTGTATCGACGCTTCAGGTCAAACCTGAACCATCTCGAAATCTTCTTTGCGCGCGCCACATTCAGGACACACCCAATTCATGGGCACATCCTCCCAGCGCGTGCCGGGCGCAATGCCGTCGTCGGGCCAGCCTGCGGCCTCGTCGTAAATCCAGCCACAAATCAGGCACATCCAGGTACGGGTAGCGTTCACGTCGAATCAGACCAGCTTGAATACAATGGACCGATTGTAGCCACGGGCTGCGCGCCACCCTGCGAGGGTTTGCGGGCAATCCCACGGCCTTCTCTCTCTCACCACGACACGCATGAACCCTTCCCAAACCGGTCCGGACACCCACCCCGCCAGCGAAGACCAGGACGCGGGCGCCCCGGCATGCGTCCTGAGCTTCAACGCCAATGACCCGAGCGGCGCCTCGGGCATCGGGGCGGACATCGCCACCATCGCCGCCATGGGGGCCCATGGCCTGCCCGTGGTCACCAGTTTGCTGATCCGCGACACCGCCGAGGTGTTCGAGGCCCACGAGATCGACCCGGAAGCCGTGGTCGACCAGGCCCGCTCCATTCTGGAGGACACCACCATCTCCTCATGGAAGGTCGGCTTCCTGGGCAGCGCCGAGGGCATCAGCGCCGTCGCCGAGGTGCTGTCGGACTACTCCGACGTGCCCCTGGTCTCCTACCTGCCCAACCTCTCCTGGATGGACGACGACGCCCAGATGGCCTATCTGGATGCCTTCCGCGAGCTGATCCTGCCGGCCACGCTCGTGTTGGTGGGCAACCACAAGACCCTGACCGACTTCCTGTTGCCCGAGTGGGACGCCGAACGCCAGCCCTCTGCCCGCGAACTCGCCGTGGCCGCGGGCGAGCACGGCTGCGACCACGTGCTGGTGACCGGCGTGCAGCTGCCCGACCAGTTCATCGACAACGTGCTGGCCTCGCCGCAAGGCGCCGTGGCCGGCGAGCGTTTCGAGCGCTTTGAAGCCAGCTTCGTGGGCGCGGGCGACACGCTCTCGGCCGCACTGGCCGCCATCCTCTCTTCGGGCACCGAGCTCGACGTGGCCGTGTCGGAAGCCCTCAGCTTCCTCGACCAGTCCCTGGACGCGGGCTTCCGCCCCGGCATGGGCGGCGTGGTGCCCGACCGCTTCTTCTGGGCCCTGCCCCCGGGCGAAGAAGGTGCCGAGCCCCCGGCCGACGCCGGCGCCACCGACCTGATCGACCTCAACGACCTCCCCCCGCACGCCCGCAATGTCCACTAACACCGAGCTGTTCGAGCGCGCCCAGCGCGTCATCCCTGGCGGCGTGAATTCGCCTGTGCGCGCCTTCCGCGCCGTGGGCGGCACGCCCCGCTTCATTCAGCGCGCCCAGGGCGCCTACATGTGGGACGCCGAAGGCACCCGCTACATCGACTACATCGGCTCCTGGGGCCCGATGATCCTCGGTCACGGCCACCCCGAGGTGCTCGAAGCGGTGCAGAAGGCCGCGGTCGACGGCTTCTCCTACGGCGCCCCCACCGAGCGCGAGGTCGAGCTGGCCGAAGCCATCCTGGCCCACGTGCCCAGCGCCGAGCAGGTTCGCCTGGTGAGCTCCGGCACCGAGGCCGGCATGAGCGCCATCCGCCTGGCCCGCGGCTTCACCGGCCGCAGCAAGATCATCAAGTTCGAGGGCTGCTACCACGGCCATGCCGACGCCCTGCTGGTCAAGGCCGGCTCGGGCCTGGCCACCTTTGGCCACCCGACCAGCGCAGGCGTGCCGCCCGAGGTGGTGCAGCACACCCTGGTGCTCGAGTACAACAACATCGAGCAGATCGAGCAGGCCTTCGCCACCCAGGGCGCGGACATCGCCTGCGTGATGATCGAACCCATCGCCGGCAACATGAACTTCGTGCGCGCCAGCGTGCCGTTCGTCAAGCGCATCAGCGAGTTGTGCCAGCAACACGGCGCCCTCTTCGTGTTCGACGAGGTGATGAGCGGCTTCCGCGTCGCCCTGGGCAGCGCCCAGAGCCTCTACGCCCAGGCCATCCCCGGCTTCCAGCCCGACATCTCCGTGTTCGGCAAGGTCATCGGCGGCGGCATGCCCCTGGCCGCCTTTGCTGCCTCACGCGAGGTCATGTCGAAGCTGGCGCCACTGGGTCCGGTCTACCAGGCCGGCACCCTGAGCGGCAACCCGGTGGCCACCGCCTGCGGCCTGACCACGCTCAAGCTCATCGGACAGCCTGGCTTCTTCGAAGCCCTGGGCGAGCGCACCACCAGCCTGGTCCGCGGCCTCGAGCAGGCCGGCCGTGACGCCGGCGTCGACTTGATCGCCGACAGCCAGGGCGGCATGTTCGGCTTCTTCTTCGCAACCGAACTGCCCCAGCACTACCAGGCCGTCATGGCCAAGGGCACGGACACCTTCAACCGCTTCTTCCACCTCATGCTGGACCAGGGCGTCTACCTGGCCCCGGCCATGTACGAAGCCGGTTTCGTGAGCGCCGCCCACACAGCGCAGGACGTGGCCGACACGGTGGCCGCTGCAGCCAGCGCCTTCAAGGCGCTCTGAGCCCTGCCCTGCCTACAATCCCGACCATGCACATCCACATCCTCGGCATCTGCGGCACCTTCATGGGTGGCGTGGCCGCCCTGGCCCGAGAAGCGGGCCACCGCGTGACCGGCTGCGACGCCGGCGTCTACCCCCCGATGAGCGACCAGCTCCGTGCCCTGGGCATCGAGCTGATCGAGGGCTACACCGTTGACCAGCTCGAGCTGAAGCCCGATCTCTTCGTGATCGGCAACGTGGTGAGCCGCGGCAACCCGCTGATGGAGGCCATCCTCGACGCGGGCCTGCCCTACACCAGCGGCCCGCAGTGGTTGAGCGAAAACGTGCTGCAGGGCCGCCATGTGCTGGCCGTGGCTGGCACGCACGGCAAGACCACCACGACCTCCATGCTGGCCTGGATCCTGGAATTCGCCGGCCTGCAGCCGGGCTTCCTCGTGGGCGGCGTGCCCGAGAACTTCGGCGTGTCGGCCCGCCTGGGCGACACCACCGAGGCCTCGCGCCCCGCCAGCGGCCACCCCTTCGTGATCGAGGCCGACGAGTACGACACCGCCTTCTTCGACAAGCGCAGCAAGTTCGTGCACTACCGCCCGCGCACGGCCGTGCTCAACAACCTCGAATTCGACCACGCCGACATCTTTGCCGACCTGGCCGCCATCGAGACACAGTTCCACCATCTTGTGCGCACCGTGCCCGCCAGCGGCCGCCTGGTGGTCAACGCCCGCGAAGAGGCACTGCAGCGCGTGCTGAGCCGTGGCGCCTGGAGCGACGTGGCCCGCTTCGGCGTGCGCGGCGACACCCCGGGCTTCCGCGCCCGCGGCGAACCGCATGCCTTCGACGTGCTGAAAGCCGGTGTGCTCGCGGGCCGCGTGGAATGGCGCCTGCTGGGCGAACACAACCAGATGAACGCCCTGGCCGCCATCGCCGCGGCCGAACACGTGGGCGTGCTGCCGCAAAAGGCCTGCGAGGCCCTGAGCGAGTTCGCCAACGTCAAGCGCCGCCTGGAACACAAAGGCGAGGTCCGCGGCATCACCGTCTTCGACGACTTCGCCCACCATCCCACGGCCATCCGCACCACGGTCGACGGCCTGCGCCGCAAGGTGGGCCCAGGTGCCCGCATCCTGGCCGTGTTCGAGCCGCGCTCCAACACCATGAAGCTGGGCACCATGAAGGCCTTGCTGCCCTGGTCACTCGAAGAAGCCGATCTGGCCTTCTGCCACAGCGGTGGCCTGGGCTGGGACGCCCACGAGGCCCTGGCCGAAATGGGCGATCGGGCCGTGGTCGCCGACACCATCGACGCCCTGGTGGCCAAGGTGGTCCGCGCGGCCAAACCAGGTGATCAGATCCTGTGCATGAGCAACGGCGGCTTTGGTGGCGTGCACGACAAGCTGCTCCAGGCGCTGGGCTGAGGGGCGGGTCAGACTGCCACCTTGCCCACCTCGCCCAGGGCGCGCTCGATCAGCCCGCACAAGCGGGTGCACATCTGCTCTGGCCTCTCCAGCCCCAGGTAATTGGTGGCGCCATACACACGCTCCAGTTGCTTGGCATCGGCATCGCCTCCCACGCTGAGGCACACCACGGCCACGCCAGCCTCGCGCGCATCTTGAATGGCCTTGAGGGTGTCGTCGATGGCGTACTCGCCCTCGTACTGGTCGTCATAGGGATAACCATCGGAGATCAACAGCAGCAGCTTGTAGGGCGTGCCGCTGTGGACAGCAAGCATCGCCGTCGCATGGCGGATGGCCGCGCCGCAACGGGTGTAGCCCGCCACAGCCACCTGGCGCAGACGCTTGGCCAGCAGCGCGCCAAGAGGCTCATCAAAGGTCTTGACAGGCTGGAAGCGCACGAGGCTGCGGCCCCAGGAGTTGAAAGCGTGCAAGGCCACGCGGTCGCCCAAGAGTGACATTGACCGGCACAACAGCCAGGCGGCCTGCACATGGCGCTCGAACACCCGCTGCCCATCGGCCCCACGCTCCAGCGTGGAGCTGGATGCATCGATGAGGATCTGCACACCCAGATCGCGTCGGGTGCGCAGGTTGGCGGCATACACACGCTCATCGCCACAGTGGCCGCTTTGCAAATCCACTGCCAGGCGGATCATGCGATCGAGCACGAGGTCGTCGCCCTGAGGCTGGTCACGGTGGCGCTGGAAGCCCAGGCACAAGCTGGCCAGAGATCGTTGCAGAGCCCGCTCGCTCTGCCGGTGCAGGACATCGAGGTCAAACTGGGGCTCTTCCGCATGCGGGTCCACCTCTTCGACGCTCACCCAGTGCGGGCGATATCGCTGCGCCGCGCTGTCCCATTCGGGATAGGTGTGGGCGCCGGTTTCCTGAGCCACGAAGCTCCCGGGGATGGCGACCGCCATGCTGGAACGAATGGCCTGCGTGATGTCGCGAATGTGCTTGGACAGGCGCCCGCTCACCAATTCCGATGAGCCGTCCACACCCGAATCAGCAGCGTTCTTGTCAGGGGAGGACTTCATGTCCATCACCTCCTGCATGAACCGTGAGAAGAAGCTGTCGCGCCCGAATGGTGACGAGAAGATCTGCCAGAACCGGCTCTTGTGGAGCCGGTCTTCGTCGTCCTCGTGGTCGCCATCGGCATCGACGTCCTTCAACGCTGACTCCAACTGGCTCAACTTCTGTTCGGTGAGACGGGACTCGCTGCCCTGCAAGCCCTTGCGCACCATCCTCCAGGGCCGGAGCATGCCGAACCAAGGCGGGGGCGTGGGCAGCGCGGCTCGGCTGCGGGCAATGGCCAGGGATTCTGCCGCACTGCCAGGCTGTTGGCCGGTTCTGTAGGGCAGCAGCCGGGCGCACAGGTCACTGGGCAAGCGGTCCTGGATGAGGCGGCAGCAGCGCTCGACCTCCAGCACCAGATAGCGCTGAGTGAGATCAAGCCGACCGATCAGCGGACGCATCTGGCGGCTGTCGAGCGAATGGCCCGCCACGAGCGCGGCCTGCACCATCAGTTCGATTCGGCGATCAGCAATGTGCTCATGCTCATGCGCAGCAAGGTAGATGCGCTCACCATCAGACCAGCTACGCCCTCCGACTTGCTGCAGGTAGGTGATTGACACAGGCCGCCCCACCACCGCACCGGCGAGCAAGCGCATGGGGTGCGCATGCAGCGCATTTGCTGCCGTCCCGTTCTTCGCAGGGTCGATCGGCGTCGGCATCAACCGGGCAGGTAAGCGTTGATGATCTCGTTCAGCCCATGCGTGATCTCGGCATCGTCCGACAGAGGCAGCACCATTGCCGCGGTCGCGGCAGCGCGGGCGCTCAGCCCCTCTTGCATCAGCCGCGCTGTGCTGACCAGTGTGCGGGTGGACGACACTTCGGGCAGGCTGCTCGCATCGAGCTTGCGAATGGCATTGGCCAACGTTACCAGGTCGGCCGCCGCGCCTTCGCCGATGCCTGATTCCTGGCGCACGATCGCGATCTCTTTGGCCGCCACCGGGTAGTGCATCTCGATGGCCACCATGCGCTGGCGGGTGGACTGCTTGAGGTCCTTGAGCACGCTCTGGTAGCCAGGGTTGTACGACACCACCAGCATGAAGTTGTCGGGCGCGCGCATTGACTCGCCCAGACGCTCGATGTTGAGCTCGCGGCGGTGATCTGCCAGCGGATGCAGCACCACGGTGGTATCGGCGCGGGCTTCGACCACTTCATCGAGGTAGCAGATCGCGCCTTGGCGGACGGCCCGAGTCAGGGGGCCGTCGAACCACACCGTCTCGCCGCCTTGCAGCAGGTAGCGGCCGACCAGGTCGGCCGCGGTGATGTCTTCATGGCAGGCGATCGAAATCAGCGGGACACCCAGTTGATGCGCCATGTGCTCCACAAAGCGTGTCTTGCCGCAACCGGTGGGGCCTTTGAGCATCAAGGGCAGCTTCTGGCGGAAGGCGGCACGAAAGACCTCCACCTCATCGGCGCAGGGAAGGTAGTACGGGTGGATTTGGGTTGATGAGGTCATGCAAACAATGGTTCAGGAGCGCCACATCCTAGTCAGGACTTGACAATCGTACACTAGCACACCATCATCCACAACACCGTCATGATCGGTGCGTCAAAACACTGACGCCACGCACATGGCCGAATCGTTTCCACCCGGCGCTGCTTTCACAGGTTGGCGGGCACCCTTGCTGCAGGTGCTCGTCCGCGAGAGCCGCTCACTTTCACCCCGACATCAGAGCAAAAACAATGGCGATATCCACCTCTGGCCGCAAGGCCGCCACTCAGGTCGACATCAGCGGCAAGCAAGAAAGCGCACTGATCAAGACCTGGTTCTACATCGGCTGCGCCTTCCTCGCCTTCATCAGCTATGTGGTGTACCTGTGGGTCAGCGCCCCGGGCTTTGGCCCCACCAAATTGCCTGAGGGCATCGAGGTGCCGCTGCAGTTCAAGATCGGCGTGCATGCCGTCGAGATCGGCATGGGGCTCGTGTGGATGTACTTCATCGTCACGCAGATCGTCAAGCCGATCCGCCAGACGGGCCAGCCCAACACCCTGGGCCTGCTGGGCATCGCCTTCCTCGTGGCGATCTTCTGGGACCCGTCGATGAACTGGATCCAGCAGGGCTGTGTCTACAACGCCTATGCCTTCAACCTGGGCTTTCTGTCGAACCACATCCCCGGGTGGATGAGCCCGCGCTCCGAACTGTTGCCCGAGCCGCTGCTGGCCTGGGCAGGAGGCTACCCCGGCTTCCTGACCTGGATGGTGCTGGCAGGCCTGGCCACCATGCGCTTTGTGAAGGCCCGCTGGCCTGGCATTGCCAACGTGAAGCTCGCCGCTTTGGGCATCCTGGGTTCGATGGTGTGCGACATGGTCCTGGAGAGCCTGCTGATCCGCTTCTCGGGTATCTATGCCTACCCGGGCTCGATCCGCGCACTCAGCCTGTGGGGTGGCCACTGGTACCAGTTTCCGCTCTATGAAGCGCTGTTTTTCGGTGGCTGGGTGGGCTGCTGCAGCGTGCTGTTGTACTTCAAGGATGACAAGGGCCTGACCTGGGTGGAGCGTGGCGTCGAGAAGATCGATGTCTGCAAGCGCTCCAACTTCGCGAAGGCCGCCATGCGCACCATTGCCGTGATCGGCTTCTGCCAGGTGGTGGAACTGATCATTTACGTGCTGCCCATGCCGCTGATCACCGCCTATGCCGACCCCTTCCCGGAAGACCTGCCCGCTTTCTTCACTGTGGGCAGCGGCATGTGCGGCCCCGGCACCGGCCTGGCCTGCCCCCGCCCGGATCTGCCTATCCAGCGTCGCAACGACCTGCCCAAGTTCCAGCAGCCGCAAATCTCCCATGAGGAGGCCGTACAACGCCTTGGCACAGGCGTGATCAAACCCTGACACTTCCCGGCTTGCCCGAGCCAGCCTCAAGCTGGCGCTGACCTGTTCGTTCAGGCCATCATCAGCTCGGCCGTGAGCATGAGCCTTGCCGGGTTGGCGCCCAGGCGAGCCTGGGGCTCGAAGGTGTCCACCCGGTCGGTGATCAGCCCATCCAGGCCGCTCAGCCACAGCGTGGAGGCCCGCGACGCCTCGTTCACCGTGTAGCTGAGCACCTTCAGACCGGCCTCGTGGGCGCTGCGGATGCGTTCGGCGTCCAGCTCAAGGTGGTGCACCACCACCGCCAGGCAACCCAGGTCGATGGCCAGGCGCACGGCATCGGGCGCCCATCGCTCCAGCAGGAGGGCACGAGGCAAGGCCGGCTGGGTCTGCTGCACGGCACGCAGGGCCTCGACGCTGAAGGAGCTCATCAGGGGCTTCACGTGAGCCTGGGCCCACAGGCGCGCCACCTGCTCGGCCACGACGCGGCCGGTGCGCCACTCCTCGCCAGGGGTGGGCTTGAGCTCCAGGTTCACCATCAGGCCCAGGGCCTGCAACCAGCGCGAGAGGGCCTCCAGTCGCAACAAGGGCTCACCAGCGTAAGTTCGGCCATGCCAGCTGCCCGCATCCAGGCGAGAAAGCGCATCCCAGCTCTGCACGCCGGCCAGCCCCTGGCCATTGGTGGTTCGGTTCAAATCGGCGTCATGCAGCAGGAAGGGCTCGCCGTCTGCGCTGAGTTTCACATCGCACTCGAACATGGCAAAGCCGTGCTCGGCCCCCAAGCGGAAGGCCGCCATGGTGTTTTCCGGGGCCAACTTGCCGGCGCCACGGTGGGCGATCCAGCAAGGGTAGGGCCAGGGGCGTGCGGCTGGGGTGGATTGGCTCATGACTGCTTGAGGATTGGGGTGGACTGCGATGCCGCCCGGCCGAAACCGGGTGTCAACGGTGTTCAGGATAGCCATTCCACACCCGTTCAAAGCCCTTCACAAGGCGGGCTAGAGTGCCCATTTCCGGGGCATGGGCCGGCCTGCTGCGGTACCATTCCGCCTCAGGCGCGAAAACCCACCCTCCCCCGCTGTGCCTGGGTGCTCGAAAAGGCCCCAGGTGCGTTGATCTTTTCACAAATCTGGCCTCTTCGCGCTTGGCGCCTTCATGAACGCACCCACAGAGCTGACCCACGTGACCGCCCAGGCCGCTACCGCCGCCGACCACCACGGCGACGGCCAACCCCGCCTGCGCGAGATCCCCTACAACTACACCTCCTTCTCGGACCGCGAGATCGTCCAGCGCCTGCTGGGCCAGCGCGCCTGGGAAGTGCTGAGCCTGCTGCGCACCGAGCGCCAGACCGGCCGCTCCGCCCGCATGCTCTATGAAGTGCTGGGCGACATCTGGGTGGTGCAGCGCAACCCCTATCTGCAGGACGACCTGCTGGACAACCCCAAACGCCGTAGCCAGCTGATCGACGCCCTGCATCACCGCCTGGGTGAGGTCGACAAGCGCCGCACCCCCGGCGCCCAGGCCACCGATGCCAGCCGCGACAAGCTCGTGGCCGAATTGCTCGACGCCGCAGCCCAGGCCATCAACCGCTTTGCCCGCGCCTTCGAAGACATGGGCGCCCTGCGCGACCGCGCCCGCAAGGTGCTGGGCCACGTCACCAAGTCGGACAACATCAAGTTCGATGGCCTGAGCCGCGTTGCGCACGTGACCGACGCCACCGACTGGCGTGTCGAGTATCCCTTCGTCGTGCTGACGCCCGACACCGAAGAAGAGATGGCCGCCCTGGTCAAGGGCTGTGTCGAGCTCGGCCTGACCATCATCCCGCGCGGGGGTGGCACCGGCTACACCGGCGGCGCCGTGCCCCTGACATGGAAGAGCGCGGTGATCAACACCGAGAAGCTCGAGCAGATGACGGAAGTCGAGATGCTCACCCTGCCCGGCATGGATCACCCCGTGGCCACCATCTGGACGGGTGCGGGCGTCGTGACCCAGCGCGTGGCCGATGCGGCCGAACGCGGCGGCTATGTCTTCGCGGTCGACCCCACCTCGGCAGAAGCCTCCTGTGTGGGCGGCAACGTCGCCATGAACGCCGGTGGCAAGAAGGCCGTGCTCTGGGGCACCGCGCTCGACAACCTGGCTTCGTGGCGCATGGTCACGCCGCAGGCCGAGTGGCTGGAGGTGGTTCGCCTGAACCACAACATGGGCAAGATCCACGACGTGGAAACCGCCAGCTTCGAGCTGCGCTATTTCCAGGCCGATGGCAAGACGCCGATCCGCACCGAGCGACTGGACATCCCCGGCCGCATTTTCCGCAAGGAAGGCCTGGGCAAGGACGTCACCGACAAGTTCCTCGCCGGCCTGCCGGGCATCCAGAAGGAAGGCTGCGACGGCCTGATCACCAGCTGCCGCTGGGTCGTGCACCGCATGCCCAAGCACGTGCGCACGGTCTGCCTGGAGTTCTTCGGCAACCCGACCGAGTGCGTGCCCTCCATCGTCGACATCAAGGACTACATGTTCGCCGAGATGGCCCAGCCTGGCGGCGCCATCCTCGCCGGCCTGGAGCACCTGGACGACCGCTACCTGCGCGCCGTGGGCTACGCCACCAAGAGCAAGCGCAATGTGGGCGGCTCCGGCCTGCCCAAGATGGTGCTGATCGGCGACATCGTCGGTGACGACGAAGACCGCGTGGCCCGCGCCACCAGCGAAGTCATCCGCCTGGCCAATGGCCGCTCGGGCGAAGGCTTCGTGGCCGTGAGCGCCGATGCCCGCAAGAAATTCTGGGCCGACCGCAAGCGCACCGCCGCCATCGCACGCCATACCAACGCCTTCAAGGTCAACGAAGACGTGGTGATCCCGCTGCCCCGCATGGGCGAGTACACGCTGGGCATCGAGCGCATCAACATCGAACTGTCGATGCGCAACAAGCTGGCCCTGCTGGACGCCTTCGACGCCTTCTTCGCCGGTGGCAAGCTGCAGATCTCGGCGTTCATCGGCAAGGCCGACGACCCCAGCGAGCTGCCCAGCCCCGAGCAGATCGACGAGAAGGTGCAAGCCGCGCAGGCCCTGCTGTCCCAGGTGCGCGAGCGCTGGCAGTTCCTGCACGACCACATCGACACCCCGCTGGGCACCGTGAGCAGCCAGTTGGTGGCCCTGGGTTACGCGCAACACACCAACGGCACCTACACGCCCAACGCGGGCGACACCGTCTTCAACCTCATGCAGACCTGGGCGGTGCGCATGAGCTGGAAGAAGGAGATCCGTGACGAGCTGGCCAAGGTCTTCAACGGTGGCGCGCTCAGCCCCATCGTCGAAGAACTCAAGCGCATCCACAAACAGGTGCTGCGTGGCCGCGTGTGGGTGGCCCTGCACATGCATGCCGGCGACGGCAACGTGCACACCAACATCCCGGTCAACTCCGACAACTACGAGATGCTGCAAACGGCGCACGAAGCCGTGGCTCGCATCATGAAGCTGGCCCGTTCGCTGGATGGCGTCATTTCGGGCGAACACGGCATCGGCATCACCAAGCTGGAGTTCCTCTCCGACGAGGACATGGCCAGCTTCACCGCCTACAAGCAGAAGGTCGACCCCGAAGGCCGCTTCAACAAGGGCAAACTGCTGCGCGGCGCAGCCCTCAAGGCCCTGGGTGACGATGTGCACGCCGCCGACCTGACCGAGGCCTACACGCCTTCGTTCGGGCTGATGGGTCACGAATCGCTGATCATGCAGCAGAGCGACATCGGCGCCATCGCCGACTCGGTCAAGGACTGCCTGCGCTGCGGCAAGTGCAAGCCCGTGTGCGCCACCCATGTGCCGCGCGCCAACCTGCTCTACAGCCCGCGCAACAAGATCCTCGCGACCTCGCTGCTGGTCGAAGCCTTCCTCTACGAAGAGCAGACGCGCCGCGGTGTGTCGCTCAAGCACTGGGAAGAGTTCGAAGACGTGGCCGACCACTGCACGGTCTGCCACAAGTGCCTGACGCCCTGCCCGGTCAAGATCGACTTCGGCGATGTGTCGATGAACATGCGCAACCTGCTGACCAAGATGGGTCAGAAGACCTTCCGCCCGGCTGGCGCGGCGGGCATGCTCATGCTCAACACCAACAGCCCGCAGACCATCAAGATGGTCCGCAGCGCCCTGGTCGACGTGGCCATGCCGCTGCAGCGCGTGGCCAACGACGTGCTGAAGTTGGCCGCCCGCAAGCAGACCGGCGCGCCGCCGGCCTCGGTGGGCACGGCCTCGCTGAAAGAGCAGGTCATCCACTTCATCAACAAGAAGATGCCGGGCAACCTGCCCAAGAAGACGGCGCGTGCCCTGCTGGACATCGAGGACAAGGACTACGTCCCCATCATCCGTGACCCCAAGCAGACCACGGCCGACACCGAGGCGGTGTTCTACTTCCCCGGCTGTGGCTCGGAGCGCCTCTTCAGCCAGGTGGGCCTTGCCACCCAGGCCATGCTCTGGCATGCCGGTGTGCAGACCGTGTTGCCGCCGGGCTACCTGTGCTGTGGCTACCCGCAACGCGGTGCCGGGCAGTTCGACAAGGCCGAGAAGATGATCACCGACAACCGGGTGCTCTTCCACCGTGTGGCCAACACGCTCAACTACCTCGACATCAAGACCGTGGTGGTGAGCTGTGGCACCTGCTACGACCAGCTGCAGGGCTACCAGTTCGACAAGATCTTCCCCGGCTGCCGCATCATCGACATCCACGAGTACCTGCTTGAGAAGGGCATCACCCTGCAAGGCAAGGGCGCCTTCCTGTACCACGACCCCTGCCACACGCCCATGAAGCTGCAGGACCCGATGAAGACCGTCAAGGCCCTGGTGGGCGATGGCGTGATCAAGTCGGAACGCTGCTGCGGTGAATCGGGCACGCTGGCCGTGAACCGCCCCGACATCTCCACCCAGGTGCGCTTCCGCAAGGAGGAAGAGATCCTCAAGGGCGAGAAGGCGCTGCGCGAGCAGGGCCTGATCGGCGAGAAGGAAAACGTCAAGGTGCTGACCTCCTGCCCGGCTTGCCTGCAGGGCCTAAGCCGCTATGGCGAGGACACGGCCAACGGCCTGCTGGAAGCCGACTACATCGTGGTCGAGATGGCCAGGCAGATCCTGGGCGAGAACTGGATGCCGGAGTACGTGGCCCGCGCCAACAACGGCGGCATCGAACGCGTGCTGGTGTAAACACATGGGCCAACTCGACACCTCCCGCCGTCCGAGCTGCGAACTGTGCGAGCGCGATGGGGGCATCCTCGTCGTGCGCACGGCGCAGCTGCGCGTGATCCGGGCCGAAGACGCCGAGCACCCGGCCTTCTACCGTGTGATCTGGAACGACCACGTGGCCGAATGGACCGACCTCGTGCCCGCCGACCGCAGCCTGCTGATGCAGACCGTGGCCAAGGTGGAAACCGTGCTGCGTGAAGCCCTTCACCCCACCAAGGTCAACCTGGCCAGCCTGGGCAATGTGGTGCCCCACCTGCACTGGCATGTGATCGCCCGCTTCGACTGGGATGGCCGCTGGCCGGCCCCGGTGTGGGCGCCGCTGAACCACAGCGTGCCCGACGCCACCGAGCGCCTGGCCATGCCGCTGGACGTGCTCGACGCCCAGGTCGCCCGCGCCGTGCTGGCGCTGGGCCACACGCTGAACTGAGGGCGCTCAGGCCAGGCGGAAGCGTCCCACCACGTCGGAGAGGCTGCGCGCCTGCATCTTGAGGCTCTCGGCCGCAGCGGCCGACTCCTCCACCAGCGCAGCGTTCTGCTGCGTCATCTGGTCGAGCTGGGTCACGGCACCGTTGACCTGGCCAATGCCTTGCGACTCCTGCTCGGCCGCTTCGGTGATCTCGCTGATGATCTGGGTCACGCGCTCCACGCCAGCCACGATGTCCTGCATGGTCGCGCCAGCGTCCTGAACCAGGCGCGTGCCCACTTCGACCCGCTCACTGGATGAGCCGATCAGGGTCTTGATCTCTCGGGCCGCGTCGGCACTGCGCTTGGCCAGCGAGCGCACCTCGCCCGCCACCACCGCAAAGCCCTTGCCCTGCTCGCCGGCGCGAGCGGCTTCAACCGCGGCATTGAGTGCCAGGATGTTGGTCTGAAACGCGATGCCGTCGATGACGCTGATGATCTCGTTGATCTTGCGAGAAGCGGTGTCGATTTCGGCCATGCTGGCCACAACCTGCTGCATCACCTCACCGCCCTTGCGGGCCGCATCGGTGGCGCTTTGGGCCAACGTGTCGGCAGACCGAGCGGCCTCGGCGGTGTGGCGCACGGTGCCGGTCAACTGCTCCATGGACGAGGCCGTGGCCTGCAGGCTGGACGCCGTGTCTTCGGTGCGGCGACTCAGGTCGGTGTTGCCGGCCGCGATCTCGCTGGAGGCCTGCCCGATCGACAAGGCCGCAATCTGCACGACGTTGATGGACGCCGCCAGCTCGGTCACCATGCGGGACAGGGCCGATTGCAGTTGACCCAGTTCATCGTCGCGCTCCACGCGCACCACACGGTCGAAGTGGCCTTGTGCCACGGCATCGGCGGCATCGGCAGCCGACTTCACGTCGCGCACGATGCGCCCTTGCATGTACCACGCGAAAGCGAAGGCCAGCCCCCCTGAGAGCAAGCCCAGCGACGCAATCAGCACCTGACGCCAAGACAGGCTTTGCTTGAGCGCTGCGATGTCAGCCTGGGCGTGGGACTTCACGAGATCCGCCAGCTTGTCGAGCTGGGTGGCCAGGACCTTGTGTTCACCATCGGCTGTCTGCAGGGCGGCCACGCCGGTGTTGGGATCGACGGTGGCGAGGTCGATCGCGGTGTCCGCGCTCTTGACGAACTTCTGCAGCGCGCCTGCGAAGGCCTGCGCCACATCGGACTGGGCGTCCTGCGCGGAGAGCGCCGAGTTCAGGGTCTGGCTCACCTCTTTGGAAACCCCCACCAGCGCCTCACGCCGGGCCTGGACCTCTGACTCACCGAGCGAGCCGATGACCGCGATCGTGCGGTAGAGCGTCACGTGGGCGTCGGTCAGCTTCTGCTGCGCCAGGGTGATGGCCTCACGCTGCCGGGCGTCAGACTCGAAGGTCGCGCGGGACTTGTCTTCGTAGTCGCGGATGACGACCAGGAAGCCCACCAGACAGCACAGCAAGACCAGACAGGCGACCGCAGGCGCGGCCATCAAGGTGGTACGCAACTTCATGAATTCCCCTTGTCGTCAAGGCCTGTCGCGCATAGGTCGCGCCCAGGCTGACTCAGCCTGTCATTTGTAGATGCCGCCGCACACGACCGTGTCGTTGAGCTTTTCGCAGTACATGCTCTTGGGCTCGATCTTCTTGTTCTCGGGATTGGTGAATTTGTAGTCCTGCCAGAAGCTGTTTTGCTTCTGGGCCATCTCGACGCGCTCTTTGACAAAAGGCTTGCCGTCGATGTCCTTCAGGTCGATCAGGTTGCGACCGATCATCTTGGGATTGGCACCATGGGCCTTGACGGTGCCGTCCAGGCCATAAACGACCAGGTAGAGGTCCTGCTCGTGGAAAGCGGTGTTGGCCTTGTCGCTGATCTCGGCATAAGCCTTGTCGGCCGGGCCGGCCTTGACCAGGGCCACGCCCTTCTTGACCATGGCCACGGCCTGTTCCTTGGTGGCCCCTCCGTCAGCGGCGTGCGCGGATGCGGCCAACATCAGGCCAAGGCCGAGGGCTTGCGCCATCCGGATCAGGGTGCATGGGCGTGTCGTCATGGTGTGCTCCGTGTGCAGAAAAAGGCTCAGTCGATCAGACCCATGTCCTGGCTCATCAACATGCTTTCGATGTCGAGCAGGATGACCATGCGCTCACCCACCTGGGCCAGGCCGCGGATGTAGGTGGCGTCGATGGCCGAGTTCATCTCGGGCGCGGGGCGCACGGCCTCGGCCGGGATCTCCATCACGTCGCTCACCGAGTCCACCACGGTGCCAATGGTGCGTTGCCCGATGTGCAGCACGATGGACACGGTGAAGGCGTTGTACTCGGCCGAGCTGCAACCAAAGCGCAGGCGCAGGTCCACGATGGGGACGATGGTGCCGCGCAGGTTCACCACCCCCTTGAGGAAGTGCGGTGCATTGGCGATGCGGGTCGGGTTCTCGTAGCCCCGGATCTCCTGCACCTTGAGGATGTCGATGCCGTATTCCTCGTCACCGAGGCGGAAGGTGAGGTACTCACGTGCCAGTTCGGTCTGCACGTCCAGCTTTTCCATCATGCCCATGGCTTGATCTCCTTCAATCTGCGTTGATCAGTGGCGCGAGCGGCGCACGAGGCTGCCCACGTCCAGGATCAGTGCCACCCGGCCGTCACCCATGATGGTGGCGCCGGACACATCGTTGACCTTGCGGTAGTTGGATTCGAGGTTCTTGACCACCACCTGTTGCTGGCCGAGCAGCTCGTCCACCAGCAGGGCCACACGGCCGCTTTCGGCTTCCACCACGACCATGATCCCGCTGTTGTGCTCCCAGTCGAAACGGGGCACCTGGAAGACCTTCTCCAGCTCGATCACCGGCATGTACTCCTCTCGGACTTCGACCACGCGGCCCGAGCCCCCAATGGTCTTGACCATGTCGTTGCTGACCTGGAAGGACTCGACCACCGAAGACAGCGGCAGGATGTAGACCTCTTCGCCCACACCCACGCTCATGCCATCCATGATGGCCAGCGTGAGCGGCAGGCGCACCGCAACGCGCATGCCGTAGCCCTCGGCCGAGTCGATCTCGACCGTGCCACCCAGCGAGGTGATGTTCTTCTTCACCACGTCCATGCCCACGCCACGGCCCGAGACGTCGGTCACCTCGTCGGCGGTCGAGAATCCCGGGGCGAAGATGAGGTTCCAGACCTCGGCATCGGTCAGCGAATCCGGGGCGTCGATGCCCTTCTCGCGGGCCTTCTTGAGCAGCTTCTCGCGCGACAGGCCGCGGCCGTCATCGCGCACTTCGATGACGATGGAGCCGCCCTGGTGCGAGGCCGCCAGGGTGATGGTGCCCACTTCAGGCTTGCCCTTGGCCAGGCGGTCGGCCGGCATCTCGACACCGTGGTCGCAGGAGTTGCGCACCAGGTGGGTCAGCGGGTCGGTGATCTTCTCGACCAGACCCTTGTCCAGTTCGGTGGCTTCACCCTGGGTGACCAGCTCGACCTTCTTGCCCAGCTTGTTGGCCAGGTCGCGCAGCATGCGCGGGAAGCGGCTGAACACGGTCGACATCGGAATCATCCGGATCGACATCACGGCCTCTTGCAGGTCGCGGGTGTTGCGGTCCAGGTCGGTCAGGCCAGTGACCAGTTGCTGGTAGACCACAGGGTCCAGGCCACGGCTATTCTGGGCCAGCATGGCTTGCGTGATCACGAGTTCGCCCACCAGGTTGATGAGCTGGTCGACCTTCTCGACCGAGACGCGGATGGTCGAGGCCTCGAGCGCTGCAGCAGGCTTGTCGGACTTCGCGGCCGGTGCGGCGGGCTTGGCGGCCACAGGCTTGGGCGCGGCATCGGCCACAGGGTGGGCGGCCACGGGGGCCTGCTCCGGGGCGCCAGGCGCGTTGTCGAAGAAGCCGTAGCCCTTCTCGGTCGGGGCCTCGGCGGCGGCAGGCGCCGGCACAGCCGGTGCGTCGACCTCATTGAAGAAGCCATAGCCAGGGTCGGCAGCGGGCTTGGCCGCAACCGGTGCCGCGTCGCCAAAGGCCACGAAGCTCACGGCCTCGCGGGCCACATGGAAGGTGAAGAGGTCCAGCAGCTCGGACTCGGCCGTGGCGGTGCTGACCTTGAAGCGGCGCACGCCGTCCAGCTTGGCATCGGCAGGCAGAGGCTCGATCGTGCCCAGGTCGGTGATTTCCTTGAACAGCTCCACCAGGTTCTCTGCCTGAGCGGCGTCACCGCTCACCCGCAGTTCGACCGTGCGCTGGCCCGTGGTGGGCGCGGCACCGCCGGACGCCGCAGGTGCCACAGCGGGTGCGGCCACGGGCGCCGGAGCCGGAGCGGCCTTGACCGAGGCCACCGGGGCAACCGGCGCTTCGCCCGCCACCATCGCACGGATGTTGAACAGCAGCTCGGTGGTGTCGATCTCGCCACCGCCAGCGCCCTGATGGCGCGCCAGCATGGCCTTGAGCGCGTCGCCCGATTGCAGCAGCACATCCACCATGGGGGCCGTGGGGGTCAGCTCATGGCGGCGCAGCTTGTCCAGCAGCGTCTCCATCTGGTGGGTCAGTTCGGCCACGTCACCAAAGCCGAAGGTGGCTGCACCGCCCTTGATGGAGTGCGCACAACGGAAGATGGCGTTGAGCTCTTCGTCGTCGGCCGCCTCGATGTCCAGCTCCAGAAGGAGCTGTTCCATGTTTTCGAGGTTCTCACCGGCTTCTTCGAAGAACACCTGGTAGAACTGGCTCAGGTCAATGCCTGCCGAAGAAGAGCTGTGGTCCGTGCTGGTCTCTGCCATGTCTGGCTCCTGAAAATCGTCTTGGGGTCAGCGCCTGCTAGCCTGAATCTGAATCAGCGGATCACCTTCTGGATGACCTCGATGAGCTTGTTCGGATCGAAGGGCTTGACCAGCCAGCCCGTGGCCCCGGCCGCACGGCCGGCCTGTTTCATCTGGTCGCTGGACTCGGTGGTCAGGATCAGGATGGGGGTGCTCTTGAACTGCGGGTTCTCACGCAGCTTCTTGGTCAGGCTGATGCCGTCCATGCGGGGCATGTTCTGGTCGGTCAGCACCAGGTCGAAGCTGCGACCACCGGCTTTCTCGAAGGCATCCTGGCCATCAACGGCCTCGACGACGTTGTAGCCAGCGCTCTTGAGCGTGAAGGAAACCATTTGACGCATGGATGCTGAATCGTCGACGGCAAGGATCGAATGCATGTCGCTCTCCGGTCTTGAATGAACTGGGCTTGTTAGGCAGGCTGGGTGAAATGACCCGTCAGGCTTTGACGGTATTTCGGCTGATGGGACGCAATCTTTAGAACAACTCGACGGACCCGGCGTCCATTTCGTCCTGGGTCACCGGGTTGGGCTTGAGCGGTCCGTCTTCCACGATGGCTGCGCCATCCGGATCGTCGTCGCCCAGGGCGTCACGGGCGATCTGGTCGGCACAGTTGCGCAGACGCTTGTTCGTGTGGGCGATCAGCTGGGTGGCCATGTCCTGGAACTGCAGGGCCGTGACCGCCTTGTAGAGCGTCTGCCGCACCTCTTCGAGGTGGGGTGTGATCTCGTGGCCGAGGTCGATGACCTCTCCCAGCTGCCCGGCCGTGCCGTGGAAGCCGTCCATCAGGACCACGCAGGCGTCGTCCAGCAAACGCTGCAGGCGCTCCAGGTCATTGGTCGCCGTCATCAGGTGGTCCTGCAGTTCGGCGGCCAGCAGCAAGGCCATGGGCGATGCGGCTGGCGGGTTATCGACGGGATCGTCGTGGCTCATCTTGGCTCCACTCAACCAGATTGACTCAAAGCCACCCATGAAACCGGGTGGCACGGCGCGGTCAAACCAGGTTCGATCCGCTAACCCGTGTGCTTTCGGCAGGAACTGCGTCGGGCTTGATGGGTTGTTAGAATTTTTCGCATTTCCGAGTGCCAAGTCTTCACAATGACGAGGCATTACTTGGCGTAAATCGAAGGATCAAAGGCGAACCGTGTCAGATTTGTCGACCCAACCCAGCGCCGATGACCTTGCGCCCCCCCTGCCCTCCGAGGCCCCGACCGGCGCCGACGCCGACAACCTGGCCCCGCTGCGGCTCAAGGTGTTGCACCTCGAAGACAACGAGGAAGACCACGCCCTCGTCGCCATCCACCTGCTGCGCGGCGGCATCAACGCCGACATCCAGCGCATCGACACCGAGACCGCCCTGGTCGACGCGCTCGACGAAGAGTGGGACCTGATCCTCTCGGACTACAACCTGCCTGGCTACTCCGGCCTGGCCGCGCTCGACAAGATCCGTGCCATGGGCAAGCTGGTGCCCTTCATCCTCGTCTCAGGCGAGATCGGCGAAGACATCGCCGTGCAGGCCATGCGCAATGGCGCCAACGATTACCTGCTCAAGAGCAACCTTGCCCGCCTGGCACCGGCCGCGCTGCTGGCCATCGAGGCCAACCGCATCCGCATTGCGAAACAGCGTGCCGACCTGGCCCTGAGCCGCTCGCGCCAGCAGTTGCGCGAACTGGCCCAGCACCTGCAGACCAGCATCGAGCAGGAGCGTGCCGCCATCGCCCGCGAGATCCACGACGACGTGGGCGGCGCCCTCACCGCCATCAAGTTCGACCTCGCCTGGATCGCCCGCCACGCCGAGACCCCGCAGATCGCCGACCGTGTGCAACAGGCCCTGGAGGCCGTGAACCTGGCCCACGAGGCCAGCCAGCGCATCATGCACAACCTGCGGCCCGCCATCCTGGAACAAGGCCTGGTGCCCGCCCTGCAGTGGATGACCGACCGCTTCAGCAAGCGCACCGGCATCGGCGCACGCTTTCGCACCAGCCACGAAAAGCTGCAGTTGCCGGCAGGCGTGCCCCTGGTTGCCTACCGCTTTGCCCAGGAGGCGCTCACCAATGTCTCCAAACACGCACAGGCCACGGCCGTCAGCGTCGACGTGACGCAGGCCGGCGGCGTGCTCTCCATCGAAGTGACCGACAATGGCCGCGGGCTCAATGCCGATGACCTGGCCAAGGCCCGCTCCTTCGGCATCCGCGGTCTGCACGAGCGCGCCGAGACCGTGGGCGGCTGGGTCGACATCAGCAGCAACCCGGAAGGCACGACCCTGATCCTCTCGGTACCCTTGTCGGGCCCCGAGAACGGCTTCATCGATCAACTGTTCACCGACCTGGATGCCGAGCCCGCATCCGGAGACACGGACCCGGACGACCCCACGGTATGGGGCTGAGCACATGATCAAAGTCATCCTCTGCGACGACCACGCGCTGATCCGGCGCGGCATCCGCGACACCCTGGCCGACGCCGACGACATCGACGTGGTGGGCGAAGCCGCCGATTACGGCGAGCTGCGCGGCCTGCTGCGCGACACCTCCTGCGACGTGCTGGTGCTCGACATCAACCTGCCCGGCCGCAGCGGCCTGGACGTGCTGCATGTGCTCAAGGAAGAAGGCAGCACGCTCAAGGTGCTGGTGGTTTCGATGTACCCCGAAGACCAGTACGCCATGCGGGCCCTCAAGGCCGGTGCCTCGGGCTATCTGAACAAGGGCAGCGATGCCGCCCAGATCGTGGCCGCCGTGCGCACCGTGGCCCAGGGCAAGAAGTACGTCACGCCCGAGATGGCGCAAATGCTGGTGGACAACCTCACCACGCCCGCCCAGGAAGACCTGCACCAGAAGCTCTCGGACCGGGAACTGCAGACCCTGGTCATGATCGCCTCGGGCAAGCGCCTCTCCGACATCGCCGAGCAATTGCTGCTCAGCCCCAAGACGGTCAGCGTCTACCGAGCCCGGGTGCTGGAAAAGCTGGCGCTCACCAACAACTCCGAGCTCACGGTCTACGCCATCCGCAACGGTCTGGTCTGATCGGGCTCAGGCCCTGCAAAGACCGGGCGCCCTGAAATTCAGAAGCGCAAACCCAGTTTGACCTGGTAGCTGGTGTCTTCGCCCGTCTTGTCGACCTCGGCCGCCACATTGAGCAGCAGGAGATTGAGGTTGGCCCCGGCAAACACGCGAGGCTGGTAGTAGGAGGCCTTGGACCAGGTGCCATCGCTGGTGGTGGCGGTCGACTGCACCACCCCCACGCCCGCATAAGGCGTGACCATCGCAATGCCCTTGGAGACCGACAGGTCCACCCCGCGGCTGCGCAGGCTCATGCGCCCCAACCCGCTGGCCTGGGTGTAGAAGCCGCGCACGGCCACCGCCGGCATCAGCAGGCCGCCCGAGACGAAGGCCCACTTCAGCTCGCCGCTGCTGGCCCGCACCGACGTGCCGGGGATCGCGCTGTAGCCCACCCCCACATCGAAGCCAAAGGGCAGGCCCTTGGCCGCGCGCACGCCCACCACGGGCAGATTGCCTGGGACCCGCGTGGTGCCGGCGGCCCGCTCCAGCACGGCCACGCTGCTGAGCTGGGTGACGCTGGTGGTCACGCCCAGGTCAAATCCCAGCAGGCCCAAACCGGCCGCGGGGGCCATGGGTTTGAGCGCCAGGGCGGCACTGAGGTCCTTGGCCAGCAGCTCGAAATTGCCCTGGGAGCCGAGTGCCTCCAGGCTGTTGAATTGATAGGCCTGCGCCTGGGGTGCCATGACACCTCCCAGGGCCAGCAAAGCAACGGCCAAGCCCAGACGGTGGCGACGGATCAGGGGCTTTGACACCATGGTGTCGCGTGAGGAGAAACGGGCGTCTTGCATGACGGTTCAGACCGGATGTGGAGATGGCCCGATTGTGGAACCGCCCTACCCCGCACAAACCCGGATCACCCCGCCCATTCCCGCCATCTTTACGCTCCTTCACAGGAAGGCCCGTCTGTCACTCGATGGGTGTCAGCTTTGCCACACTCAGCATCAGCCATTTCACGCCATGGCGGCCAAAGTTGACCTGCACGCGTGCATCCGGGCCACTGCCTTCCAGCGTCAGCACCACCCCCTCGCCGAACTTGTTGTGGAACACGGCTTGCCCCACCTTGAAGCCCGCTTCGGTCTTGGCCTGGGCCATCTTGCTCGGCAGCGGCGCGGTGAGGTCCTTGAAGTCGTCTTCCTTCTTCCCACCCCAGGGCTGAGCGCTGCGGCCACCACCATAGCCGGATCCACTGGATCCACCTTGCCGCCAGGGTTGCGCCCCGGCCCCCACCACCGAGCCCATGCCCTTGCCGGTCGACCAAGCGTCCTGGTAGGTCTTGGCAAAGCCCGAGCCAAAGCCTTGGTTGCGCGGCGTGAGCCACTTCAGCGAGGCCTCGGGCAGCTCGTCGAGGAAGCGGCTCTTGATGTTGTAGCGCGTCTGGCCATGCAGCATGCGCGTCTGGCAAAAGCTGATGTGCAGGCGCTGGCGGGCCCGCGTGATGGCCACATACATCAGGCGCCGCTCTTCTTCCAGGCCTTCGGTGCTGGTGGCCGAGTTCTCGTGCGGGAACAGCCCCTCCTCGAGGCCCGTCAGGAAGACGTTGTTGAACTCCAGGCCCTTGGCGGCATGGATGGTCATCAGCTGCACGGCGTCCTGGCCAGCCTGCGCCTGGTTGTCGCCCGCCTCCAGCGAGGCGTGCGTGAGGAAGGCCAGCAGCGGCGAGATGATCTCGCCCGTCTCCGCATCCGGCAGGGTGTCGACCGCGGCCACCGCCGTAGGCAGCCCCTCTGCAATGGTGCCCGCGGGCTCGTCCACCGGCAGGGCCACGGCGTCCTTGCCAAAGCCTTCCTGCGTCACGAAGGCCTCTGCCGCGTTCACCAGTTCGGCCAGGTTTTCCAGCCGCTCCTGGCCCTCTTTCTCGTTGCGGTAGAAGTCCGACAGGCCGGACGACGCCACCACGTGCTCGATGATCTGGCGCAGCGTCAGGCCACGCGTGGCCTCTCGCATGGCATCGATCAGGGCCACGAAGCCCTGCAGGTTGGCGCCCGTCTTGCCCGGCACCGCCGTCACGCTTTGCGACAGGCTGCGCGCACTCGATCGGGCGGCATCCTGCAGCAGCTCCACGCTGCGTGCCCCGATGCCGCGGGTCGGGAAGTTCACCACCCGCAGGAAGCTGGTGTCGTCGTTGGGGTTCTCGATCAGGCGCAGGTAAGCCAGCGCGTGCTTCACTTCGGCACGCTCGAAGAAGCGCAGGCCGCCGTACACCTTGTAAGGCACCCCCGCGTTGAACAGCGCCGATTCGATCACCCGCGACTGCGCATTGCTGCGGTAGAGCACCGCCACCTCGTGCAGGGGCTGGCCCTCGCGCTTGAACTGCCGGGCCTCGTCCACCACCCACTGGGCTTCGGCGTAATCGCTGGCCGACTCGTTGATGCGGATGGGCTCACCCTGTCCGGCATCGGTGCGCAGGTTCTTGCCCAGGCGCTTGCTGTTTTGCGAGATCAGGGCATTGGCCGCGTCGAGGATGTGACCGAAGCTGCGGTAGTTCTGCTCCAGCTTGATCACGCGGGGCACGCGGAACTCGCGCTCGAAATCGGCCATGTTGCCCACCTGGGCCCCACGGAAGGCGTAGATGCTCTGGTCATCGTCGCCCACGGCGAACACGCTGTTGCCCGTTTGCGCCGGGTTGCCGGCAAAGACCTTGAGCCAGGCGTATTGCAGCTTGTTGGTGTCCTGGAACTCGTCGACCAGGATGTGCTTGAAGCGGCGCTGGTAGTGCTCGCGCACCTCGGGGTGATCGCGCATGATCTCGTAGGTGCGCAGCATCAGTTCGGCAAAGTCGACCACGCCCTCGCGCTGGCACTGGTCTTCGTAGGCCTCGTACACGGCCAGCTGCATGCGGCCCACCTCGTCACGGGGCTGGATGTCCTTGGGGCGCAGGCCACTGTCCTTGGCGTTGGCGATGAAGTAGCTCGTGGCCTTGGGCACGCACTTTTCTTCGTCGAACTTCAGCGCCTTGATGATGCGCTTGACGGCCGACAGCGAATCCTGCGTGTCCAGGATCTGGAAGGCCTGCGGGAGGCCGGCCAGCTTGGCGTGGGCCCGCAGGAAGCGGTTGCACAGCCCGTGGAAGGTGCCGATCCACATGGCCCGCGTGTTCAACGGCAGCATGGCCTGAAGGCGCGCCTGCATCTCCTTGGCTGCCTTGTTGGTGAAGGTCACGGCCATGATGCCGCCCGGCGAGACCTGGCCGGTCTGCAGCAGCCAGGCAATGCGGGTGGTCAGCACCCGGGTCTTGCCGGAGCCCGCACCCGCCAGGATGAGGGCGGGCCCGGGCGGCGCGGTCACCGCGGCGAGTTGCTCTGGGTTGAGGCCCACCAGCATGGGGGAATTGCCGGCCGGAGCCGCTTGGGGGAACAATCCCTCGGACGCAGTGTGATCAGTCATTGAAAAATTGTAGGCGCCCTGGCGATGTCGCGCCGCGAGAAGGTCGGCGCCAGCGGTGCCGCGTCCGGCTTCAGGGCGCACACTGCCCCATTCAAATCCAAATTCAGGGACACCATGCAGACATCGCCACCGGCAGGGCCGCCTCGCAGGCCCTCTGCCACGCCCCCATCCGCACCGGGCGGCTTCGAGAACACACCGCTCACCATCGACATCCCGCCGTCTCGCCGTGAGCTCAGTCACCACGACATCATCTTCACCGGCTCCGGCAGCGAGTACTTCCGCATCTGGATCGTCAACCTCCTCTTGATGCTGCTCACCCTGGGCCTCTACTACCCGTGGGCCAAGGTGCGCAAACTGCGCTACTTCTACGGCAACACCATCGTCGCCGGCTACCCCCTGGCCTACCACGCCGACGCCCGCCAGAGCTTCCGCGGCTTCCTGCTGGTGGCCGCACTCATGGCCGTCTACAGCCTGGCGGGTCAGACCTCGCCCCTGGCCAGTGGCCTCGCCGGCCTGATCCTGGCGGCCATCTGGCCTGCACTGTTCCGGGCGTCGCTGCAGTTCCGCATGGGCAACACCAGCTGGCGCGGCCTGCGAATGGGCTTCAACGGCTCCCTGAAAGACGCCTACCTCGTCTTCCTCACCCCCATGGCCCTGGTGATCGGTACCGGGGTCCTGATGGCCGTGATCATGCCCTTCCTGGGGCAGGCCCTGGGCCATGTGGCCAGCCTGCTCATCGGCCTGGCCATGCTGCTGATGCTGGCCCTCATCGGTCCCTACACCTGGTGGCGACTCAAGCGCTACCAACACAGCCACTACACGCTCGGGCAACTGCAGACGCAGTTCAAGGCAGGTTTTGGCGATGTCTCCCGGGTCTTCCTGCAAACCAGCCTGCTCGGGCTGGGTGCGCTGGTGCTGCTGGGCGGCATGCTGGCCGTGATGCTGGCGCGCAGCGGCCTGAGCCTGCGGTCACCCGGCACCCCGGAGGTCTGGACCGCCCTCCTGGGGCAAGCGAGCATCCTGCTGATCGGCTTCGGGCTGCTCACCCAGTTCCTCGTCGGCGCCTTCTACACCTCACGCATGCACAACCTCGTCTGGGGCCGCACCGGCAACCGCCAGATGCGCTTCAAGGGCCACCTCCACGTGGGGGCGGTCGCCAGGGTCAGCGCCGTGAACCTGTTTCTGCTCGCCCTCACCCTGGGGCTGTACTGGCCCTTCGCCCTGGTGGCCATGACGCGCCTGAAGCTGCATGCCATCGAAGTCATCAGCCGCCTGAGCCCAGAGCAACTCATGGCCAGGGCCAGCCCAGCGCAAAACGACGCTGCCGGCGATTTCGCGGCTGACCTCATCGGCGTGGACGTCGGCCTCTGATGCCCGAACCGGCCTCGCCCCGCATCCCGGCCCGCTACTTCGACGGGCACAGCGGCGCCGTCCACGAAGTCCTGCTCTGGTGCGAAGGCGAGATGCTCCAGATTGCCGGCAAGACCTTGATGCGCCAGGCGCCCTTGCGCCAGGTGCAGTGGCCCGAACGCACCCGCCACGGGCCACGGCTGGCCCACTTGCCAGGCGGCGGCAGCGTGCAAGCCCTGGAATCCGCCCAGTGGGACGACTGGGTCGCCCAGACAGGCCTGGGTGAATCGCTGGTCGTGCGCGCGCAGCAGAGCTGGCGCTGGGCCTTGCTGGCCACCGCCTTGCTGTTGGCCGTCACCCTGTCGGCCTACCGGTGGGGACTGCCGCTGGCCTCGCAGGCAGTGACGGCCCTCATCCCGGGCCAGGTCGAACGCCAAATCGGCGACACCGCCCTGGCGGCCATGGAAGGCCGCCTGCTCGGCCCCTCTCGGCTCGATCCTGCGCAGCAGGCGGCCATCCGCGAGGGCTATGCCCGGGCTCGTGGCCTGCGCTTCCCGCGCGGCAATGCGCCCGGGGTCTCGCTGCAGTTCCGGCGCTCCCACATGGGCCCCAATGCCTTCGCGCTGCCAGGCGGCACCATCGTCGTCACCGACGAGCTGGTCCAGTTGCTGGCCGATCGCCCCGACATCCTGCTCGGCGTGCTGGGCCACGAAACCGGACACGTTCACCTGCGGCACGGCACGCGCAGCCTGGTGCAGGCCAGCGTGCTGGGCACGGTGGCCGCGCTGGCGCTGGGCGATGTGAGCACCTTGCTGAGCACCGCCCCGGTCCTGCTGGGCCAGATGGCCTACTCCCGCGATTTCGAACGGGAAGCCGACAACGAGGCCATCGCCTGGCTGCGCGCCAGCCAGATCCGCCCCTCGGTGATGGCAACGCTGTTCGAGCGCCTCCACGCCACGGCAGGCGCTCAGGCCCATCAAGGCCCCACCGGGCCCCATGCCGACCGCGATGGCACCAGCACCCCATTGGCCCAGACGCTGGGCATCGCCTTCCGCTCCCACCCGGCCGATGCAGAACGCATCCAGCGCTTTCAGGCCGCCGATCAACCCACCGTGGGCTTCCTGCCCTCCAGCCCCGCACCGTCGGCCGCCCACCCCTGACCCGGCTCACAGCCGTCGGTCGGTTCGGGCTGCGGCCCCGAATTCGTTCCCGCCATCGCGCGCCACACCATGAGCCCCCAAGGCCCCCAGCGGCGTGCCAGAGCCCAGGCCTCCAGCAGCGTGCGCAACGCACCACCGCCGCCCCGCGGCGCCACTCGCCTGCACAGGGCCAGCAGGCCCACAACCGCCCCCGCCGCAAGCCAGGGGTGGCCCTTCACCCCCTGCATCAGTCGGCCCGCACGGTCCCCCCAAGCACAAGCCGGTTTCAGCAACACCTCGGCCTGCACTGCACACTGACGCCTCAGCACCGCACTGCGGGCCAACAAGGCCTGTTTGCGCCGTGCCAACGCGAAGTCACTGCGCGGGTGAAAAAGCCCGGATCGCATCACGGCCCACCCTCATGCGATGCAGCCCCACGCCCCGCCGCCTTCGCCGCGGCCGACAAGGCGGCGACGTCTGCCTGCAATTCCGCCAGCGATGCCGCGAGGGCGCCGCCTTCCGGGGGCCTGGCCCAGGCCTTCACCTGCCAAACCGCGCCCACGGCGGCCAGCGCGAACAAAGCGCTCACGCCGCCCAGCGCAAGCAGGCGGTGGGTTTCCCAGAACACCATGGTGAGGGTCAGGGCACCAAAAAGCAGGGCCATGCAGCCCAGCAGGAGCGCCACGGCCCCCCAGGCCAGCACCGCCAGCAGCCGACGCTTTTCCTCTTCCACCTCGATGGCCAGCAAGGCCAGTCGGGTGTGACCGATGTCCAAAAGGGTGCTGGCCAGGCCCTGCACCGAGCCCAGCAGGCCGCGCCCCCAACCAGGCACCGCAGCGCCAGCATGCCGATCAGGCTCGGCCATGTTCACACCTCACAGGCTCCCGCATCAGGCTCAACGCCGCCCGATCACGATGCCGAGCAACAGCCCCACACCGGCCGCGATGCCCACGGCCTTCCAGGGGCTCTCGTGCACATAACCGTCGGTGGCCTTCGCCGCGGCCTTGGCACGCTCCACCACCGCCGCCTGCGCGTCGATCAGGCCCGATTTGGCCTGCGACAGGGTGGCCTGCACCCGCCCCCGCAACTCCGCCACCCCTTCCCCGGCCTCGCCGGCCGTGGCGGCCAGCAAGGCCTCGGCATCGGCCAGCACCAGCTTCAGATCGGCCATCAGTTTGTCCTTCTGGGCTGCAGTCAAATCGCTCATGTCAGGCTCCTTCGTTGGGTGTTTCAAGGCTCAATGCAGGATCAGCAAGGGCAGCTGGCTGTGCGACAGCACGCTCTTGGTCAGCGAGCCATGGATCAGCGCATCAAAGCCATGGCGGCCATGGGTCGCCATCACGATGAGGTCGCATTCCTGCTTGCCGGCCACGTCCACGATGGCCTGCTGCACGTTGTCGGTGATGACGAACTGACCGTCAAAGGCCACGCCGGCGTGCTTGGCCTTGTCGGCGAACACGGCCAGCAACTCGCGGGCATGGGCCTCACAGCGCTTTTCGTGCTCCTGGAAGGTGGCCACGTCGTAGGCCACGGCCGATTGCTCCACCACCAGCACCGGCAGAGGGGGCTCGACCGTCAGGGCCGTGATGCGCGCACCCAGCATCTTGGCCAGACCGATGGCGTGCTCCTCGGCCTTGAGCGAGAGTTCGCTGCCGTCCACCGGCACCAGCAAATGTTCATACATGACGTGCTCCTTCAGCTTGATCGGCGGCGGGCGCTCCACCTGCCCTGAAACCATCCTAGGCCTCCCGCTGCCCTGCGCCAAGCCCTTTCCGTGACGGCAACAGGCGTTTCCTGCGCCGCCTTGATCCACCGCAGGCGCTGCCCACCCTAAAATCTCGGTTTACCGCAGAGACACCCCGCTGAGATCGCCGCGCCCTCCGGTGCGGCCCGCGTGCCCACTCCATGACCGAACTCGCCAAATCTTTCGAACCCGGCCCCATCGAAGCCAAGTACGGCCCCCTGTGGGAGCAACGCGGCCTCTACAAGCCCACGCTCGACGCATCCAAGCCTTCGTTCAGCATCCAGCTGCCGCCGCCCAACGTGACCGGCACGCTGCACATGGGCCACGCCTTCAACCAGACCATCATGGACTCGTTGACGCGCTACCACCGCATGCTCGGCCACAACACCCTCTGGGTGCCCGGCACCGACCACGCCGGCATCGCCACGCAGATCGTGGTGGAGCGCCAGCTGCAGGAAAAGGGCATTGAAGGCCAGAAGACCCGACATGACCTGGGCCGCAAAAACTTCGTCGCCAAGATCTGGGAATGGAAGGAGCAATCCGGCTCCACCATCACCCAGCAAATGCGCCGCATGGGCGACTCGGTCTCCTGGGAGCACGAGTACTTCACCATGGACGACAAGCTCTCCAAGGTGGTCGCCGAGACCTTCGTGCAGCTCTATGAGCAAGGCCTGATCTACCGCGGCAAGCGCCTGGTGAGCTGGGACCCGATCCTCAAGTCCGCCGTGTCCGACCTCGAAGTCGAGAGCGAGGAAGAAGACGGCTCGATGTGGCACATCCGCTATCCCGTTGATGGCTCGGACGAGACCCTGGTGGTCGCCACGACCCGCCCCGAGACCATGCTGGGCGACACCGCCGTGATGGTGCATCCGGATGACGAACGCTACCAGCACCTCATCGGCCAGAACGTCAAGCTGCCCATCACCGGCCGCCTGGTGCCCGTGATCGCCGACGACTACGTTGACAAGGAATTCGGCACTGGCGTGGTCAAGGTCACCCCCGCACACGACACCAACGACTACCAGGTAGGCGTGCGCCACAAGCTGCCCATGATCACCATCTTCACGCTGGACGCGACGGTGGTGGGCGACCTGGCCGAAATCCCCGAGGCCTACCGTGGCCTGGACCGTTTCGTGGCCCGCAAGCAGCTGGTCGCCCAGTTGGATGCAGAAGGCCTGCTGGTCGAGGTCAAGAAGCACAAGCTGATGGTGCCCCGCTGCGCCCGCACCGGCCAGATCATCGAACCGATGCTGACGGACCAGTGGTTCGTGGCCATGACCAAGGCCGGCCCTGACGGCAAGAGCATCGCCCAGAAGGCCATCGACGTGGTCGACAGCGGCGAAGTCAAGTTCGTGCCCGAGAACTGGGTCAACACCTACAACCAGTGGATGAAGAACATCCAGGACTGGTGCATCTCTCGCCAGCTCTGGTGGGGTCATCAGATTCCCGCCTGGTACGGCACCGATGGCGAGCTGTTTGTGGCCCGCAACGAGGAAGAAGCCCAGACCAAGGCCGCTGCGGCAGGCTACACCGGCACGCTGACCCGCGACGAAGACGTGCTGGACACCTGGTACTCGTCCGCCCTGGTGCCGTTCTCCACCCTGGGCTGGCCCGAGCAGACGAAGGAGATGGACCTCTTCCTGCCCTCTTCCGTGCTGGTCACCGGCTACGACATCATCTTCTTCTGGGTCGCCCGGATGATCATGATGACCAAGCACTTCACCGGCAAGGTGCCGTTCAAGCACGTCTACATCCACGGCCTGGTGCTCGATGCCCAGGGCAAGAAGATGTCGAAATCCGAAGGCAATGTGCTGGACCCGGTCGACCTGATCGATGGCATCGCACTGCCCGAACTGCTGGACAAGCGCACCGTCGGCTTGCGCAAGCCCGAAACCGCACCCAAGGTGCGCAAGGCCACCGAGAAGGAATTCCCCGAAGGCATCCCCGGCTACGGCGCCGATGCCCTGCGCTTCACCTTCGCCACCCTGGCCAGCCTGGGCCGCAGCATCAACTTCGACAGCAAGCGCTGCGAGGGCTACCGCAACTTCTGCAACAAGCTCTGGAACGCCACCAAGTTCGTGCTGATGAACACCGAAGGGCAGGACTGCGGCCTCAAGGCCCACACCCCTGGCGTGTGCGCAACCGGCGAGTACCTGGACTTCAGCCCCGCCGACAAGTGGATCGTGTCGGAGCTGCAACGCCTCGAGGCCACGGTGGAACAGGGCTTTGCCGAGTTCCGCCTCGACAACGTCGCCAACGCCATCTACCAGTTCGTCTGGGACGAGTACTGCGACTGGTACATCGAGATCGCCAAGGCCCAGATCAATGCCGCCAAGGATGCCGGCAACGAGGCGCAACAACGTGCCACCCGCCGCACCCTGATCCGCGTGCTGGAAACCGTGCTGCGCCTGCTCCACCCCATCACGCCCTTCATCACCGAAGAGCTGTGGCAGGTTGTGGCGCCCGTGGCTGGCCGCAAGACCGAAGGCAGCGACGAATCTCTGGTGACGGCCGCCTACCCGCGCGCCGACCTGGGCCGTGTCTGCGCGGAATCGGACGCCTGGGTCGCCAAGCTCAAGGCCATCGTGGGCACCACCCGCAACCTGCGCAGCGAGATGAACCTCTCCCCCGCCGAGCGCATGCCCCTGCTGACCACGGGAGACGCCGCCTTCATCACGCAGGCGGCCCCCATCATCAAGGCCCTGGGCAAGCTCAGCGAGGTCAAGCTGCTGGACGACGCCGCCTTTGCCGAGGCCACCGCCATGGCCCCCGTGGCCGTGCAGGGTGAAGCCCGCCTGGCCCTGCACGTCGAGATCGACGTCGAGGCCGAAAAGGCCCGCCTGGGCAAGGAAGTGACGCGCCTTGAAGGCGAGATCGCCAAGGCCCAGGCCAAGCTGGGCAACGAAAGCTTCGTGGCCCGCGCTCCCGCCGCCGTGGTGGAGCAAGAAAAAGCGCGCGTGGCCGATTTCACGGCCAGCGTGGAGCGCATCAAGGCCCAGCTCAGCCGTCTGGGCTGAGCCTGCGAGGGGCTGCGCCCCTCCCTCCCCCCATTGCGGACAGCAAAAAGCCCTCGAGAGAGGGCTTTTTCTTTGGGGACATCAGGACGAGGCGGGCGAAGGCGGCCGCGGCGGCAACAGCCCTTCGGATTCCAGCTGCTGGATGATCAGGCTCACCAGGGTGGACACCGACGGCCGCCCGGTGTCGACCGCATAGTGCGCGGCCATCTCGTACAGCGCATGGCGCGCCTCGTGCAACTCGCGCAGCTTGGCCAACGGGTCGGCCACCTGCAACAGGGGCCGCTGGGTGTCATGCCTCAGGCGACGGAACAGCTCTTCAGGAGAAGAGCGCAGGTAGATCACCGTCGTGCGCTCATGCAGGTGCTGACGATTGACCTCGCGCAGGCACGCGCCCCCGCCGGTCGCCAGGATCAGCAAATCGCCCTGGTGAGCGGTCAGCTCGTCCAGAACGGCCTGTTCCAGATCCCGGAAAGCAGGTTCTCCGTGCTGCTCGAAATAGGCACGGATCGGCATGCCGATCCGCTCTTCGAGCACGATGTCGGCGTCAAGGAAGCGAGCACCCAATCGCCGAGCCAGCTGGCGACCGACGGTCGACTTGCCACCACCGGGCAAGCCCACCAGAGAAACAACGGAGACCAAGGAAAACCATTCCGATCAGCGCAAGGCGGCCTTGTCCGAAACCACCTTGGGGGTCAGGAAGATGAGCAACTCCGAGCGCGAGGCATTGCGGATGTTGTTCTTGAAGAAGAAGCCGAGAATGGGGATGTCACCCAGGAAGGGAACCTTGTTCTCGGTCTCGTCTTCGGACTGCACGAAGATACCACCGATCACCACCGTGCCGCCATTCTCAACCAGCACCTGGGTCTGGATGTGCTTGGTATTGATGGCGTAACCGGCAGTGGTCACCTGGCCCACGCTGTCCTTGTTGATGTCCACCGCCATGATGATCCCGCCTTCAGGCGTGATCTGCGGGGTGACTTCCAGCTTCAGGTTGGCCTTGCGGAACGACACCGCCGTGGCACCCGACGAGGTCGCCGACTGGTAAGGCAGTTCCGTGCCCTGCTCGATCAGGGCCTTGACCTGGTCCGCCGTGATGACACGCGGGCTGGAGACGATCTTGCCCTTGCCATCGGCCTCCAGGGCCGAGATTTCCAGGTTCAGCGCATGGTTGGCACTCGACGAGAACAACGAAACACCCAGGGTGGCTGCCGAGGCGCCACTGGACAAGGCCGTGGCCGGCAGGTTCACGAAGTAGCTGTTCGCCGTGCTCGCGGCCGTACCGGTGTAACTCGACTGCGCACCGGTGTAGTTGCCACCGATGCCCAGGTTCCAGTTGCCAGCGCTGGCCACCGCTGTGGTGTTCGACGTGCCCAGGCGCGCACCCAGGGTGCGACCGAAGGAATCGTCGGCTTCCACGATGCGCGCCTCGATCAGCACCTGGCGAACCGGGATGTCGATCTTGGCGATCATCTGCTGGACCTCTTCCAGCTTGGAGGGGATGTCGTTGACGAAGAGCTGGTTGGTGCGGGTCTCGTAGATCACGCTGCCACGAGGCGACAGGATGCGCGAGGCATTGCCGCTGCTGGACGTGGTGTTGTTGCCCGTCAGCCCCTTGGCGATCTCTTCTGCCTTGGTGTAGTTCAACTGGAAGGCCTGGGTGCGGGTGGGCTCCAGGTTGGCGACCTGGGCCTTGGCTTCCAGGTCCATCTTTTCCTTGGCGTTGATCTCGTCCTTGGGCGCAATCCACAGCACATTGCCCGACTTGCGCACCCCCAGGCCCTTGGCCTGCATGATGATGTCCAGGGCCTGATCCCACGGGACGTCCTTCAGGCGCAGGGTCACGTTGCCGGTGACGGTGTCGGACGTCACCACGTTGAAGTTGGTGAAATCGGCGATGACCTGCAGCAGGGCCCGCACTTCGATGTTCTGGAAGTTCAGCGAGAGCTTCTCACCCGCGTAACCCGGGCCTTGCGTCAGCTTGTTCGGGTCGGTCTTGCGGGCACGCACCTCCAGCACGAACTGGTTGTCGGTCTGGTAGGCCGAGTGCTCCCAGTCGCCCCGCGGTTCAACGACCAGCTTGACGCGGTCGCCGGACTGCGTGGCCGTCATGCCCTTGACCGGCGTGCCGAAGTCGGTCACGTCAAAGCGGCGGCGCAGGCGTTCCGGCAGGCTGGTGCGCATGAACTCCACGACCAGGCTCTGGCCTTGCTGCTTGATGTCGACGCCCACCTGGTTGTTCGGCAACTCGACCACCACGCGGCCCGCACCGTCCTGACCGCGGCGGAAGTCGATGTCCTTGAGCGCCACCGATGCGGCGTTCTTGCTGTCGGCGAAATGCACCGTCTTGTCATCGGCCGCCTTGAGCTCAGGCGCCGCCGCCGGGGCCGTGGCCGCCGACTGGTCGAGCACCAGCAACAGGGCCTTGCCTTGCAACTGGGCCTTGTAGGTGGTCGCCTGGCGCAGGTTGAAGACCAGGCGGGTGCGCTCACCGGCCTGCGCCACGTTCACCGAACGCAGGTTGCCCTGGTTGATGTCGACGATGTTCTTCGTGAGCGCGCTGCTCACGCCAGGCAGGTCGATGGCGATGCGGGGCGGGGTCTGCACAACAAAGCCGGCCGGGACCGCGGTCAAGGCCTCGCTCATCTCGATGCGCACCACTTCAGAGCCAGCCTGCATGCTGGTCGTGATCGACTGGATGGCCGCAGCGGCCCAGGTCAGCGGCGACACACACGCCAGCGTCAGCCCGGCCAACGCAACACGCCACGGTTTCATAGTGAGTTTCTCCAGCTTCAATGTCATCGTCCGCCCTCCTGAAGTTGCAGGGTGGTCGGCCGTTCAATCCATTCGCCCGCGGCGTCCTGAACGATTTCTCGCAAGCTCACCTCGGTCTCGGTGATCTTGGTGATCTTTCCAAAATTCTGGCCAAGGTATTCACCCACCTTGACCTGGTAGAGCAGGTTGTCGACCTTGAGGAGCGCAAAAGGCACCCCCTTCTTGGTCACGCTGCCCACCATGGTCATGCTGTCGAGCGGGAAGTTCTCCAGCGGTTCCTTGCGGCGGTTGAGTTCGGCGGCCACGGCCGAATTCGGCTGCCGGGCTTCCTGGCGCAAGGCACCGGTGAGCTTCTGGGCGCTGAATGGCTCGACACCATCGAGGCCTGCATAGGTTTGCGGATTGAACTTCTGCGGCGGCGACAGGGGCGGCACGCTGGGCTGCACCTCGTGGCGCTGCTGCTCCATCCAGGTGTTGAGCTCATCCTGCTCGTTGCTGCAGGCGGTGAGTGCCAGCACGCCCGCGGCGGCGATCAACCAGCGTTGAGGGCGGTTCATCATTTCTGATCCCCCTTCTTCTGCTTGGCTTTTTCGGCCCGGATGGACTCGAGCTCGGCCGGGTCCAGGTAGCGGTAGGTGCGCGCCGTGGCCTCCATGGAGAGGTTGCCCTGGGCGTCCTTGACGTCCTTGGGTGCGGCGATCACCAGGTTGTGCAGGGTCACGATGCGGGACAGGTTGGCGATGTCGGCGGTGAAGGCGCCGATGTCGTGGTAGCGGCCGGTGACCTTCAGGGAAATGGGCAGTTCGGCGTAGTAATCCTTGACCGACACCTGGCCGGGACGGAAAAGCTCGAACTCCAGGCCACGGCCCAGGCCTGCCTGGTTGATGTCGGAGAGCAGTGCGTCCATCTCGGCCTTGCCGGGCAGCTGCTTCTCAAGCTGCTTGACGTACTCCTCGACCTGCACACGCTGTTTGCGCAGCTCGCCCAGGTTGACAGCCTGTGCCACCTTGCCGCGGTATTCCTGCTTCAGATTGGGCTCGGTGTCGCGCTCGGCCTGGAGCTGGTCGCTCTGTGACGACACCAGGGTGAACCAGCCAAAGGCCAGCACACCCAGGGTCGTGGCGGCGAAGGTCGCCAGCTTGGGCAGCAGGGGCCACTGGCCGGGCTCGTTGGGGTTCAGCCCGCGGAACTGTTCCTGAGCCTGCTCGAACCAGGCGTTCAAATCGATGTTCATGTTGGCCATGTCCGGGTCCTCAGGACGGCTTCGCTGCCGAAGCAGCGGGCGAGGGGGCCGACGCGGCCGACGCAGCGGAGGCGCCAGACGCCGCCACCGCGGCCGCCGACACGTCCTGCGGACGCTTGAGGTTCACACGCACGGAGAACTCGAACAGGCGCTTCGGATCGCGGCTGTCCTTGCCTGCGGCACCTGCCTTGATTTCCTGCAGGTCGGCACGTTCCAGCCACTCGGAGCGCGTGTTGGTGTTGCGCAGGAACTCGGCCACCCGCTCGTTGGTCTGGGCCACGCCCGTCACCAGCACAGCCTGGCCATCCTGACGGATGCTGCTCAGGTAAATGCCCTCCGGGGTCTGGCGCACCAGTTCGTTGAGCAGGTAGACCGGCATGTTGCGGTCGGTCTGGAGGTCTTCCACGGCGCGCTGACGCGCCTTGAGGGAGTCGATCTCGGACTTGAGGGAGGAGACGTCCTTGATTTCGTCGTCCAGCTTGTGGATGGCAGCGCGCAGAAACTCGTTGCGGGCCTGCTGGGCGGAAGTGAGCTGCTGCAGCACCACGTACCACAGGGCCACCAGGACGGCACCGGCCACCACCGAAAGGCCCAGCCCAACGAAGAAGGCCTGCTTGCGCAGGCGACGCTTCTCTTCGCGGTGGGGAAGGAGGTTGATCAGGATCATGCGAGGAACCTCCGCATGGCCAGCCCGCAGGCGGTCAGGTAGGAGGGCGCCTCGCGCCTGAGCTTGCTTTCACGGATGGCAGAGCCCAATTTCATGCCCTCGAAGGGGTTGATCACCATGGACGCAAAACCGGTGAGCTCGGTCACGCGGTCCTTGAGGCCCGGCAAGGTGGCGGTGCCACCGGCCAGCATCACGTAATGCACCTTGTGGTGCGGCGTGCTGGTGAAGAAGTACTGCAGCGCCCGGCCGATCTCCTGGGAGAGGCTGTCGACAAAGGGGCCAAGGATGGTGCCCTGGAAGTCTTCCGGCAGGTCGCCGGACAGCTTCTTGAGCTCGGCCTCTTCGAAGGAGAAGCCGTATTGGCGGGAAATCAGCTGGGTGAGCTGGGCGCCACCAAAAGCCTGGTCGCGGTCGTAGAGCAGTTCGTTGTCGCGCAGCACCTTGAGGCTGGTGGTTTCGGCACCGATCTCGAACAGCGCCACCAGGGCGTCTTTCCCCTCACCCGGCAAGGCCCCGACCAGGCGCTGAACGGCAAGACGAGAGGCGTAGGACTCGATGTCGAGGATCGCCGGCTTGAGCCCGGCGGCTTCGGCCAGCCCCTGGCGGTCCTGCACGCGGTCCTTGCGGGAGGCCGCGATCATCACCTCGACGTCTCCGGCCGAGGTGGTGCTGGGGCCCACCACGCAGAAGTCGAGGCTGACCTCGTCGAGCGAGAAGGGGATGTACTGGTTGGCCTCGGCCTCCACCTGCATTTCCATTTCTTCTTCGCGCAGGCCGGCCGGCAGCATGATCTTTTTGGTGATCACCGCCGATTGGGGCATGGCCATGGCCACGTGCTTGGTGCGGGTGCCACTTTTGGTGACCACCTTGCGCACGGCTTCCGCGACCTCGTCGAATTTTTCGATCTGGCCGTCGGCAATCCAGCCCTTCTCGAAGGGCTCGGACGCAAAGCGTTCAAGGATGAAGTCGCCAGACGCAGACTGGCTCAATTCGACCAGCTTCACGCTCGATGAACTGATGTCCAGTCCGATCATTGGCGGATGCTTGCGGCCCAAGAGCGTGTCAAGAAAGCTCACACCGTCCCCCACGCGCCACTGCTGGCGCTGGAAAGTTAATAAACCACTTCAATGCTATCAGCAAAGGTTTTGTGGATGAACGCAGAGATAGCAGGAGAAATCCCCGTCACGTTGCGCGATGCACACGCCTTACAAGCCGTTTCAAAACCAACAGACTGAGCAGGTTTGCCCCACCCTCACTGGTGTAGACCAAACCGGACAACATGGTTTCTATAATCCGCCCACCTTCCATGGTGTGAGCACATGAGCGATTCCCAGAAAGACAGCCCTTCTTCCAGGCCTGGCCCTGCCCAAGCCCCTGCCAAGCGCCCCGGGTGGTACCGCTGGCTGGTCAAGCCCGTGCTGGTGCTCGTGGGACTGGGCGTCGCCGGCGCCTTGTCGGCCGTGCTGCTCGCGGGTATTGGCCTCGCCGTGGCATACCCCAATCTACCCGAAGTGAAGGGCCTGACCGACTATCAGCCCAAAATGCCTTTGCGGGTTTACTCGGCAGACCAGGTCCTGATCGGTGAATTCGGGGAAGAAAAGCGGAATTTCATGCCCGTTCGCGAAATTCCGAAGGTCATGCGAGACGCTGTCCTGGCCATCGAAGACGCCCGCTTCTACAAGCACGGTGGCGTGGACTACCTCGGTGTGCTGCGTGCCGGGCTGGCCAACTTTGGCGAATCCCGCAGTCAGGGGGCCTCCACCATCACCATGCAGGTAGCCCGCAACTTCTACCTGCCCACCGAGAAGACCTTCACGCGCAAGATTTACGAGATCCTGCTGGCGCTCAAGATCGAAAGCCTGCTGAGCAAGGACCAGATCCTCGAGCTCTACATGAACCAGATCTACCTGGGGCAGCGCGCCTACGGCTTTGCCGCGGCCTGCGACACCTACTTCGGCAAGCCCATCAAGGACATCACCATCGCCGAAGCCGCGATGCTGGCCGGCCTGCCGAAGGCCCCCTCGGCCTACAACCCGGTGCGCAACCCCAAGCGGGCCACCATCCGGCAGCAGTACATCATCGACCGCATGGCGGAAAACGGCTTCATCACGCCCGAACAGCGCGACCAGGCCAAGGCAGAACCCCTGCAGTACCGCAGCAAGGCCCCCATCCCCGTGCACGCGGAATACGCCGCAGAGGCTGCGCGCCTGCTGATGCACGAACAGTACGGCACCGAGGCCTACTCCCGCGGCCTGAGCGTCTACACCTCGATCAACCTGACCGAACAGAACGCGGCCTACAAGGCCTTGCGCAAGGGGCTGCTCGACTTTGACCGCCGCCAGGCCTGGCGCGGCCCCGAGGCCTACATCGACCTGCCCTCCGACCCGAAACAGATCGACGTGCGCGTGGCCGAAGCCCTGGAAGAACACCCCGACAGCGAAGACATTCGCGCCGCGGTGGTGCTCAGCGCCGACCCGCGCAAACTGGTGGCGGTGCTGCAGTCTGGCGAGACCCTGGAGGTCGGCCCCGAAGGCCTGAAGGCCGTGGGCAACGCCCTGACGGACAAGGCCAACCCGAAGCAGCAGATCCGCCGTGGCGCGGTGATCCGCGTCAGCAAGGACAAGCAGGGCAACTGGTTTGTGCTGCAGTTGCCGGAGGTGGAAGGCGCCTTTGTCTCGATGGACCCGCGCACGGGCCTGATCCGCGCCATGGTCGGCGGCTTTGACTTCGGCCGCAACAAGTTCAACCACGTGACGCAAGCCTGGCGCCAGCCCGGTTCGAGTTTCAAGCCCTTCATCTATTCCTCGGCACTGGAAAAGGGCTTCACCCCCGCCACCGTGGTGAACGACGCGCCGCTGTTTTTCGACACTGGCGTGACCGGCAGCCAGCCCTGGGAGCCCAAGAACTACGACGGCAAGTACGAGGGCCCGATGACCCTGCGGCGTGGCCTGGCCAAGTCGAAGAACATGATCTCGATCCGGGTGCTGAAGTCGGTGGGCGTGCATTACGCCCAGGACTGGGTGACGCGCTTCGGCTTCGAGGCGGCCAAGCACCCCGCCTACCTGACGATGGCCCTGGGCGCAGGCTCGGTGACCCCGTTGCAGATGGCAGACGGCTACGCCGTGTTCGCCAACGGCGGGTACCGCGTGAACCCGATGATGGTGCTGAGGGTGACCGATGCCCGCGGCCACACCCTGGCGCAGTACCGCCCGGCCGTGCTGGACGAAAGCATGCGTGCCATTGACGCCCGCAACGCCTTCATCATGAGCAGCCTGCTGCAGGAGGTGACGCGATCGGGCACGGCGGCCAAGGCCCAGGCCCTGCTCAAGCGCCCCGACCTGTACGGCAAGACCGGCACGACCAACGACTCGATGGACGCCTGGTTTGCCGGCTACACCGCCCACAACGTGGCCGTGGTCTGGATCGGGCACGACCAGCCCCGCAAGCTGGGCGACAAGGAAACCGGTGGTGGCCTGGCCTTGCCCGTGTGGATCGACTTCATGTCGACCGCCCTGCGCAACGCCCCGGTGGAAGAGCCCACACCGCCCGAGGGCGTGGTGAACATTGGCGGCGAGTGGTTCTATGAGGAATACACCTCGGGCACGGGCGTTCGCGAACTGGCGCCCGATGTCAGCGATGCCGCTCCAAGCACCACAGCGGCCCCGAACCCCAGCAGCGAGGAAGAGAAAAAAGGCATTCTCGACCTCTTTGGCGAACACAAGAAGCCCTGATCGGGCCTCCGCTCAGTTCAGCTCAGAACACCAGACCAGGCCTGGATTGCTCGCTGGCGCAGGACGACAGCAGCGCGAAGAACTCCGCGCCCGAGCGGGTGTCCAGCCACTGGCCGGTGGCCAGGTCGTACTTGAAGTGGAAGCCCCCGCGGCGCGCGGCCAGCCAGAGTTCCTGCAAGGGCGGCTGTGCGTTGACGATCAGCTGGCTGCGGTTGGGCAGGGAGAGGGTCATCATGCTGCCCGAGCGGGCGGTGTCGATGTCGACCACATCGTCCTCCAGCCAGCCATCGACCTTGGCCTCGATGCGGGCGAGCACGGCCTGGATGGCTGCGTCGTATTGGGCATCGCTGAGGCCCGAAGGGCTGTCGACGGAGGTGGTCATGGTTTGTGATCCTTAAAATGGCGGCATGAACCGCAAGACTCAAATTTTAGGCACCGATGCGCCCCTGCCCCGCGCCCACGGACGATCTCCACTGAAAACGTGGGGCAAGCTGCGTGGCACCGCCCTGCTCTGCCTGAGTCTGGCGCTTTCTGCCTGCGGTCAAAAAGG
>NZ_JAIZVX010000208.1 GCF_021768455.1 Aquabacterium sp. | reverse complement strand
TTGCGGACCGAACCGGCTTGGCTGCCTGGGCGGCGACCTCGCGCGCGAAGTCGGCGTCGGGCCACTGGGCACGCGTCCAGGCCTGTTTCATCAGGTGGGCGCCCAGGTCCTTGTAGGCGCCGTAGAGGTAGGCGCTGGAGTTGAAGGTCGACAACACGGTGCTGTGCTGGGGGAAGTCCAGCCCCTTGAAGGCCGAGGCGGGCAGGGGTTCGCCTTCGGGCAGGCTGCGCGCCGCGTGGGCGACCTTGCTGAGCGGCCCGCGGCTGAGCACGTAGCTGGCGGCCTCGCAGGGCAGCTGCGTGTGCTCGCCACAGTCGCGCAGCAGGCCGGCTTCGTCGAGTTGTTCGTGGGCGAAGGCGGCCATGTCGAAGGCCGGCTTGATCACGATCACCCTTTGCGCCGCGTGCCAGGCCCCTTGCTGGCAGGCGCCTTGGGCGGCTTGCGCCGGTGTGCACGCGCAGGCGGGTTGCGCGGCATCGCTGACGAGGCACCCCAGCAGCACGGGGTGTGCCCAGGCCCAGATCGGGTAGCGGTGGGGAGGCGGAGGCGCGGCCTCGGTCTGGTGGAAGGGGGCTTCCTTTCCTGCGGCTTCGTCCGGCTCAGAGAGGCTGGCCTGGTGCGCGCACCCGGCGTCGAAATCCTGCAGGCCGGGCAGGCGCAGGTGCAGGCGGGTGCTGCGGCGTGGCAGTTCGATGGCGAGGCGGCACAGGTCTTCCAGGGTGCCGTCGGCGTCGCCCGAGTGGTCCGAGATGATCACGGTGGCATAGCCCGCCTTGATCAGGGTGTAGGCGCCCAGGTCGTCGCTGTTGCCGCCATCGATCACGCGGATGTAGGCCGAGCGCTCGTTGCTGGGCTTTTGCGCCACCACGGCGGCGTGCAGGCTGTCGAGGTAGTACAGCGGGAAGGGCAGGGCGGAGTGGACATGGCCTCGGCCCGTGCTGCCCGCCAGGTTGTTGCGGATGTCGATGCCCCAGTCCAGGTTCAGCGCATGCAGCCCCAGGGCGGCGAGCAGGCGCCCGGGCTGGGGCAGCTTGACCTGGTTGGCGTCCAGGAAGGCGGCAGAGGCGTTGACGGCGTCCAGCAGATCGAGCTGTGAGCCGATGCCATCGACCGCAGAGTTGGATTGCCCGGATGGCATGCGCACGTTGCCGAACTGGCCCGAGCATTGGGCGAAGGGGCTCATGCTCAGCACATAGCGATCAAAGTTCTGCTGGTTGACGCCCGCCCAGCCGAACAGCGAGCGGTTCGGGCTGCTGGTGGCCTGCAGCACCCAGGCGGGCATGTCGGCCGAGGCCTGGTAGGCCTCGTGCAGCCGCTGGAAGGTCATCCCGTCGGTGCGCATGCGCACGAAGCTGTCGCGCGCCTGGCAGTTCTTGAAGGCGGTGGGCTGGATGCGTTCGGGTGGCGTCTCGGCGTTCCCGCCGGTGCAGGCTTCGGCCAGGCTGGCCTGGGTGTAGGCCCGCGCGCTGGTGGGGTAGAGGCCGTAGGCCGTGCCGATGCCATCGCGGTAGGCCAGCCGCGTGGGCGCATAGTTCAAGGGCATGTCGAACAGCGTGCGGGTCACCAGGTTGGGCACGGCCGTGGCCAGGGTCACACCCGCCAGCGCCAGGGCATGGAGGTAGCCGGTTCGGTCCTCGCTCACCGATTCGAAGTTGCAGTCGCCTTCCAGCACGTCCTGCCGGCATCGGACGAAGGGCTGGAAAGGCGGCACCCCGGCTGCGGCATCCGTTTGAGGCAAGCGGCCAGCCTGGAGGTCAAAGGCGCAGTAGCGCGGGGCCAGGCCTGCTCTGGCGTGCGGGCTGAGGTAGCGTTGGTAACTGAGGGGGATGCAGTCTTCGAAGTAGCGCTGTGCAAGGGGATCGACCGCCTGGCCCTGGCGGCCTTCGAGGTCGATCATCCATTTGCTGAACAGAAAGAAGGCCGCATAGCTGCCGCCCGAGACGCTGCTGATGGCACCCACCTCCTTGAAGGCCTGGCGCTCGGACAGGCCGGTGAGCACGCCCATGGAGAAGGCCGCCGCCTTGCTGCCTCCGCCCGCCAGAGCCACGCCGATGTGCCGGCCCGGTTTGCGCTCGGTGTCTGGCAAAGGATCGCAGGCCTGCAGCGCAGGGGGCCGATCGGAGACCAGCGGGTTCGGGTGGAGGGTGTGGAGCCCCACGGGCTGCGCCAGGGCGACCGTCGGGGCCAGGGTGCACGCCAGGCTCAGCCCCAGCGCGTGGCCAGTGAGGACACCGGTTCGGAAGAAGGTGGGGGTGAGGGCCATGGGGTGCGTCCTTGGTGAGGTGTGGAACCCATGGTCGCGCGCAAAGCCGGTGTCGGCCCATCCCTAGTCCTCGGGATGGTCGAGGGTGCCGCCGGTGTCTTGCCATCCCCTGACCCTGATCAGGGTGCCGGGCTGTGGCTGGCGGCATCCTCTGTCATGTGCCGGACAAGTGGCTGGCGCATGATCGCGCAGTGCCCCTCATCGGGCCATCCAGGAGGGCCCCGTGGCAGAGATCCGTGAAGTGCAGGCTCAGGCCCGGCGTGCCCTGGCCGAGCAGGCCAGCCAGGACGAGTTGACCGTGCTGCGCGCCCTGAGCAGCCGCCCACAAGGGCTGGATGCGGGCGAAGCCTCTCAACGCCTGCTGCGCGAAGGCCCCAACACCGTGGGGTCCGAGGCCGGGCCCAGCGCCGGGGCGGCCTTGCTCGGGCGACTGCTCAACCCGCTCAACCTGCTCTTGCTGGTCCTCTCGGGCGTGTCGCTGCTCACGGGCAATGCGCAGTCGGCGGTCATCATCTTCCTGATGGTGCTGCTCAGCCTCACGCTGGGTTTTGTGCAGGAGCGCCGCTCGGGCCGAGCCGCTGCGGCCCTGCGCGCCCTGGTGCACACCACGGTCACGGTGCGCCGCCCTGCCGAGGGTGCCGCGCCCGATGGCGACCACGTCGATGCCGACGAGCCGATGGCGTGCCTGGTGCCCGGCGACGTCGTGCACCTGTCTGCCGGCGACCTGGTCCCCGCCGACGTGCGCGTGCTGGCCGCGCGCGACTTTTTCGTCAACGAATCGGCGTTGACAGGCGAGTCCTTGCCGGTCGAGAAACACGCCCTGGTCGAGCCCGAGGGCACCGAGGTCCTGGCCTTGCGCAACACCTGCTTCATGGGCACCACCGTGGCCAGCGGCACGGCCACGGCCCTGGTGGTGCACACCGGCCCCAAGGCCCTGTTTGGCGGCATCGCCCAGGCCATGACAGGTGCCCGTGGGCCGACCTCGTTCGACCAGGGCATCCGCCAGTTCACCTGGCTGATGATGCGCTTCATGGCGGTGATGGTGCCGCTGGTCTTCCTGGTCAATGGCCTGGGCAAGGGGGATTGGGTCGAGGCCCTGCTCTTTGCCACCGCCGTGGCCGTGGGCCTCACGCCCGAGATGCTGCCCATGCTGGTCACGGTCAACCTGGCCAAGGGGGCGATGGCCATGTCGCGCCGCCAGGTGGTGGTCAAGCGCCTGGACGCGATCCAGAACCTGGGTGCCATGGACGTGCTGTGCACCGACAAGACCGGCACGCTCACGCAGGACCGCATCATCCTGGAGCGCTACCTGGGCCTCGATGGCCAGCCCAGCGAGCCCGTGCTGGCCTATGCCTACCTCAACAGCCACTACCAGTCGGGCCTGAAGAACCTGCTGGACGTGGCCGTGCTGCAGTACGCCGAGGTGCACGACAAGGTCCACGCCGAAGGCCTGTACCAGAAGGTGGACGAACTGCCTTTCGATTTCCAGCGCCGGCGCATGTCGGTGGTGGTGGCGCGCCAGGAGGCCCGGGGCGAGGCACGCCTGCTGATCTGCAAGGGCGCGGTGGAAGAGGTGTTCAGCGCCTGCAGTCTGGGCGAGGTCGCTGGCCAGACCTTCCCGCTCGATGCCACCCACCTGGCCGACATCCAGGCCCGTGCCCAGGCGCTCAATGCCGAGGGCTTTCGCGTCATCGCCATTGCCTACAAGGCCTTGCCGCCGGACGGACCACCCGTCACCGTGGCCGACGAGGCGGGCCTCACCCTGTTGGGGCATGTGGCCTTTCTGGACCCGCCGAAGGAATCGGCCAGGCCTGCGCTGGCGGCGCTGCGTCAACATGGGGTGGCGGTCAAGATCCTCACTGGCGACAACGACGTGGTCACGCGCAAGGTCTGCCACGACGTGGGCCTGCCCATCGAGCGCCTGATGCGCGGGGCCGAGGTCGAGGCCCTCAGCGACGCGGCCCTGAGAGAACAGGTCGAGGGCGTGCAGGTCTTTGCCAAGCTCTCGCCGGCGCAGAAGGCGCGGGTGGTGGAGGCCCTGCGCGCGCGCGGCCATGTGGTGGGCTACATGGGCGATGGCATCAACGATGGCCCGGCGCTCAAGTCGGCCGATGTGGGCATCTCGGTCGACACCGCCGTTGACATCGCCAAGGAATCGGCCGACATCATCCTGCTGGAGAAGAGCCTGCTGGTGCTGGACCAGGGCGTGATCGAGGGGCGCAAGGTCTTTGGCAACCTCCTCAAGTACATCCGCATGGGGGCCAGCTCCAACTTCGGCAACATGTTCAGCGTGCTGGGGGCCAGCGCCTTCCTGCCTTTCCTGCCCATGGCGCCCATCCAGGTGCTGAGCAACAACCTGCTCTACGACCTGTCCCAGGCGGCGATCCCGACCGACGCGGTGGACGAGGAGGTGCTGCAGCAGCCGCATCGCTGGGAGATCGGCCACATCGCGCGCTTCATGCTGTGGCTGGGGCCGGTCAGCTCGGTGTTCGACTACGTCATGTTCTGGGTGATGTGGCAGGTGTTTGGCGCCAACAACGTGGCCCAGGCGCCGCTTTTCCACACCGGCTGGTTCGTCGAGTCCCTGCTGTCCCAGACGCTGATCATCCACGTGATCCGCACGGCCCGCATCCCCTTTGTGCAGAGCCGCGCCAGCACGCCGCTGCTGCTCACCAGCGGCCTGGTCTGTGCCATCGGGGTCGTGCTGCCTTATTCGCCGCTGGCCGGGGCCCTGGGCCTGGTGGCCTTGCCGGGGGCCTACTGGCCCATCGTGCTGGCCGTGTTGCTGGCCTATCTGCTGAGCGCCCACCTGATGGTGCGCTGGATCGGGCGGCGCTTCGGGCTTTGAGCCTGCGCAGGGCCGGGGCGCATTTAATTCGGGTTTCGGGGCGATGTGGTGCCGCCCGGCGCTGCGCATGGGCTATGGTGTGCGCTCAACCACATGAAAGTACGCAGTGCCGCCGAAGCCAAACTACTCGTTCGAAAAACGCCAGCGTGAGCTGGAGAAGAAAAAGAAGAAGGCCGAGAAGGCCATGAAGAAG
>NZ_JAIZVX010000081.1 GCF_021768455.1 Aquabacterium sp. | reverse complement strand
CAGCTGGTCGCGCAAGGCCTCGATCTCTTTCGAAAACGCCCCACCCAGCGAACGGCTGGCCGACCGGGCCGCGGCCTCGGTGCTGGCGTCGATCAGGTCAGCGATGGCCTCGGCCTGGGCCAGGTCGATCTTGTCGTTCAGGAAAGCACGCTGGGTGAACTCGCCCGGCTCGGCCAGGCGCAGACCAGGCAGACGCTCACGGCCGGTGGCCAGGTCGCGTTCGGCCGCCGCCGCCAGGCAGCGCGCCAGCAAGAGCTGCATCACCACCGGGCCACCGTGACCCTGCAGCTCCAGCACGTCTTCGCCGGTGTAGCTGTGCGGACCGGGGAAGTAGAGCGCCAGGCCATGGTCCAGCGCCTCGCCGTTGGCGTCCTTGAACGGGCCATAGGTGGCCACGCGTGGCGACAGCGCCCGGCCGCACAGGGCCTCGGCCAGCGGCATCAGCCCCTTGCCCGACACCCGCACGATGCCCACGGCGCCCCGCCCGGATGCGGTGGCCACCGCCACGATCGGCACATTGCGTTCCGCCCAAGACATCGACAGCTCTCCTTACTCCACAACCCGCCATTGTCGCCGCACGCCCCCCTGCCTGCGGGTCCCACCGCGCAAACCCCGATGACCACGGGCGAAGGCCCGCCCTAACCTCCCGCGATCAACGAGGTTCATTCATGTTGCGACGTCTGCTCAGCTGGGCCTTCATGGGCGGCTCCCTGGCCGGTGGCATCTACACCGTGCTGCACTTCGGCTTCGACCCGGCGCCCATCGCCACCCACTTCCTCTTCCCCTATTACGCGGTCTGCGTGCTGATGCAGTACGTCTGGCCCGAGCAGCCCAACCGCTTCGAACCCGGCGAGGTGCTCAACGACAGCCTGCACAACGTCGCCCTGGTGGTGATCACCAGCGTGCAGAACTTCCTGATCCACGCCCTGGTCGCCGCCACCGGCACGGGCCTGCTCTTCCAGCACGGCGTGCTGCCCGAAACCTGGGCCGCCCACCACCTGCCGCTGTGGGCCCAGGTGCTCGTCGCCTGGCTGGTGTTCGACTTCATGTTCTACGTCACCCACCGCATGGGTCACGAGGTGGACTTCCTCTGGCGCTTCCACAGCGTGCACCACTGCGCCCACCGCCTGAGCGTGCTCAATGCCAGCCGTGCCCACCCGGTCGACCTGGTCTGGCGCCGCCTGGTGCCGGTCTTCGTCACCTTCCAGACCGGGGTCAGCCAGGAGGCCTTCATCCTGAGCGGCGTGATCGGCAGCGTGCTGGCCACCATCACCCACATGAACGTGCGCTTCAGCTTCGGCCCGCTCAACTACCTGATCGGCAGCAACGAGATCCACCGCTGGCACCACTCCAACCAGATCGAAGAAGCGCGCAACTTCAGCATCGTCATGCTCTGGGACCACCTCTTCGGCACCTTCGTCTACCCACAGGGTCGCGCCCGTCCCGAGCGGCTGGGCCTGTTCAACGAACACGCCTACCCCGTTCACCACTACCTGAGCCAGATGGCCCTGCCCTGGCGCTGGCGGCGCATGAAGGCGCAGCAACTGCAACAGGCCCCGGCCCCTGTTCACGCGCCGGTCGCGCCCACCGCCCACTGAACCAGCGCTGGGCCGTTGCAGAAAGGCCCCAAAAAGGGTGCCCACTTTGTCACACCCAGGTTCAGGGTTTGTACTAAGATCGTGACATATTGCGCTGCACCATGGCGCGCTGTGCCCAGACAAACCGGAGGACCCTCGATGTTGACCTACATGCAGGACTTGCTGCAATTCGGCCAGAACGGCAGCGGCGACGCCCCCCTTTGGATGCTCTTCCTGGCCATCGGCATGGGTGCCTCCGTCATCTTGGGCCGACTGCCCCGCAACTGAGGGCCTTGCGCCCCGAGGCGTCTCGCCAGGGTCGCCCATGAAAAAAGCCGCCGGGCCGTGAGGCCTTGGGCGGCTTTTCTTTTGCCTGGGTGCCCCCGGGCCGACCGAGCCCCCTGAAGGGCCCGGATCAGGGCGATCAATTGGTCACGCCGAGCTGCTTGTTGATCATCCACTGCTGGGCGATCGACAGCAGGTTGTTGGTCAGCCAGTACAGCACCAGGCCGGCCGGGAAGAAGAAGAACATCACGCTGAACAGCAGCGGCATGATCCACATCATCTTGGCCTGGACGGGGTCCGGCGGTGTCGGGTTCAGCCAGGTCTGCAGCAGGGTCGAGGCCGTCATCAGGGCCGGCAGCACAAAGTACGGGTCCTTCACCGAAAGGTCGGTGATCCAGCCGATCCAGGGTGCGTTGCGGATTTCCACCGACGACGACAGCACCGAGTACAAGGCGATGAAGACCGGGATCTGGATCAGGATGGGCAGGCAGCCGCCAATCGGGTTGACCTTCTCTTCGCGGTAGATCTTCAGCATCTCCTGCTGCATCTTCTGCGGCTCGTCCTTCAGGTTCTCGCGCATGGCCTGGATGCGCGGGTTCAGCGCCTTCATCTTGGCCATCGAGCGGTAAGCGCTGGCGTTCAGCCAGTAGAAGGCGGCCTTGAGCAGCACCACCAGGGCCACGATCGACCAGCCCCAGTTGGCCAACAGGCCATGCAGCTTGTCGAGCAGCCAGAACAGCGGCGCGGCCATGATGTGGGTCCAGCCGTAGTCCTTGGTGTATTCCAGGCCAGGGGCCAGGGCCTTCAGCTTGTTTTCTTCCTGCGGGCCCACGAACAGCGTGGCTTCGAAAGCCTTGCTCTGGCCGGCGGCCACTTCACCCAGGTTGAACAGCATGCCGGTGGCGTACAGGTTCGGAGCGATCTGCTTGCTGAAGAACTCGCGCGGCAGCTTGTCGTTTTGCAGCCAGGCCGAAGCGAAATGGTGCTGCACCATGGCCACCCAGCCGCTGTCGTCGTTCTTCTCGAACTCGGCCTTGCCTTCGGCCAGGTGCTTGAAGTCCAGCTTCTGGTACTTGCCCTTGGCGTTGAACACGGCCATGCCGGTGTAAGCCTGCGGGCCGCCCATGAACGCCGGGCCGGGTGCGGCCTTGGCTTCGCTGCCATCGCGGGTCAGTTGCACATACAGCTGAGGCTGGATGGCGGCGGCCGAAGCGTTCACCACTTCCTGCTTCACGCCGATGGCGTAGTCGCCACGCTTGAAGGTGTAGGTCTTGACCAGCTTGACGCCGTTGACCGCCACCGATTCCAGCTTGAGCACCAGGGCATCGCTGCCTGCGGCCAGGGTGCGCTCGCCCGGCAGCACGGTGAAGGCCGTGGTGTGGTTGGGCAGCACCTGGCCGGCGCTCTGGCCCACCAGACCGGTTTCGGCCACATAGGTGTGGGTGGGCGACTTGTCCAGCAGCACCATGTTGTCGGTCGAACCGGCGTCGGCGGCATGCTTGAGCAGCTCGACCTTGACCAGGCTGCCACCGTCGGTGTCGACCGTGGCCTTGACCACATCGGTCGTGATCGTGACCAGCTCGTGCGGCACGGCCGGTGCCGATGCGCCCGAGGCGGCGGCCACGGCCGGCAGGGCAGCGCTGCCGGGCAGGCCGGATGCCGCGGCCGGGACGGCACCCGCGCTGGCCGCAGCCGAGACGGGGGCGCTGGCCACGGCGGCCGGCTCAAACAGGGAAGGTTGACCGGTGTGACGCAGCCAGCCATCCCACAACATCAGCAGTGAGACGGCGAACACCGACCACAGCAAGGTGCGACGCAGATCGTTCATGAGCGAGGTGAATCCGACGAAGGGTTGCAAAAGGAAGAAAAGAGACGCGGGGCCGCATCGGGCACCGCATCATGCCCGCCCGCGCAGCCAGGGTGGCAACGCAGCAAACGCCGCGCAGCCAGGTAGCTGCCCGCAGCGGGGCCATGGCGCGTGAGCGCTTCCAGGGCGTATTGGGAACAGGTGGGGGAAAAACGGCAGGCCGAGCCCAGCCAGGGGCTCAGGAAAAACCGATAGCCCTTGACCACGCCGATGAGCACGGCGTTGAGGCCACGGGCCAGCGGGTTCATGTGCCGCTCCCGGGCTGGACCGGCCGACTCAGGCGGGCCCACAGCTCATCGAGTTCGGCACGAACGGCAGCGCCCAGCGCGGCCGAAGCGGCACTGGGAAACTGTTGGCGGTCGAACGGCGCCTTCAGGCGCACGACCCAGCCGTCCACCTCGTCACCGTGGCGGCCGGCTGCGCGCACGGCAGGAGCGTGCCGCCTGAGCGACTCGCGGATCTGGTGGCGCAGCAGGGAGCGGGTGACAGAGCGCCGTGCCTGTTTTTTAGGCAGGACCAAGCCCAGCCGCCAGGCGTGAACGCCTGAGGCTTCCGTGGCATCGGTGCAATCATCCACACCCATGGGCGCGTCCTGACCGTGAGCTGTTGACAACTCCGCCGCGACCGGCGCCTTGTGAGGCAGGGCGTGCAGCGCAAAGTGCGCCGTGCGCGACACCGGACGGGTGCCCAAAGCCCTGTGGAAATCACTGGCTTTCAGGCTGGGTGGTCGCACGGTACAGAAGGCGTCAAAGCGAAACAAAGCCGGGTCAAGACCCGGCCTTGTTCATGCCGCAGGTTGCAAGGAACCCGCGGGCTAGGCGGATCACAGACCCAGGCGCTTGCGGCCCTTGGCGCGGCGGTTGGCGATGACCTTGCGGCCACCCTTGGTCTTCATGCGCACCAGGAAACCATGGGTGCGGGCGCGGCGGGTCTTGGAAGGCTGGTAAGTACGTTTCATGATGGTCCTTCAGGGGGCCAGCAACGCGACGCCTGTCGCAAAGCACGCGGCCCATCTTGTCTTGTGATGGCTCCCACACGATGCAATTGCCGTGGGGGCACGACCGGCTACCCGGACGAACCCGCGATTACAACAGCTTTCATCGCTTTGGTCAATGGCCCCATCACAGGGGGCCGGATTGCGCCATCTGGAACGCAGCCCGGCCCGCGGTTTGCAACGCCCGCCACCCCGCCCCGGGCCTGCCCCAAGCGGGTGCCAGGCAACCGACAAAACCTGGGCAAAAAACTGTGGATAACCTGTCGATTTCTGGGCCCGACACGCTTAGAATCCGCTCCCCTAGGAAGGACTTGTCCACAACATGAGTGCCGCCGCCCCCCCTGTCCCAGCCACCTGCTGGACGCAGTGCCAATGACCCACACATCCCCCGAATCCCAGGCCGATCTGGCCACCCTCTGGCAGCGCAGCTGCGAACGGCTTGCCGCCGAACTGCCCGAGCAGCAGTACAACACCTGGATCCGCCCGCTCCCGGCGGCCGAGGTCGCGCAAGACGGCGACACCGCCCTGGTGAGCCTGCGCGTGCCCAACCGTTTCATGCTGGACTGGATCCGCACCCAGTACAGCGCCCGCCTCGAAGCCATCCTGGGCGAATTGCACCCGGGCGCCCTGCGCCTGGACATCGCGCTGGCTCCGCGTTCGGCCGCACCGGCCAGCACGGGCGCACGCCCACCTGCGGCCATCCTGCCGGGCCGCGCCCTGCCGCCCAATGCCGTCCAGGCCCAGCCCCTGCAACCGCCCCAGGCGGCACAAGGCGGTCAGGCTTACCAGGGCCATGCCGGCGCGGCTTATGCACAGGGCAACGACGCGCCGCAACGCGCCCAGCGCTCGCACCAGGTCATGGGCCTGAATCCGGCGCTCACCTTCGACAAGCTGGTGCCCGGTCGTGCCAACCAGATGGCCCGCACCGCCGCCCTGCATGTGGCCGGCGCCCCCGGCCAGATGTACAACCCGCTGTTCATCTACGGCGGCGTCGGCCTGGGCAAGACCCACCTGATGAACGCCGTGGGCAACGCCCTGCTGGCCGACAAGCCCGACGCGCGCATCCTCTACCTGCACGCCGAGCAGTTCATCTCCGACGTGGTGAAGAACTACCAGCGCAAGACCTTCGACGAACTCAAGGCCAAGTACCACCAGCTCGACCTGCTGCTGATCGACGACGTGCAGTTCTTCGCCGGCAAGGACCGCACCCAGGAAGAGTTCTTCAACGCCTTCGAAGCCCTGCTGGCCAAGAAGGCGCACATCATCATGACGTCGGACACCTACCCCAAGGGTCTGGCCAACATCGATGAACGGCTGACCTCGCGCTTCGACGCCGGCCTCACGGTGGCCATCGAACCGCCCGAGCTGGAAATGCGCGTGGCCATCCTGATCAAGAAGGCGGCGCAGGAAGGCATCGACATGCCGGAAGACGTGGCCTTCTTCGTGGCCAAGAACGTGCGTGCCAACGTGCGCGAACTCGAAGGCGCCCTGCGGAAGGTGCTGGCCTTTGCCAAGTTCAGCCACAAGGAGATCACGATCAACCTGGCGCGCGAGGCCCTGAAGGACCTGCTGTCGATCCAGAACCGCCAGATCTCGGTGGAGAACATCCAGAAGACGGTGGCCGACTTCTACAAGATCAAGGTCGCGGACATGTACTCCAAGAAGCGCCCGGCCTCGATCGCCAAGCCCCGCCAGATCGCCATGTACCTGGCCAAGGAACTCACGCAAAAGAGCCTGCCCGAGATCGGCGAGCTCTTTGGTGGCCGTGACCACACCACGGTGCTGCACGCCGTGCGCAAGATCGCCGGGGAGCGCGGCAAGGACAGCGAGCTGAACCAGCAGCTCCACGTGCTGGAACAGACGCTCAAGGGCTGAACCCACCCCTTCCGCAAGAGGCCTTCGGGCCTCTTTTTTTTGGCTCTGTCAAGCCAACAAAGCTGTGGACAGTTTTTGAACAAGCAGGGGCTTGTCCACAGGGCTCGGCCGTTTCTGGAACTTGTTGTCACTTGTCCCCATGGCGAACAAGCCTGCGCTCCACACGCTTTTCAGGCAGACAAGTCCTTGTCAGACAAAGAGAAAACCGGGTTGTGCACAGAAAACGCTGCCCTCTACTACAACTACCAAGTTGAAACAAAGACATTGGTGTAGAGAAACAGCCGGAGAAGCCCCCTCCCCTTTTTCAAGACCGAGGAGCACATTCCAGAAGCTGGATGAGTCAAGATGAACGGACTGTGTTCAACCCGGGGCACACATAGGCTTCAAGGCAGGACTTCCGAGCGTCTCGGAGACGGTGAGAACGCGGGACTGTCAAAATCAATCTGGGCTGTCAAGCCAACAAGTCTGTGGACAAAAAAAGGACAAGCACCCGCTTGTCCACAGGGTTCGTTCACTTCTCGAACTTGTTGTCGCTTGTCCCCATCGAGAAGCCGGGTAGGATTCACACGTTTGTCCTTGGCCTAAAGCCTTGATGGATCAGGACAAAATAGCGTTGTTCACAGAAAAAGTCGTCCTCTACTACAACGACTAATTTGAAAGACCAAGATGATTGTGTTGAAAGCAGCGCAGGAAAAAGTTCTTGCCGCCCTGCAATCGGTGGCTGGCATCGTCGAGCGGCGCCACACCTTGCCCATCCTGGCCAATGTGCTGATCCGCAAAGCCGGCCCCCAGCTGGAACTCATCACCAGCGACCTGGAAATCCAGATCCGCACCACCGCCCAGCTGGACGGTGACGAAGGCGACTACGCCATCACCGTGGGCGCGAAGAAGCTGGGGGACATCCTCAAGAGCCTGCCTTCGGACCAGATCGTCTCGCTCACGGCCAACCAGGCCAAGCTGACCCTGCAAGGCGGCAAGAGCCGTTTCACCCTGCAGTCGCTCCCGGCGGAAGACTTCCCGCTGGTGCAGGAGGCCGCCGACTTCGGCCCCGCCTTCAGCGTGCCGCAGAAGACGCTCAAGCAGCTGATCAGCCAGGTGCACTTCGCCATGGCGGTGCACGACATCCGCTACTACCTCAACGGCATCCTGTTCGTGGCCGAAGGCAACAGCCTGACGCTGGTGGCCACCGACGGCCATCGCCTGGCGCTGTCTCAGGCCACGCTCGATGTGGAAATGCCCAAGCAGGAGGTGATCCTGCCGCGCAAGACGGTGCTGGAGCTGCAACGCCTGCTCAAGGACGATGGCAAGGGCAAGGAAGGCGAAGAACAGCTCATCGAGATGCGCTTTGCCGGCAACCAGGCCAAGTTCGCCTTTGGCGGTCTGGAGTTCGTGACCAAGCTGGTCGAGGGCAAGTTCCCCGACTACAACCGCGTCATCCCGAAGAACCACAAGAACCACATCACCCTGGGCCGCACCACGCTGCTGGCCTCGCTGCAGCGCGCGGCCATCCTCACGTCCGAAAAGTTCAAGGGCGTGCGCATGAACTTCGCGCCGGGCGTGCTGGGCATCGCCTCGAGCAACGCCGAGCAGGAAGAGGCCAAGGAAGAAGTCGAGATCGACTACGGTGGCGACAGCTTCGAAATCGGCTTCAACGTGGGCTACCTGATGGACGTGCTGGCCAACATGAGCCAGGACATGGTGACCGTGTCGCTGCAGGATTCGAACTCTTCGGCGCTGATCACCAACCCGGAGTTCGAGGGCTTCAAGTACGTCGTGATGCCGATGCGGATCTGAGCGTCGCCACGCGTCAAAAAGGGCCCCTTGCCACAGGGGCTAGAATGGGGGTCCCGCATGGTCACATGCCGGGCCTTTTTCCATTTCTGGGCCGACCAACGCTGGTCCCATTTCACCTGCGCCTGAACCCATGACCGAAGCCACCTCCCCCGATCAACAACCTGAGCAGCAGCCTGAGGCCCCCGTGCCCCAAACCGAGGCTCAGATTTCGGCGGGTTATGGCGAGGGCAGCATCCAGATCCTCGAAGGGCTGGAAGCGGTGCGCAAGCGCCCGGGCATGTACATCGGCGACACGTCGGACGGCACCGGCCTGCACCACCTGGTGTTCGAGGTGGTCGACAACTCCATCGACGAGGCCCTGGCCGGCCATTGCGACGACATCGTCGTGACCATCCACACCGACAACTCGATCTCGGTGACCGACAACGGCCGCGGCATCCCGACCGGCGTGAAGATGGACGACAAGCACGAGCCCAAGCGCTCGGCCGCTGAAATCGCGCTGACCGAGCTGCACGCTGGCGGCAAGTTCAACCAGAACTCGTACAAGGTCTCGGGCGGTCTGCACGGCGTGGGCGTGTCCTGCGTGAATGCGCTGTCGAAGTGGCTGCGCCTGACGGTGCGCCGCGACGGCAAGGCGCACTTCATCGAGTTCGCCAAGGGGGTGCCTCAGGACCGCGTGATCGAGGTGCGCGACGGCTTCGAAACCAGCCCGATGAAGATCACGGGCGACACCGACAAGCGCGGCACGGAAGTGCACTTCCTGCCCGACACGGACATCTTTGCCCAGAACAACGAGTTCCACTACGAGATCCTGGCCAAGCGCCTGCGCGAGCTGAGCTTCCTGAACAACGGCGTCAAGATCCGCCTGATCGACGAGCGCCACAACAAGGAAGACAACTTCGCCTACGCCGGTGGGGTCAAGGGCTTTGTGGAGTTCATCAACAAGGGCAAGACGACCCTGAACCCCAACATCTTCCACGCGCAAGGCGACAAGGTGTCCGAACAGGGCACCAACGTCGGCGTGGAAGTGGCCATGCAGTGGAACGAGAGCTACAACGAGCACGTGCTCTGCTTCACCAACAACATCCCCCAGCGGGATGGTGGCACCCACCTGACCGGCCTGCGCGCCGCGATGACCCGCGTCATCAACAAGTACATCGAAGACAACGAACTGGCCAAGAAGGCCAAGGTCGACGTCAGTGGTGACGACATGCGCGAAGGCCTGGCCTGCGTGGTGAGCGTGAAGGTGCCCGAGCCCAAGTTCTCGAGCCAGACCAAGGACAAGCTGGTCTCGAGCGAGGTGCGTGCGCCGGTGGAAGACATCGTGGGCCGCCTGCTGACCGACTGGCTGCTCGAGAACCCGATCGACGCCAAGATCATCTGCGGCAAGATCGTGGAAGCCGCCCGCGCCCGTGAAGCCGCCCGCAAGGCCCGCGACATGACGCGGCGCAAGGGCGTGCTGGACGGCCTGGGCCTGCCCGGCAAGCTGGCCGACTGCCAGGAAAAAGACCCTTCGCTCTGCGAAATCTACATCGTGGAGGGTGACTCCGCCGGTGGCTCTGCCAAGCAGGGCCGCGACCGGAAGTTCCAGGCCATCCTGCCGCTGCGCGGCAAGATCCTGAACGTCGAGAAAGCGCGCTACGAAAAGCTGCTGACCAGCAACGAAATCCTCACGCTGATCACGGCCCTGGGCACCGGCATTGGCCGTGGCGCGGGCACCGACGACTTCAACCCGGACAAGCTGCGCTACCACCGCATCATCATCATGACCGACGCCGACGTGGACGGCGCGCACATCCGGACCCTGCTGCTGACCTTCTTCTTCCGCCAGATGCCGGAACTGGTCGAGCGCGGCCACATCTACATCGCGCAACCGCCGCTTTACAAGGTCAAGCAGGGCAAGCACGAGCAGTACCTGAAGGACGCTTCGGCGCTGGACGAGTACCTGCTGAAGGTGGCGCTGGACGGTGCTTCGGTGGAGCCGGGCGCCGGCAAGGCCGTGATCAGTGGCGATGCCCTGAACGAGCTGGCCAATGCCTACCTGACGGCCAACCACGTGGTCGAACGCCTGGGTGCCTGGATGGACATCGAGGCCTTGCGCGCCATCGCCAACGGCCTGAGCCTGAACCTCGACACCCTGGCCGATGCCGAAGCCAGCGCCACGGCGCTCAAGGCCGCGCTGGGCACCGCCGAGGTGACGGCCGAGTTCGACGCCCGCACGGACAAGCACATCTTGCGCATCAGCCGCATCTTCCACGGCAACACCAAGTACAGCATCATCAATGCCGACTTCGTGCACGGTGCCGATTACGCAGCGCTGGCCAAGGCCGGCACCACCTTCAATGGCCTGCTGACGGCCGATGCCGTGGTGCGCCGCGGTGAGGGCGAGAAGGCCAAGGAGCAGAAGGTCGGTGACTTCCGCGCCGCCATGGCCTGGTTGCTGCAACAGGCGGAAAATGCCGTGGCCCGTCAGCGCTACAAGGGGCTGGGCGAGATGAACCCCGAGCAGCTGTGGGAAACCACGATGGACCCGAACGTGCGCCGCCTGCTGCGCGTGCAGATCGAAGACGCCATCGAGGCGGACAAGGTCTTCACCATGCTCATGGGCGACGAGGTGGAGCCGCGCCGCGATTTCATCGAGACGAATGCGCTGAGGGCGGCGAACATTGATGTGTGATGTTGTCGGATGCCACAAAAAGTGAAATCTGTGCCAAGTAAGTGAAAAATTACTGCCACAGATAGTGAAAGAGTCCGACAGATTCCGAACATGAAAACGCCCGGTAGAGCCGGGCGTTTGGTTTGGCGGATAGGGCGAGCTTGAAATCGGCTAAGGGGTGCTGGGGTTCTGTAAGCTCAATTCCGGCTTTAGGCTGATCCGAGTCATTCGCTGGCGGCTGCCCTACTGGCCACTACCGCCGTAACCGGACGTTCGAGGGTTCATGGCATTCGCGACCGAAGTAAAGCCCAGACCGGTCGCTCAGTCAGCAGCCACTGAAATCCGGAGCAGTGTGACGAAAGATGCTTGGAGTGATCGAGCGCATGCCCGTTGATTGGTATCCTCTTCCACCAAAATCTAGATGCAGGGGGACGTATGGCGTGGACCGAGGAGTGGCCTTTTCAGGCGCTGGCATTAACTGGAGGCGGCTACAGAGGCCTTTTCACAGCGCGGGCACTACAGGAAATAGAAGATCACATCGGGGAACCCATCGGCCGTCGATTTGATCTCTCGTATGGCACCTCGATTGGTGGAATCATCGCGCTGGCCGTGGCGTTCGAAGTCCCCATGCAGAAGGTGGTCGAAGCCTTCGAGAAATCGGGCGAGAAGATCTTCCCGTCGCGGGAGAAACCGACTGGTAGTTGGGGCAAGGGCAAGGACATCTTTGATCACCGGAGCAAGCCTCGATACCGGTCGGATGACCTGAGGGACGTGATCACCAGCCTCATCCCCGGGAACGCCACACTCAATGACGCCATCCACGCGGTGGGCATCCCCGCGGTGAACGTCACCACCGGCAAGCCCCAGGTCTTCAAGACCCGGCACAAGGCGGAGTGGACGCGCGACTGGAAGTACAAGGTGGTGGACGTGGCGCTGGCCACCTCGGCCGCCCCGACATTCTTCGAGCTAGCCGAGGTCGATGGCCAGCGCTATGCCGACGGCGGGCTGTACGCCAACGCGCCCGACCTGTTGGCACTTCATGAGGCCGAGCACTTCTTCGGCGTGCCTAGCACCGCCGTCCGCATCCTCAGCGTCGGCACCACGACCAACATGTACTCGCTGTCCTTCGATTCCGGTCGCGAGCTGGGTGTCTTGGATTGGATGGACGACAACCGCCTGTTCTCCGTCACGATCTCTTCGCAGCAGCAACTGGTGGACCAGCTGATGCAGCACAAGCTGAAGGATCGCTACCTGCGGCTCGACGCGTTGCCATCGAACGAGCAAGCCAAGGACCTCGGCTTGGACGTTGCGACAGAAGCGGCACGACGCACGCTTACGGCCCTGGGCAAAAGGGCGGCAAGCGACATCCTCAACACCAAGTTGGCGCCGTTCCTGGAGCACAAGCCCCAGATGGTCCTGGTGCGGGGCGGCTAAGGTGGGGCGCGCCAGCTCTCTGTTCAACGGCGCCGGTGAACAGACCCTGATCAACCGCGTCAGCCCCACGGAGCAGCAGCGCGAGTTCCTGCGGACCAGCTGGAATGAGCTGGCTGAGCATCTGAAGGTGTCGCTCAAGGCCAAGCACGGCTACACGATCTCCACGTGGCTGCAGGGCTCCTACAAGTACGGCACCCTGATCAAGCCCGTCCACTCGGACGAGGAGTACGATGTCGACTTGGGCGTCTACTTCGAGTGGGGCAAGGGCGCCGAGATCGAGCCGACGGCCGATCAGTTGCGTCGCTGGGTCCAGCAGGAACTCGTCGACTACCAGCCCCAGTGCCCGACCATGCGGCACGTGGCGAAGCCCCCCAAAGAGCGTTGCTCGCGGGCGTCGTACGAACACCAGTTCCACATCGACACCCCGGTCTACCACCTCAACACCGACACCGACAAACGGCGCCTGGCTTGCCTGACCAAGGGTTGGGAGGACAGCGATCCCAAGGCCTTCCATAAGTGGTTCCGGGACGCGCGCACAGGCGGTCAGCGGGACCAGCTGCGACGCTTGATCCGCTACCTGAAGGCCTGGGCCGCGCTGTCGTTCGATGACATCCCGGATTCGCGCCCGACCTCGATTCTGCTCACAGTGCTGGCCACCGAGGCCTATGCCGACATCGGTCTCGCCCTCCTTTTCGGCGTCGAGGATGACGACGCCCTGATCTCCATCATTAAGACGATCCATGATCGGCTGAACAAGGATCGCAGCGTCCAGAACCCGGCCACCAAGGCCGACGAGGACCTGAATCGGATGAGCGCAGAGGCCTGGATGGCCTTCCTACCGCGGCTCGATGCGCTGCTGGACATCGCCCAGCGCGCTGAAGAGGCTGAGGGAGAGCCGGCGGCAGCCCTGATCTGGACCGAGGCGTTCTCGTTCCTGATGCCGCTGCCGGAGGTGGACGAGGTCGACCTAGTGGACGAGCAGACGTCGCGCGCGCTAATGCAGCTGCCCGACATCGACATTGCGGTCTACACAGGGACTGGAGATAAGCGCCGCTTCGTGGCCAATCACCGCAACCAGGTGGCCGGGGTCGCCAAGGGTTGTACGCTGGTGTTCTCGATCGCCAACTCCCACATCCTCCCGCTGTTCTCCACCATCGAATGGACGGTGCGCAACGAGGGGTTGGACGCCGAAGCAATTAGCGACCTCGGACATCGCAGAATGGGGATGGGTTTGCTGCAGGTTGAAGAGCGCACGCGCTACCAAGGCACTCATCACATGGACTGCATCATCCGCGTCAACGGTCAGGTCTACGCCGTGCGCCGGGTGCCGGTTACCATCCGCGACGTTCACCAAGTTCACAGGGCGCAGCAGCCTTCATACACGCGACTGAGCATCAGACGCCGACGTTGATTCGCATCGAGTAACCAAGTTGATTGACGTGAGGACCACGAGGGTTGAATCCCATGCTTCATTAAGTCTATGTACTCATCCGACATAGGGTCGGAGCAATTCCCGTTTGCCGTCGCTGTAGGCCAACTCCACGTGCAGGCCGTGCCGGCCCACTATGACGGCCAGCAATGGCCGCTTGTCAGCTCGGTTCTTGGCCAGCTTCTTCCACTCGTTCAGGTCGATGTTGGAGGGGATGGGGACGTCCTGCGGGTGGGTGTGCCACTCGCCGATGTAGCGGGTCGTGCCGCCGCTGGAATACCAGTAACGCCTGGCAACGGCTCGGTGCCCAAACGGCAACCGTTCAAAGAGGTAGCGGAGCTGACGGTCCAGGCGCGTCGGCTTGGTGGCCAGCGTGACTAGCAGCCCCTTCTGATGAACGGTGCCAAGCAGGACGCCGCCGCTCTCCGGCAGATTGCCAACCTGAATGTGCCGCTCGAACATGCTCAAGACCTCGTCGGAAAAGTTCAGCAGTAGGCTGCCATCGTCCAGCGTCCAGTCGCTCACATGGCGCATGCGGGGCACCCTTCGGACCGTTGGGGCGAGCAGTCCTTGAAATGGACCTCGCGCTGCAGATCAAGCACCCGCGTCCTGAAGCTGGGCGACTCGGCGCCGTCCAGCCAGGCCTGCACCATCTCCATGGCTAGCGCGGCGGCCTGGACGGACGCGGTGGCGGGGAAGGGGACATACAGGCCTTCGCAGCCGTGCCCCTTCATGATGACCTCCGGCGGCACGTCGAACACGCGGTACTGGTCCTTCAAGGGCGGCTGCGAGATGCACCGCGCGCAGGCGTGCTCAGGCTTGGCCTTAATCAGGGCGCGGACGGCCGCGCCGGTCCCTTCCACCCAGGCTGCCAGGAACGGTACCTTGTCGGCGTACTGCCAGGTTAGCCAGTCGGTCAGGCCCTGTTCCCCGGTGGCGTCGATCAGCAGGTTCAGAGGCCCCAGGTTCGCATCCTTGACGTCCCCAACCACGGCCACCGCGTCGATGCCGGGCGCGACGCGCCAGAGCTCCTCGCACATCGCCTCGGCCTTCTTCTTGATCAGGGCGTTGAAACCGAGCCGATGGCGTCCCAGGTTGCCCGGCTCCAGCGACCCCATGTCCACTAGTGTGAGCCTCCCGCCCCCTGTGCCCGCTCCGGCCTTGGCCAGCATCTCGGCGAGGTAGCCCCCAATGGTCCCGCAGCCGACCAGCCCGATCTTGAGCCCAGCCAGGGTCTTAGAGCCCGGCAGGTTGCGCTCGGCGAGGTAGTGGTCGTCGATGCGGCACGCGGAAATCTGCTGGATCGGCAGCCGGTAGAGAGTTTCGCGCAGTGACGGCTTGTTGCCGATGCCGGCGGGATTCCGCTGCAGGTCTACCTCGATGCCGTACTGAACTTGGGGCGAGTAGATCAGGACAAGTGCGCTCGTCGCCTTCGCCTGAAACAGCTCCAAGAGGCGCTGTTCGATCTTCTTTCTGCACCGCGGGTCCAACGTGTTCTGCCACTTCAGGAACTCCTGGACGGTCTTGGGCGGCCAGCGGTCCTGCAGCGGCATGGGTCGTGCTGTGGTGTGCACGAGGAACGCCTTCAACTCGGTCTTGGGCAGCCCCAAGCCGATGGCTTCAAACTTCGCGTGGGTCCGCTGCGTGTCGTCGGTAGCGACGCTGATCTTCCCGCCGTAGGTGTAGGCGTTCAGTTCGCCGGGCCGGCGTTCGGCGACGTCCAGCATGCACCAGCGGTGGCCCCAGGTAATGTGGAATTCCTCAGCCAGGTCCTCGACCATCTTGCCGGCTAGGATGTCTTCCAGGACCTGCTCGGCCCGGTCGAGGCAGGCCATCGTCTGCTGTATTGGGTTAAATGAGTCAAAGATGACCGAGCCCACCGCCAGGTAGCACAGGTAGCCGTCCGCACTGAGGTGGGGCTGCAGTTCAGGGCGCCCAGGTGGAACCGGTGTCAGCCAGATGCGGGGGAAATCATCGAGCGCGGGAGAGATCGCCAGCTCGCACGGGTAGTTCTTCGCCTTTAGGCACAGTTCGCCGGCGTACCTCAACCTGCCGCGCCCGTCGCGCTTCAAGTACGAGAAGCCGCGTCTTTGCAGCGCGGCGGTCAGGTCAGGGATCGCGACCCTCTGAAATTTCATCCAGCGCGCGTCCGCCCGACCAATTCGTTCGGGCCGGCGATCGCCGGAGAGGCGGCGATGGCGGCCGCCACGGCCGAAGCAGCGGCGCCCACCTTGACGCGATCAGGACGGTCTGGGAAGCGCGGGCCGAATAACCCCTGCATCCAGGTGCAGGCCTGCGCAGCGCTGCCGGCGTCCAGCGCCGCCTGCAGCCGGCGGCCCAGATCCTCAAACTGCAGTGCCGCCTCTTCAACCATATCCACCTCATCGTCAGAGGCGCGCAGGCGGTCGGTCAGTGACTCTTGCGGGTTGATCGGGTTGCTGACCCCCCTGCGCAGGGCCGAGGGCAGCTGTTTGACGACGTCAAGCAGCGCCTGGTCGTCGCGACGGTCTTGCTTCACGAACAGCGGTGCCGCCGCGGCCATCAGCAGGATTGAGCTGGGGCCGCCGGACTTCCAGATCCAGTCGCGGTACGCCTTGAGGTAGCGCACGACGCGGCGCAGTTGCTCACCTCGGGTCTCGACCTGGTCGACAAACCATTCCTTCACCGGGCGGGGGTCGGAGTGTATCCAGCCCTCCACGCGGTGGGCCAGCAGCACCTTGGTGGAAGGCAGCTCGTCCCAGCTCTCAATCGTGGCCTCGGAGAAGGCGTGGATGCCATCCAGCGCAGCGCGCCGGGTGGTCTCGGCCTTGACGAGGGTCTCGAACTCCTTGTCCGGGATCGCGTACAGGGGGATGTCGATGTGCGCGAGGTCGCTGATCTCCACGCGGATGCAGGTGGGCTTACCAGAGAGCTTCCAGCCTTTTTGCTTCACCAGGTCGGCCAGGGCCTTCTCCGCTACGCCGAAGAAGACGTCTGCCGCCAAGCTGGGGCTGTCGGTCAGGGTCAGGAAGCCAAGCGGCAGGTAGCAGCCATCATCGACATCTGCTTGCTGGGGCTCCTGCGCCGGCGCGTTCAGCGTCTTGTAGGCCCAGGAGCCTTGGGTGAAAAAGCGCGGCTGCGGAACCTTGCCAGGGTGGCCTTCCGCCGCGTAGACGCGGGGGATTCCGTCGCGCAGCGCCATCCGGACCTCGTTCTTGGCCGCGGCGATGTCCTGGCGGTCGTCGTCGCGTAGGTTCAGGTTGCCGAAGAGGCAGGGTTCATGTTCGACTTCTGTGTAAAAAAGAGCACTCAGGTTCAGCATGGATGGTCGGGCGTGAAGTGGACGGCGCAACGCGCGTCCAGTCGCGTCGCCTGCAGGCGTCGAGCCACCCGTTCCACTCCTCAACCGGCAAGCCGGCTACTGCTCCAAAGCGTGCAGTGGATGTCGACGTTAACTTACATGCGGATGAGGTTAGGATTTTCAATAGTCCCGCACATTGATTTGGGGTTTATACCCATATAGTGCAACGAGTACCCAGAGGTTGGCCCGCTCCTGGGCGGATATAGCTCGCATCTATGGTCGGTAGATAGTCAGTTGAGCACCATGGAGACCTTGCCGTTGACATCCCTTCAAGCCTTCAGCGCAGAGCAACTGGTGCGGTACGCCGCCCCCAAGCTGTCCGGCGATTTCGCCGGGCTGGGAGTGGTTTTCTACGATTCGCTGGCGGCGCTGCCGCACCTGCAACTCAAGGTCGTCGGCGACGAGTGTTTCGACCTGCCCGTTGTGGGGCTCGAGGCCATCGGCGAGGTGCTCGCCCGGACAGCGCGACGGTCATCGCCGTGGCATGACGGCTTCCATTTCGTACATGCGGGCTCTGGGGCGCTGACTCACCTGAGCCAGTTCATCGCGCCGCCGCTGCCTGGAGCGGCCGATGCCGCGCCGCAGGCCGGTGGTGCCCGACACATGACGGCGCTGCTGGCCTCGAAGGTGGCCGGCGTCGTGGCCATCGGGCTTCTGACCCACGAACGCGTCGCTTCCATTTATGAAGCCGGCCGACTGATCTTGAGCGAGACCTTTTGATGCTGCCCGTGAGCCTGACATATGACGACCTTCTGCGGCTACTCAAGTACTGCGGCGGCGTCGTGCTGCTAGTGTGCGGCGTCATCCTCTTGTTCCGCCTGCCAGAACTGCAAGCGCACCCGGTGAAAGTCATCTGGCAGAGTGCTTCCACTGCTCTGACCGTGCCCCCATTGCTGCTCTGGGCACTGTCAAAGGTGGAGTGGAAGCACCCCCGCATCGCCAAGCTCATGGGCAAGCGGATGGTCCATGGGCTGTGGTGGGGTGAGCTGAAGTCCGAGTTCAAGGCGTCGGAGAACGCTGATCCGCTGCCGCCTATCCCTATCGCGTTCGTGATCAAGCAGAGCTACTTTTTCCTGACGATCCAGTCGTATACGCCCAGCGTGCCAGCCGAGTCCATGATGGAGAGAATGGTGGTTCAACCGCGGAACTCGGTGGGGCAGCTGCAGTATGTCTTCGAAATGCGGCGCCTGCAGGATGCCGAAGACAAGATCACCGTCGGCTATGGGGACCTCCGGCTCACGTCGAGCGACACGCGGCTGGAGGGCTACTATTGGACCAACTCGCCCACTCGGGGGCACATTTCGCTGGATCTCCTGACGCGAAATTTCAGCGGAATCGACTCGTTCGCCGATGCCGAGAAGGCCCGCGCGGAGTCGCTGAAGATTAAGGATTCGGCTGCTGTGTAGCCAAATCCGACGGCTTTCGTCATCGCGCAGTATTTGAATCGGGCCGGTAGCGTCGGTTTACCAACGGAGACAGTAGTCGTTTGACCGGTTTGGCCTACCGTCGACTGCTCGCCCATAAGCGGGCAAAGAGCAAGAACAACCGGTGCCTTACGGATGACTGCAACGCTACAGAGAGCGTGCGTTGAGATCGGCACGTCGGCGGACTGCAACCGCTGCGTTGCAGAAACCCACGGGCATAAACGATGCCCGCGCCAAGGCATCGGCGTATGAGGGGGCAGAAAATTTTTTCTCCTTTAAATTGCGCGGCGTAGGTGTTGTATCCGCACGGGGGCTCAAATCGACGCCTCGCCTTAACCATCTGAAATCACACCGTTTTTTCATTTGGCTGGCATACCAAAGTAAGCACCTTGGCCGCCAAAAACTCCTTTTTGGTCAATGACTTAGAGAATCTCGCGCTCTTGACACCGCAATCGGCGGTATCTACTCTCATAGCCGGTTATCACCGCATGCGAAGTCATGAGCCCGTTCGCCCACTACCTTCATGAGCTGAGGTGTTGGCGCCGACCGAAAACTGAGCCACTTATGAGGGGTGTGCCGATCTAAAACTGAGCCAGGTGTTCAACCTACTCTGCTGCTTTTTGATGC
>NZ_JAIZVX010000080.1 GCF_021768455.1 Aquabacterium sp. | reverse complement strand
GAGGGGGGTGTCTGGGCTCATGGTCGGCGGCAGGAGGGGTCGTCGGCCCGTGATCCTACAGGGCGGGCCTGAACCGCGCTGCGCCGCTTTGGCACAAAGCCCCGGCATGGGGGGCGTTCACTGGCCGTGGCACAGGTGCCCGGCGCGTGACAAGCTGGGCTGATCGCCCGATCTCGGGCCCTTCCGGATGGTTTACCCGCGCAATGGACGCGGCCGTGTCTGGGTATAAATCCTGGGCCCCAAGCTGTCTGCCGCAACCCGCCATGCATCCCTTGCCCGATCACCCTTTCCGCCACACGCCCGCTGTGGGAGGCGCCCGCCATGCGCTGCGCGCTGTGGGCCGTGTCCTGGCGCTGTCCGCCTTGCCGCTGTGCCTGGCCGCCTGCACGACCTGGTTGCCCAATGCGCAGCTGGGCAGCTCGTCCACAGCCGTGTCGGCACCCGGCGCCAAGCCTGTCCCGCAGCCAGAGACCCTCTGGGCCCTGACCACCGCGCAGCAGCTCATCCAGGTGCGGCTCGACCGGCCGCAGGTCGTGCTGCAACGGCGTGCGCTGAGCGGCCTGCCCGAGGGCGAAGACATCATCGGCATGGATTTCCGTGTGGCCCGTGGCGTGCTGTTCGCCCTGGCCCGCAGTGGTCGCCTCTACACGGTCGACACGACCACGGGTGTGGCCCAGGCCGTGGCGGCACCGCCCTTGGCGCAGCCCCTGGTGGGCGAGGCCTTCGGCGTCGACTTCAACCCGGCGGTGGACCGTGTCCGTGTCGTCAGCGTCACCGGGCAGAACCTGCGCCTGCACCCCGACACCGGCCTGATGATCGACGGCAACCCCAAAGAACCAGGCGTGCAGCCCGATGCCCCGCTGAGCTACGTGCAGGGTGACGTCAACGCCGGCCGCCCACCTGCCGTCACCGCCGTGGCCTACACCTACAACCAGGAGAACGAGAAGATCACCACGCTCTATGGCATCGACCGTGTCATGGGCACCCTGGTGCGCCAGGGCTCGGTGGAGGGCACCCAGCCCGTGGTCTCGCCCGACACCGGCCGACTCACCACCATCGGTTCGCTGGGCACCGGCGCCTTGCTGGACGCCGCCTTCGACATCTCCGATGTGCGCAACACCGCCTTGCTGGCCACCCGCACGGCCACCGACCCGCGCACGCGTCTCTACGTGCTCGACCTGAAAACCGGCCAACCCACGCTGCGCGGCATCCTGGCCGATGGCAAGCCGATCCGGGGCATCGCCATCGAGCCCTGAAACGGCGGCCTGACGGCCACATCCAGCAACCGAGCAGTCAGGCCCCGCAAGGGGCCTTTTTGTTTTGGTGCGTGTGCACCAGTTTCTGTCTGCACCGCATGGCCTGACACCGCGCGGTGCACCCGTGTGGCGCGAACCCATCTGGCAAGGGCGTTTCATGGGCGCCTTTCTGCCCGGTTTTGACCTGGCACGCGAGATGCATTGTCTGCTTCGGTATTACCAATCGTTCAAATCGTAATAACCGTTGATGGGGCAGATCACGATGTCTTGCAAAGCATTTACCCAACGTCTGGCCGGTGGCTTCAAGGCCCTGGTCTTCACCTCGGCCCTGCTGGGCAGCCAGGCCGGCTGGTCGGCCCAGCCACTCAAGATCGGCTACAGCGACTGGCCGGGCTGGGTCGCCTGGCAGGTGGCCATCGACAAGGGCTGGTTCAAGCAGGCCGGTGTCGACGTCAAGTTCGACTGGTTCGATTACTCCGCCTCGATGGAGGCCTTTGCCGCCGGCAAGATCGACGCGGTCACCGTCACCAATGGCGATGCCCTGGTCACCGGTGCGGGCGGCGCCAAGAGCGTGATGATCATGCTCACCGACTACTCCAACGGCAACGACATGATCGTGGCCAAGCCCGGCATCAAGTCCCTCAAGGACCTGAAGGGCAAGAAGGTGGCGGTCGAGTCCGGTCTGGTCGAACACCTGCTGCTGCTCAACGGCCTGAAGAAGGCGGGCATGAAGGAGTCCGATGTCACCCTGGTCAATGCCAAGACCAACGAAATGCCGCAGGTGCTGGCCTCGGGCGAGGTGGCCGCTGTGGGGGCCTGGCAGCCGATCGCGGGCCAGGCCATCAAGGCGGTACCGGGTGCCAAACCCCTGCTCACATCGGCCGACGAGCCCGGCCTGATCTACGACGTGCTCACCGTCAACCCCGCCAGCCTGGCCAGCCGCAAGGCTGACTGGCAGAAGGTCGTGGGCGTGTGGGACAAGGTCGTGGCCTACATCGAAGACCCCAAGACCCAGCCCGATGCCGTGAAGATCATGGCCGCGCGTGTGGGGGTGCCGCCGGCGGCCTACACCCAGTTTCTCAAGGGCACCAAGCTGCTGTCGCTGGCCGAGGGCAAGAAGGTCATGGTCAAGGCCGAAGGCTTCAAGTCGCTCTACGGCTCCAGCCAGATTGCCGACGACTTCAACGTGAAGAACGCGGTCTACAAGGCCCCGCAAAAGGTCGACACCTACATCGACCCCAGCCTGACCAACGCCGCGGCCAAGTGAGGCCTGACGAGTCCCGCGATGCCACGCCAGCAGACCTCAGCCATGAACCAGACCGGATGGTGGGCCGTTCGCGCGCCCTTGTCGGCCACGCAGCGCCTGGTGCTGGGCATCGCGGCCTTCGTGCTGCCACTGCTGCTGTGGTGCGCGGTGAGCTACCTGCCCTTCGTGTGGCACCCGCTGGTGGCCGTGAGCGATCCGGGCGGGGTGGACTACTTCGAGCCCGGCATGCGCCTGGAAGCCAGCGTGTTTGCCGACGAAGTGCAGGCCATGCGCGAAGCCGGCAAGCCCCTGCCTCAGGGCGAGCCGGCCAACCCCGTCTACCTGCCGGCGCCGCACGAGGTGGCCATGGCCTTCTACACGGGTTTCACCAGCCCGCCCGATCAGAAAGACGCACCCTGGCTGCACCAGAGCCTGTGGCACAGCATGCAGATCATCTTCTGGGGCTTCTTGATCTCGTCGGTGATCGGCGTGCCACTGGGCATCCTGTGTGGCACCTACAGCGCGATGGCGCGCCTGAACGAGCCCTTCATCGAGTTCTTCCGCTACCTGCCGGCCCCGGCCTTTGGCGCCCTGGCCGTGGCCATCCTGGGCATCCACGACGGCCCGAAGATCGCCATCATCGTCATCGGCACGCTCTTCCAGCAGGTGCTGATCGTGGCGAACACCACGCGCCAGCTTGACCACGCCTTGCTGGAAGCCGCCATGACCCTGGGCACACGTGGCTGGCGCCTGGTGCTCAAGGTGGTGGTGCCCGGCATCCTGCCCCAGCTCTACCGAGACCAGCGCGTGCTGCTGGGCTGGGCCTGGACCTACCTCATCGTGGCCGAGCTGATCGGCACCAGCTCCGGCATCACCTTCTTCATCACCCAGCAGGCCCGTTACCAGCATTTCGACAAGGTCTATGCCGCCATCGTGATGATCGGGCTGATCGGCCTGGGCATCGACCTGCTGCTGGCCTGGCTGGGCCGCCGGCTCTTTCCCTGGCAGCCGCCGCGCAGCCAGCACTGAGGGGATCACACCATGAGCCAGTCCTACCTGGACCAGAGCGACGCCGTTCGTGCGCGCTTCGACCGCCTCAAGGCCCGCGAGGTCATCCTCGAGGTCAAGGGCCTGGGCAAGACCTATCCTTCTCCGCAAGGGGAAGTGACCGCCTTGAAGGGCATCGATTTCCGCACCCATCGCCGTGAATTCGTCTGCGTGATCGGGCCCTCAGGCTGCGGGAAGTCCACCCTCATCCGCATCCTGGCCGGGCTGGAGCAGGCCAGCTGCGGTGAGGTGTTGCTCGATGGGCAGCCTGTCACCGGCCCCGGCAAGGACCGCGGCATGGTCTTCCAGGGCTACACGCTGTTTCCCTGGCTGACCGTGCAGCGCAACGTCATGTTCGGCCTCGAGGCCAATGGGGCAGGGCGCAACGAGGCCGAAGCCCAGGCGCGACAGTGGCTGGAGCTGGTGGGCCTGAGTGCCTTTGCCCACCACTACCCACACCAGCTCTCGGGCGGCATGAAGCAGCGCGTGGCCATCGCCCGCGCGCTGGCCAACCAGCCGCGCATCCTGCTGATGGACGAGCCCTTTGGCGCCCTCGACGCCCAGACCCGTGCCCGCATGCAGGCCCACCTGCTCGAGATCTGGAAAAACATCGACATCACCGTGCTCTTCATCACCCACGACCTCGACGAAGCCATCTTCCTTGCCGACCGCATCCTGGTGCTCAAGGCCCACCCTGGCGAGGTGCAGGAGCTGATCGAGGTGCCCGTGCCGCGCCCGCGTTCGGCCGCCCAGGTCGGCAGCCCCGAGTTCCAGGCCACCAAGGCCCGGCTGGGGGCCCTCATTCACCCACCCCAGCCCGACTCGGCGGAGGGCGGTGCCGATGACTTCGTGCCCCGCCTGATCCGCTTCACCCATGTCACCGACAACGTCGAGTGAATGCAGCCACCGCACCTCTCGCATCCCCAACGCATTGCCTTCAAGGAGGACACGACCATGTTCTGGTCTGAACTGACCTGGGCCGAATTGCCCGACAAGCTCGATGCCATCGGGCACGCCGCCATCTTGCCTGTGGGGGCGACCGAGCAGCACGGCCCCCACATGGGCTGCGGCATGGACGCCGTCATCGCCGACCACCTCTGCCGCGCCGTGGCACAAAAGACCGGTGTGCCCATGCTGCCCACGCTGCCCTACGGCTGCTCGCTGGGCCACAGCCGCCGATGGCCGGGGACCATCCCCGTCCAGCCCATCACCCTGATCGAGCTGGTCAAGCAGATTGGCGATGGCGCCTACCACTCGGGCGTGCGGCGCCTGTTCATCGTCAACACCCACGTCACCAACGCCGCGCCATTGCGTTGCGCGCTGGAGATGCTGCGCGCCGAGCACGACGACCTGATGGTCGCCGTCATCAACTCCCCCGCCATCAGCGAGCGCGTGCGGCGCTTCCACTTTGCCGATGCCGAAGACTGGCACGCCAACGACGCCGAAACCTCGCTGATGCTGGCCCTGGCGCCAGAGATGGTGCGCCCCGAACTGCTGAGCCAGGCCGACGACCCCGATCGCACCGAAGGCCAGGTCTTCGCCCACCCGGTCAACCGCACCAGCCTCAACGGTGTGACGGGCTCGCCCAGCCTGGCCACGGCGGCCAAGGGCCGTGAAGGCTTTGACTGGATGGTGGAAGACCTCTCGGCCCTGGTCCAGCGCGGCCTGACCCAGACCCCGCCTCTGGCGCATTCCTTCTTCGACCGCGTCTGAGCCAATCGGCGCACTTCCCCCGTTCATCCCCCGGAGTCACTCCATGCACACCCCCGAAGACATCCTTGCCCTCCAGCAAGCCCTCAAGGCCAAGGGCGTGAAGTACTGCATCGGCGCTTACGTCGACATCCACGGCATCCAGAAGGGCAAGGTCGTGCCCATCGACCACCTCCCGCAGATGGCCGCCGGCTCGGAGCGCTACACCGGCTACGCCCTCGATGGCCTGGGCCAGGCGCCCAATGAAGACGAGCTCACCTCCATACCCGACCTGAACCACATCGTCCAGCTGCCCTGGGAGCCCACCGTGGCGTGGATGCCAGCCGACAATGCCTTCCAGGGCAAGCCCTACCCCCTGAGCACCCGCGTGGCGCTCAAGAACGTGCTGGCACAGGCCGCCGAAATGGGCTTTGGCATGAACCTGGGCATCGAGTGCGAGATCTACCTGCTCAAGCAAGGCGCCGACGGCAGCCTCAGCGTGCCCAATCCGGATGACAAGCTGGTCAAGCCCTGCTACGACGTGCAGGGCTTCCTCGACAGCATGGGCTGGCTGGACAAGGTCGCCACCTGCATCAACGACCTGGGCTGGGACCTCTACTCCTTCGACCACGAGGACGCCAACGGCCAGTTCGAGTTCGACTTCAACTACGCCGATGCGCTCACCACCTGCGATCGCATGACCTTCTTCCGCATGATGGCCAAACACTACGCCAAGGAAGAAGGGCTGCTGGCCACCATGATGCCCAAGCCCTTTGCCGACAAGACCGGCACGGGCGCGCACTTCAACATGTCGCTCTACGACCTCAAGACCGGCAAGAACCTGTTCGCCTGCGACCCCAAGGACGACCCGCGCGGCATCGGCCTCACGCCCCTGGGCTACCAGTTCGTGGCCGGCATCCTCAAGCATGGCCGCGCCCTGTGCGCCGCCTTCGCGCCCACGGTCAACAGCTACAAGCGCCTGGTGCGCCGCGGCGCCATGAGCTACTTCTCCTGGGCGCCGGTGTTCAACTCCTATGGCTCCAACAACCGCACCAACTCGGTGCGCATTCCGGCGGGCGGCGGGCGCTGCGAGTCGCGCAATGCCGACGGAGCGGTCAACCCCTATCTGGCCGCGACCCTGGCCCTGGCCGCCGGCCTGGAGGGCATCCGCGAAGGGCTGAACCCCGGTGCGCCCAACGAAGATAATCTCTATGAACTCGACGATGCCCAGCGCCGCGAGCGCGGCATCGACTTCCTGCCCCAGACCTTGCAGGAAGCCGTCCAGGCCTTTGCCGCCGACCCCCTGGTCGAACGCACCCTGGGCAAGGCCCTGCGCGACGAGTTCATCAAGTACAAGACCCAGGAATGGGAGGCCTACCACCTGTCGGTCAGCAAGTGGGAGGTGGAACGCTACAGCCACATGTTCTGACACCGATGGACGACCAACCCACCTCATCTGCGGCAGAAGGCCGCGCCAGCCCGGTCACGCGCATCAGCATCTCGATGCCGGAAGACCTGCTGACCGACCTTGACGACATGGTGGCCGCACGCGGCTTCGAGAGCCGCTCCCAGGCCATCGCCACCATGATCAACGAGCAACTGCTGGAGCACAAACGCCAGCTTGGCCAGCAGGTGATGGTGGGCACGATCACCCTGTTTTATGACCGATCCGTGCGCGGGCTGCAAAAGCAGCTGGCCGATCTGCAATGCGAGCACATCGACGAGGTGATCAGCTCGCTGCACGTGCACCTGGCGCAGAACCAGATGATGGAGGTGGTGCTGGTGCAGGGGCCGGCCGCCAAGCTGCAGGCCATCGCCAACGAAATGATCACCCAGCGCGGCGTGGTCACCGGTCGCCTGCAACTGATGGCCGCGACCATCCCGCCGCTTCACCCCTTGCCGGGCGCGGGCGCCTGAGGCGGCGCTCGGCCCGCATCAAGCCGTCGTCAGCCCGGAATGAGCACCGCCGATGTTGGCTCGGCCGGGTCGTAGTAGACCTTGACCTTCATGCCGACCTGGAAGGGCGCGATCTCCTGCATGGCCGAGGCCTGGTCGAAGTGGTGTCGGCCCAGGGCTCGCAAGCGCTTGCCCACATGGCGTTGACCATTGACGTGGTATTCGTAGACCACCTCGGTCTGCCACTGGTGCACGGGTTCGCCGCGTGCGTCACCGGTCTGGTTGGCGGCAAAGACGCGGGCCTGCAGCATCTCCCCCTCCACCGTGGGCCATTGCGGGCTGGCCTGTTTCACCTGCCAGGCACGCCAGCCCAGCACACCGAATAGCAGCACGAAGCCGATGAGGATGAACTTGCCGAGCTGGTCGTCCATGGTGTGGGTGCCGGAGAGGGAATGCGTGGGCGCGATCAGGCCATTGTGCCGCCACAATTGAGGGCAGCAGGGCACCAGGGGTGATTGCGCCCCTTGCCCCCCAGCCTGAAGATCACCCAAGCCCATCCCATGTCCGACGCCAGCCCGTTTTACGCCCACCTCTCTCGCCTGCGTTTCATCAAGCGCTGGGGCCTGATGCGCAATGCCGTCGAAGAGGACGTGGCCCAGCACAGCTGGGAGGTGGCCGTGCTGGCCCATGCCCTGGCGGTCATCAGCCGTGACGTCTTCCAGCAGCCGGTTGACCCGAACGCCGTGGCCACGCGGGCGCTCTTCCACGACGCCACCGAGGCCATCACGGGCGACTTGCCCACGCCGGTGAAGTATTCGCCGGCCATGCGCCACGCCACGGCCAACCTCGAGGGTGAGGTCTGCGAAGAGATGCTGGGCCTGTTGCCTGCGGCGCTGTTGCCCGCGCTGCGGCCCGTGATGGACCACCACGATTGGCCCGAGGCCGATGCACGCCTGGTGAAGTCGGCCGACCGGCTGGCCGCCTGGCTGAAGTGCCGGGCCGAGCTGCGCTACGGCAACACCGAGTTTGCGCAGGCCGAGCAGCAGGTACGCGGCAAGCTCGAAGAGCACATGACGCCCGAACTGCGCTACTTCCTGGACACCTTTGGCGGCGCCTTCGAGCTCACGCTGGACTCGCTCATGCAAGGTGAGTGAGCCGCTGAATGGGCAAGGGGGCGGACCCTCTCAGGCCCGCCCCCTTGTCTTGCATGCGTGCGATCAGAGGACGCGCACGGTGACCAGGGTCTGGTCCAGCAGCTGGTAGGCGATCTCGCCAAAGGTGATGGGGCCATGCACGCCGCCGATGGCCTTGCCTTCCAGCTCGCCGAACACGAAGTTCAGGATGCAGTTGCACGACAGGGCAGCACCCGTGGTGTCCTGGGTGGCCAGGCGCTCGCGGAAGGTGCCAGCGTAGTCGCCCACGGGTTTGGCGAAGCGGTAGTCCACGCCCGGGAAGACCGGTGCGTACAGGCTGACCTTGCCGGTGGCGGCATCGACCTTCTGCAGCGACACGTTCACGTGCGCACCGGCATAGTCGCCAACCAGGGGCAGCTTGCCGCCATCCAGACCGCGCTTGGCGAGGTAGTCGGCAAACTTCACGGTTTCGCCGTTCACCTTGCACTCGCTCACCTCGAAGGTCGTGGTATCGAAGTGCAGCACGTCGCCACCATCGGGCTCGAACAGGTTGACGATGTCAACCTGCACCAGCTTGTCTTCCGGCAGGGCCACGTAGGCCACCACGGCGCGGTCTTCGTACTTGGTCGCGGTGCGGCCGTCGTAGACCTTGGGGGTGACCTTGCCGATGTCGTTGAGGTGCACGCCCGAGATCCAGCCCACGGTGGGCTTCAGGAAGGCGTCGGGGTAGTTGGCGGCCTCGGCCGAGAAGCGCTGGTGGGCGCTGCTGCCGGCCGGGATGATGGTTTGTGCGAAGCCATTGCCAGGGGCGTTGGCCACGATGCCTTCGAGTTCATCAGGGCCGTAGCTGGCGACGCTGGCCGAGCCGATGGCCGACAGCACGGTGGCAAAGACGCGGTCGTCCTGCACGACCACGCCGCCTTCAGCGACCATGAAATACGGAATGGTGCCGGCGATCCAGTTGCCGGCGGGCAGCTTGTCGAGGGCCGATTCCGGGCCCGCGAGAGACAGGACCTTGCCTGCCTTGATCAGATCGGCCGCAGCCTGAACGGTGATGAGTTGGTTCATGGTGGGCGTTCCTCAGAGGCTGCTCAGTTGTTGGACTTCGGAAGGGAGGACTTTCTCCCATTTCGTGAAAAAGGCCTGGATCTCGGCGGCCTTGACAGCGACCGAATCGGTGCTGCGCTCCAGGCGCTTGGTCATCAACTGGGTGCCCAGGTGCTGGGTCTTGATCTTGGCCAGCGCGCCACTGGCGAGTCGTTGCCAGCAGGGATGGTTCGGGGGGGGCAGGGCCATGCGATGGTCTCCTTGGGTCAGGTCCACGGTCCGACTCGACGGTGCGAGGCGGTCTTGTTGTGACAGGATTTCGGTCATGGCCCCCGGCGCTGTAGGTGTTTCTGGCTCGGTCGAGGGTTTGTCCTGATGCAGATCAAATGGGCCCTGAATCGGGGTGTCCTGCTTTGAGACAGGGGCGTGAAGGATTGCACAGACGAAAAAAAACCGCCACGTGGGTGGCGGTTTGTCGCGGTGAGCGAAGGTGGCGTCAAGCCACCCCAGGCATCACAGAGCGCGGATGTTCGCAGCTTGCGGGCCCTTGGGGCCTTGCTTCACTTCAAATTCGACGCGCTGGTTTTCTTGCAGGCTGCGGAAACCGCCACCGTTCTTGATTTCGCTGTGATGGGCGAACAGGTCCTTGCTGCCATCTTCAGGGGAGATGAAACCAAAGCCCTTGCCATCGTCAAACCACTTGACCGTGCCGTTTTGCGTACTCATGGATGTGTTCCTTGTTGAGTGTTGAAAATAAAAAACCACCTCCGCCGTGAACCCACGACAGGAGGACAGAAACACTCAAGAAACGCCAAACCTGGAAATTTGCTTGGGCCGGACCACTGATTGGTGAAAACCAGAGCGGAGCGGTAAAAAAACTTGACCTTGAGAAAACGGTCTTTTGCATCACTGTGGGCGCAGTCTAACCCCCACAGCGTTTCCGTGCCATGTTTATTTTCAGGTTTTGCAAATGTCGGGTGAATGATGGCGGGAACGGCGCTTCAAGGCGTCAACGCCGAGCGGACCAGTGGGGCAAAAGCGGTGCGCCATGACAAGCGAGGGCAGGGCGGCCTTCAATGTCTGCATCCACCTTCTCAACCTCCAGCGAGACCCACCATGCCCGCCCTCCTGACCACCACCGTGTCCCTTGACCTCAAAGCCGCCAAGACCAATGGCCTGGCCGACCTGGGTGTGCCCATGGCCGAGTCCACCCTGGTCAAGAAGGGCAAGCTGGGCGAGTTCGACCAGTTGCAGGACAGCGGGCGCATTGGCCGCCGCTTTCAGAACCTGCGCGCCACGCTGGTCAAGGCCGAGCAGGGCGGAGAGGTGCACACCACGCTGATCCTCTCGCTCGAAGCCTTTGGTGACGACAACGTGCCCGTGGCGGGCAACCAGGGCGTGTCCGTGCAACTGCTGGCCGCGGACAAGGTCCTGGCCGAGCACAAGCTGGGTGCGCTCTTCCTGCCTTTTGGCTCCTGCTGGTACGACAACCGCTTCGCCGTCGAACTGCCCAAGGAGCTGTTCGACGCCTGCGACCGGCTCCAGTTCGTCGCCCACGCCGATGAGGTGCGTGCCCTCTGATCCCGTCCTTCACTTCGCCCATCGGGAGCCCCTCATGGCTTTTCAGACCCTGTGCAAACAACGCTACCTTGGTGAGGGCGAAACCGCCCCTTTCCTGCTCGATGGCCGCGAGGTGCTGGTGATCTGGCCCGATGGCGGCCAGCCACGTGCCTTCCAGGGCGTGTGTCCGCACGAGAACCAGTCCCTGGTCAACAACTCCGATTTCAACGGCCGCGTGTTGACCTGCACGGTGCATGGCTGGGTCTTCGATGGCCGCACGGGGCAGGGCCTGCGCCCCACAGGCTGTCAGCTCGACGAATACCCGCTGCGCATGGTGGACGGCATGGTCGAGGTCGACCTCGACGAGGTCCTGAACTGAAGTCACCCCATCGGAGGGCTCACCAGCCTGGACCGCCCATGGTCTTGCGCAGGTGGGTGTAGTCGTAGAGGTCGCTCAGCATGAAGTGGCGGTTCAGCGGATCGCCCATGTGCGTCAGCGTGGCCGCATCGCCCTCGGTCCACTGGCGGGCCGTGCGGCGGAACTCCTGCGGCATGCTCAGGTTGAAGCCCGAGGGCTGCAACAGCAGTTGGCAGACCTGCTCAAACAGCAGTCGGTAGCGCTCGTCTTCCGGAGCGAGGTAGGCGTCGCCAAAGTCCTCGCGGTAGCGGCCGAACAGGCGCAGGTAGTCGTCGGCATCGGGGTGGTCCATGGCCGTGATGGTGGCGTGCGTGGTCCCGGTCGGCAACGCGACCGCGCAATCCCGACCATGCTGCCCTGCTACCGATCCGGGCGAACAATGGGCCCATGTCCGCCGCGCCCGAACCCGACACCGATGCCTTGCCGCTGCCACCCGATCTGGGCGGGCGCTTCGAGCAACTGGTCACCGACCGGCAGCTCAAGGCCGGCCGCGCGCTGGCTCAGGCCATGGCGATTGGCGAGGGCGACAGCGTGCTGGAACTCGGCTCCGGTACCGGGTTGTTGAGCGGGCACCTGGCCGACCGGGTCGGCATGCGGGGCGATGTGCTGGGGCTGGACCCTTCGCCGTATCACATGGCCATCGCCTACCAGCGTTCGCGTCCCAACCTGCGCTTTCAGGTGGGCTCACCGGCCGACCTCAGCCGCTTCCCCAATGGTTGTTTCCATGCCATCACGGCCATCGGCCTGTTGCACACCTGGCCCGAGCCGCTGAGCACTTTGCAGGCCCTGCGGCGTGTGCTCAAACCCGGCGGCCGCCTGGGCCTGGTCACGCATGCGGCCCAACCCCTTCACCCGGTGGCCCTGGCGGCCCAGGCCGTGCTGCAACGCCCGCCTTATGCGGCCTGCCCCATGCCCCCAGAGGACGCCGACCACGCCGTGAGCGCGCCCGATCTGGTCGCCCTCTTGCGCGAGGCCGGCTTTGCCGACGTGCAGGTGGAGGCCCAGGTCGATGCCATGCGCTACGCCACCCCGCAGGCCGCCATCGCCCACGTGGATGCGGCGTCCTGGGGGCGCTTCTTGCGCCACCTCCCCAGCAAGCCGGTGGACCTGCGTGCCGCGGCCCTGGCCGAGATCGCCGTGGCCTTGTCGATCGCACGCGGGCCCGATGGGTTGGTGCACGAAGGGCTGCGCCTTGTTGCCGTGGCCCATCAGGCCGAGTCTCCAGCACCTCCATCACCCCCCCATCGCCTGCGCGAGGAACCCCCATGAGCCTGCTCAACATCGCGTGGCGCGCCCACCCCGATTTCCCACTGGTCATTGCCTTCAACCGAGATGAGCGGCACGACCGCCCTACGGCGCCCGCCGCCTGGTGGCCTGAGTACGAGGGGCTGTTGGCGGGCCGCGATCTGCAGGGCGGTGGCACCTGGTTCGGCGTCCACAAGGGCGATGGCCGTTTTGCCCTGGTCACGGCCTTTCGAGAGGCCGCAGCGGCCCCGGCCGATGCGCCCAGCCGGGGTGGCCTGCCCATCGGCTTCTTCGCATCGGATGAGGATCCGGTGGCGCATGCCCGGCGCTTCTCTCGAGACAAGGGGCCGTATGCGCCTTTCAACCTCATCGTGGGCAACCCGCGTCAGGCGCATTACGCTGCCACGCGATCACGGCTGTCGCTGCCGCTGACCGAGGGCATCCACTGTCTGGGCAATGGCCTGGTCGACCAGAAGTGGCCCAACACCGATCGGCTCGACACCGTGTTCGGCGCCTACATCAAGGCCGTGGGGGGCTTCGTGACCCTGCTGGACGCCTATCCTCGTCTGCGCGATGTGCTGGCCGGGCGCGACTACACCCTCACCATGCCGGTGGACGAACTGCAGCCCAGCGACATCGCCTCCGCCTGCTTTGCCATGCTGGGCGACACGGTCATGGCCCGCAGCGGCCTGCCCGAGACCGGGCTGGACGCCGCGGAGGAGGCCCGACGATCGGCCATCTTCGTGAAGGGCGCCGAGCACGGCACCCGCGCCAGCACCGTGCTGGTCATGGCGCGCGATGGGCGCGTGCACTTTGAAGAGCGCAGCTTCGATGCGGCGGGCGAGCCCAGCGGCACCGTGCTGGAAACCTGGCAGCAGGACGCGGCCGTGTTCGGTGCCAACGAGTGAGCGCGACTGCCCGCCGGTTCAGAAGGCGTCGGTTTGCGTCAGCAGGCCCACGTTGCCTCCGGCGGCGGTGGTGTTGACGGTCAGGGTCTGTTCGCTGCAGAAGCGTGGCAGGTAGTGGGGGCCGCCCGCCTTGGGGCCGGTGCCGCTGAGGCCCTCGCCCCCAAAGGGCTGCAGACCCACCACGGCCCCCACCATGTTGCGGTTCACGTAGACGTTGCCGACGCGGGCGCGTTCGGCCATCTGGCGCGCCCGGCTGTCGATGCGCGTCTGGATGCCCAGCGTGAGCCCATAGCCCAGCGCATTGACCTCGTCGACCAGGGCCAGCGGGTCGCCCGACCAGCGAACCACGTGCAGCACGGGGCCGAAGATCTCCTGTTTCAGGTCCGACACCCTCTCCAGCTCGAAAGCCTGGGGCGGGATCAAGGTGCCATGCCCGCTGGCGGCGGGCAGCAAGGCCCGGGCCGTGCCGCGCAGGTGCATCAGGTGGTGCTCGATGGCGTCGGCCGCGTCCTGGTCGATCACGGGGCCCACATCGGTGCTGAGCAGGTGGGCCTCCCCCACGACCAGCTCGGCCGCCGCGCCCTGGATCATCTCGATCAGCTTGTCGGCAATCGCTTCGTGCACACACAGCAGGCGCAGGGCCGAGCAGCGCTGGCCGGCCGAGCGGAAGGCGCTTTGCACCACGGCATCGGCCACCTGCTCGGGCAGGGCGGTCGAGTCGACGATCATGGCGTTGAGGCCGCCGGTTTCGGCGATCAGCGGGACGATGGGCCCCTCCTTCGCGGCCAGCGCGCGCTGGATGTGTTTGGCCACAGGCGTGGAGCCCGTGAAGGCCACGCCTGCGATCAGCGGGTGGGCGACCAGGGCGGCGCCCACGGTTTCGCCAGGACCGTGCAGCAGTTGCAGGGCATCGGTGTGCACCCCTGCCTCGTGCAGCAGCTCGACCATGGCCAGGGCCACGCCGGGGGTCTGTTCCGCCGGCTTGGCCAGCACGGTGTTGCCGGTGACCAGGGCCGCGGCGATCTGGCCGGTGAAGATGGCCAGCGGGAAGTTCCAGGGGCTGATGCAGACCCAGGCGCCACGCCCGTGCAGCCGCAGTTCATTGTGTTCGCCGGTCACGCCCGGGCCCCCTGCGGGCAGCGCAACGGGCGCCATCAGGCGCTCGGCCTCGGAGGCGTTGTAGCGCAGGAAATCGATGGCCTCGCGCACCTCGGCAACGGCGTCCCCCCAGGTCTTGTGGGCCTCTTTGACCAGCAGGGTGCAGAAGCGCGGCATGTCACGCTGCAGGGCCTTGGCCGCACGGCGCAAGGTGGCGGCCCGTTCGGCCACCGGCAGGGCGTTCCAGTCGGGCTGGGCCTTCACGGCCTGCAGCACGGCCACGTCCACAAAGCCGGCTTTGGCCTCGGGCACATGGGGCACGGCGTTCACAGGATGGGTGTGCAGCAGGGTCTGCAGGTGCGCTTCAAAGGCCAGGTCCAGGCCCGCGCTGTTGGTGCGTTGCGGACCGAACAGCGCCTCGGGCAGGGGCAGCGAAGGCTGGGGGCTGGCTTGCAGCGGCGAGCGCAGCAGTTCGCCCAGGTCGGTGTGGGGATCGGCCAGCTGGTGCACGAAAGAGGAGTTGGCGCCGTTCTCCAGCAGGCGACGTACCAGGTAGGCCAGCAGGTCGCGGTGCTGCCCCACGGGCGCATAGACGCGGCAGCTCAGCGCAGGGTCCTGCAGCACCTCGCGGTACAGCCCTTCGCCCATGCCATGCAGGCGTTGCAGCTCACAGGGTGAGCCGGTGGCGCGCGCCATCATCACGATGGCCGCCACCGTGCCGGCGTTGTGCGTCGCGAACTGCGGGAAGACGGCGTCGGGTGCGGCCAGCAGCGTGCGGGCGCAGGCCAGGTAGCTGATGTCGGTGTGGTGCTTGTGCGTGAACACGGGGTAGCTGGGCAGGCCCAGCTCCTGGGTGCGCTTGATTTCGGCGTCCCAGTAGGCGCCTTTGACCAGGCGGCACATCAGCTTCACATGGTGCTGGCGAGCCAGCGCGATCACGTGCTCGACCAGTTCCAGGGCGCGCGTCTGGTAGGCCTGCATGGCCAGGCCAAAGCCTTCCCAGAAGGGATGGCGCTGGGCCACTTCGCGCAGAACGGCTTCGAAGACGTCCAGCGACAGCTCCAGGCGCTCGGTCTCTTCGGCGTCGATCGTGAGGTTGACATTGGCCCGTGCGGCCTGGTCGCACAGGGCCAGCACCGTCGGCACCAGTTCGCGCATCACGCGCTCGCGCTGGGCCACCTCGTAACGCGGGTGCAGGGCGCTGAGCTTGATCGAGATGCCGTCGCGCTGCGTGCAGCCACCTTGCTCGGTCACGCGGGTGGCGATCTGCGCCAGCGCGTGCGTGTAGCTGCGGAAATAGCCCAGGGCATCGGCCTCCGTGCGGGCGCCTTCGCCCAGCATGTCGAAGCTGAAGCGCACGTTGGTGTACTGCGCATGGGCCTGGGCCGATTGCTGCAGCGCGTCTTCGATGGTTTCGCCCAGCACGAACTGGCGGCCCAGCAGCTGCACGGCGCGCACCGTGGCGGCCACGACGGCCTTGGCGCCCAGGCGGGTCAGCAGGCCGGGCGTGTGGCCATCTTCGGGCAGGAATTTTTTCGACAAGGCGATCGCCGTGTTCGACAGCCGCGTGAGCGTGGCGTCGGCGCTGCCCGAGAAATCGGCACGGCCGAGCTGGTCTGCCGTGAGGGCGATGGCGGTGTCGGCATCGGGCACGCGCAGCAGGGCCTCGGCCAGGCGCATCAGGGCCAGGCCTTCGCTGCTGGAGATCGGGTACTCCTTGAGCAGCGATTCCATGGCCCAGAAGTGAGGCGGGTTGTCGCGCACGGCCTGTACCCAGGGCGTGGCCAGGCGGGCGACTTCGGGCCAGTCGAGTGCGCCTTGCAAGGCACTCAGGCGGTGGTGGACGACGTCGGCTTCGACGCGGTAGGGGCTGGGCAGGCGCATGGTGTCGACCTTTTCAAAAGGATGCCCAGATCCTCTGTCTCGGGGTGCTGGGGCGTGGCTGCTCCGCGCACCCTCATGCTTCAACAGGTGCGCGACAAAATCAAGTGAGGAATGGGCGGTGAAACCGGTTCACCGCATGGGCGCTTGCTCAGTGGGGCAGGCTGCCGAAGGCCTGTTTCAGCCCCGAGATCAGCATCTCGACCGCCATGGCCGACAGCAGCAGGCCCATGAAGCGCTCCAGGGCCACCAGCCCGGATCGGCCGAGCCGCCGCGACAGCACCTGGGCCGAGGCCAGCACGGCCCAGCCCACGCCCATGGCCAGCACGATGGCGGCCGTCCAGGACCAGGCCCGTTCGGGCTGGCGCGAGGCCAGCAGCACCACCGTGGCCAGGGCCGAGGGCCCGGCGATCAGGGGAATGGCCAGCGGCACCAGCAAGGGCTCGCCTTCGGTTTCAGAGGAAGCAAAGCTCACGCCCATGCTGGGAAAGGCCATGCCCAGGGCGATCAGGAAGAGGATGACGCCACCGGCGATCTCGAGCGCCACGTTGCTCAGGCGCATGGCCTTGAGCAGCGATTCACCGCCCAGCATGAACAGCAGCAGCATCAACGTGGCGATGGCGCATTCTCGGGTGATGACCCACAGGCGCCGTTCTTTCGGCACGTCTTTCAGCAGGCTGATGACCACGGGCACGTTGCCCAAGGGGTCGGTCACGATCAACAGCACGATGAATGCCGAGAGGAAATCGTGTTCCATGCTCAGGCTTCCCTGGGCTGGAGTGAGGGTGCCGCGGTTTTCACCGGCCATTGCGACAGCATCACCCCCAGCACGATGAGCGCAGCACCCAGCAGCGCCCGCCCCGCGAGCACCTCGTGGATGTAGAACACGGCAGTGATGGCGGCAAACACCGGCTCCAGGCCATACATCAGCGCGGCCTCGACGGCGCGCACGCGGGCCTGGCCCCAGGCCTGCAGCCAGACGATGCCGGCACTGGCCACCAGACCCAGGTAAACAATGGGCCAGAGGTGGGCCTCTGCCCGCGTGCCCAGTGTGGCGAGGGCGTCACCGTGCACGCCGAGCACACCCACGCCGCCCAGGCCCAGCATCACGAACGATTGCACAGCGGCCAGTCGCTCAGGGCGGCAGGGCAGGCCTTCGCGGGCCGTGGCCTTGGCGCAGGATTCAAAGGTCAGCACATAGGCGGCATAGACGAAGGCGCTGGCCAGGGTCAGCGTGTCGCCCAGGCTCCAGGGTGCCGATTCGTAGAACAGACCGGTCATGCCCAGCACCGACAGCACCGCGCCCGCCACCACCGGCCAGCCCAGGCGTTGCCCAAGCGTGCTGGCGATGATGGGCACCAGCACCACGTTCAGGCCGGTCAGGAAGGCGTTGCGGTTGCTGCTGGTGAGCCCCAGGCCACTGACCTGCAGGGCCGTGGCCACAAACATCACCTTGCCCATCAACAGGCCCCAGCGCCACTCCTGCGGGCGCAGGCCACGCAGGAAGGGCCAGAGCACGGCCGACGACACCGCAAAACGCAGCACGATGATCTCGAAGGCCTGCAGATCGCCACTCATCGCCTTCATGGCAGGGAAGGTCGTGCCCCACACCATGGTGACGGCGAGCAGGGCGAGCAGCCCCCAGCGGTGGCGGCTGCCAGCCAGGGGAAGGGCGCTCGAGGGATCGGCCTGGAGGAGGCTCATGCGTTCATGCTTTCTGCGGGGCGTCGGTCAAGCCGAGGGCTCAGTTGAAGGTGTAACGGGCCATCAGGTTGAAGCGCGACAGGTCGCCCTTCTCGCCCGCCAGCGTCTTGCGCTGGCCGTGGATGTACTCGGCACCCAGGTCCACGTTCTTCACGGGGTTGTAGATCAGGCCGGCGTGGAGCTGGTAGACGCTCTTGTTGATGCCGTACTGCCCGGAACCCAGACCGTTGGCCAGTGCGAACTCGGTGTAGGCATTGCTGTAGTTCTGCTGCCAGCCACCCACGAAGTTGTAGCGCAGGGTGTCGGTGGCCTTGAACTGGTAACCGGCGACCACGCCCACGGCGCGTTCGGTCAGCACCTTGTTGTTGGCCTCATCGATGAACGCACCTTCGATGTAGTTGAAGTAGCGCCCGATGCCGCTGCCGTAGGTCACGGCCAGGCTCAGCATGTCCTGGCCACCGCGCATCTTCAGCAGGGTCGTGGCGCCCAGGCCGTAACCGCGCTTGGCCGCGTCCACGTTGCTGTTGACCACCTTCACTTCCTGGGTCACGCCGCGGACGCTGACATTGCCCCAGTCAAAGCCCTTGTCCCAGCGCACGACCACATCTGGCGAGGTCGACAGGCCATCGGTCACGACGGAACCCGTGGCGTCATAGGCGTAACTCACCGGGTTCTCCAGCGCCACCGTCAGGCCGCCGATGTCCGGGGCGTTGTAGGTGTAGCGGATCAGGCCCTGGCGGATGAAGGTCGAGCCGATGGGGCCGTTGAAGTCGACGGTCTCGGGCGAGTTGTCGAGGTCCATGAAGGTCGACCAGGTCTGGCCGACCGTGAAGCCGGCGAAGGTGCCGTAGGCCTGGCGCAGGCGGAAGCCGTAGGAGTTGGTCGCCTGCTGCGTCAGGATCGCACCCTTGGTGAGGCCCGATGCGGCATTGCCCGTGCGCGGGTCGTTGTTGAAGTCTCCCTCGATCTTCACGCCCATGGGGCCAAAGGCCGTGGGGGTGGAGGCCTCGACGCCCAGGCGCGAGGTGCGGGCGTGGATCAGGGTCTGGCCCTTGCGCGCGGTCGTGCCGTTGATCGGGGCGTAGGGGGTGAAGGTGGAGTAGTCGTTGTCCGAGTTGTCGCCCTTGAATTCGTGGATGGCGTTCAGCTCGGCGTAGCCATAGAGCTTGATCGACGTGTCGGAGCCCGGCAGTCGGAAGCTGCCCGGGATGTCGCCCGCGACCACGGCGTCCTTCTGCTTGAGTTCGATGGCGTCGATGCGCTCGGCCA
>NZ_JAIZVX010000079.1 GCF_021768455.1 Aquabacterium sp. | reverse complement strand
ACCGCAGCGCCGAAGCCGCCCAGGCCCTGGCCGTGCTCTATGCCGCGGTCGTGCACGCGCTGTGCGCGGCCACCGAGGTGCTGCCCTCGGAAGTGCGCGCCATCGGTGCGCACGGGCAGACCGTGCGGCATCGTCCCGAACTCGGCTACACCTGCCAGTTGAACCAGCCCGCCTTGCTGGCCGAACTCACTGGTATCGACGTGGTGGCTGATTTCCGCAGCCGAGACGTGGCCGCGGGAGGCCAGGGTGCCCCCCTTGTGCCGGCCTTCCACGAAGCCGTCTTCGCCAGACCAGACCAGACGGTCGTGGTGCTCAATGTGGGTGGCATGGCCAACCTGAGCATCCTGCAACCCGGCCAAACCCCGCTCGGCTTCGATTGCGGCCCGGGCAACGCCCTGCTCGACATGTGGTGCATGGCGCACACCGGCCAGGCCTACGATGCCGACGGGCAATGGGCCGCCAGCGGCCAGGTCCATGAAGCCTGGCTCGCCAGCGCGCTGGCAGAGCCCTTCTTTGACCAGGCGCCCCCCAAAAGCACAGGCCGCGACCTGTTCAACGCCGATTGGCTGACACGCTGGCTCGCACCACATGGGGTGGACACCGCCCACCCTGGCGCCGACATCGCCCGCGACGTTCAGGCCACGCTGTGTGAACTCACGGCCCGCAGCGCGGCCGATGCCGTGCGCACGCACGCGCCGACGGCGAGCCTGGTGGTGGTGTGTGGAGGAGGCGCCCTGAATGGCGATCTGATGCAAAGGCTCGCCGCCCAACTCCCCAACATCGCCGTGAGCGATTCGGGCGCGCAGGGTCTGGACGCCATGCAGGTGGAGGCCGCCGCTTTCGCCTGGCTGGCCTGGACACATGTCCATCGCGTGGCTGGCAATGTGCCGGCGGTCACGGGTGCGCGGGGGCCTCGCGTGCTGGGCGCGCTTTACCCGGCGCGCTGAAACAGCGAAGCGCCTTGCCCCTCAGGGCCAGGCGCCCTCAAGCCAACTCAGACAGAGAAGCTGGAGCCGCAGCCACAGGTGGTCTGGGCATTCGGGTTGCGGATCACGAACTGAGCGCCTTCCAGGTCGTCCTTGTAATCGATCTCGGCACCAACCAGGTACTGCAGGCTCATGGCGTCGATCAGCAGGGTCACGCCGTTCTTTTCCATCTTGGTGTCGTCTTCGTTGACGATTTCGTCAAAGGTGAACCCGTACTGGAAGCCCGAACAGCCACCACCCTGCACGAACACGCGCAGCTTCAAATCAGGGTTGCCCTCTTCGACCACCAGTTCGGCCACCTTGTTGGCCGCCGCGTCGGTGAAGACGATGGGGGCGGGGGGCATGTCGGAAGCGAAGGAATCAGCGGGGGCTTGTTGTGCGACGGCGGTCATGTGGGGATCACTCCAGTATCAAAATCGTGCGGGCTTCAGCCGCGTTCGGCCTGTGGCGCAGAGGGGGCAGACGGGACAGAAGGGGCCGAAGCAGCGAGCTTCAGGCCGGGCTTGTCTTCGGATTTGAGGGGATGCAGTTCGCCATCGATGGTGGCGCCCTGGTGCATTTCAAGGGCTTCGTACTTCACGTCGCCCACGATGCGCGCCTTGGGCTGCAACTCCAGCAGGTCTTCAGCAGTCACTGGCCCATGCACGGTACCGTTGATGATGACATGACCGGCCCTGACCTTGCCATGGACGCGGGCTTTTTCGCTGATCACGAGCAGGGTGCGCCCCTCGCCGGTGGAGGTGATGTTGCCCTGCACATCGCCGTCGACCCGCAGGCCATCGGCAAAGCGGATCTCACCCGAGATCACGGTGCCCTCACCGATCAGGGTGCGAATGGGCGGGGTTTTCTTCCAACCGAACATCACGTTGTCCTCATGAAAAGACCAAGGGGCCAGAGCCTACACCTTCGGGCCAGGCGGTCAATGCCGCACCTCGGCGGGCGCCGAGCCGCATCGGCATCACAGCTTGAGCAACTCGTTGCTGCGCAGCACGCCGGACTCGTCGAGCACGCGCACCTGCACCTGCCGGATCTGAACCTGGGGCGGGGCACTGACCACACCCTGCACCCGCACATACTGCTTCAGCTGCAAGGCCTGCTTCCAGGCAGCTGTGGTGTCGAACCAGGGTTTGCCATCTTTCAGGCCAATGAGCATGAGCTCGACGCGGCCGCGGAACTCGGGCGGGTTGCGGCTGCCGCCTCGCTGCATCACCAGCAGCTGGAAACGCAGCTGCCCGGCACCATCGAGCTCGCCCTGCACCCCGCGCAGCGAGACGCCCTCGCCCCCCGAGGCGGGCAGCAGGCGCTCGAAAAAGCCGAGGTCGTCCTTCAAGGCCAGGTTTTCAGACTCCAGCGCCTTGACCTGCTCTGACAGACGCTGCTGTGTGACCCGCTCGGTCTTGAGCAGGCTGTCGGCCGAGTTGGCGATGGACTGGGCCCGATCGCGCGCCATGCGGGCGTCGGCCAACTGCTGACGCAGGTCCTGCACCAGCACGGCTGCGTCGCGACCACCCGGATTGAGGCCGGCGATGCTGCGCCCCACCTCGAAGGCCCAGAGCGCCAGCGCACCCGAAAAGCCCAGCATCACGGCCGCCACCGCCCAGCGCAGGGGCCAGGGCAGGTGACTGCGCACCGCCATGTGCGGCGCGCTGATCGACAGCCGCCGCCGCAGGAGCCGCCAGCGCATCAGGGCAGGACCGGCACCTGGGTCAGGCCCAGGTGTTCATCCAGGCCGCACATCAGGTTCATGCACTGAACGGCCTGGCCGGACGCCCCCTTGGTGAGGTTGTCCTCCACCACCAGCACCATGACGGTGTCGGGTTGTGGCTTGTGCACGGCGATGCGCACGGTGTTGCTGGCGCGGACCGAGCGCGTCTCCGGGGCCGCCCCCGCGGGCAACACATCGACGAAGCGCTCGCCACGGTAGAAATCTTCGAACAGGGCCTGCAGGTCGGCGGCCTGCCCTGCCTCGTTGAGACGACCGTACAGCGTCGAGTGGATGCCGCGGATGATGGGCAACAGATGGGGCACGAAGAGGCAGTTCACGCTGGCATCGCCCGCGATGGTGCGCAGCTGCTGGTTGATCTCGGGACCATGGCGGTGCCCCTTGACGCCATAGGCCTTGAAGTTGTCGGCAGCCTCGGGCAAGAGGGTGTGCACCTCGGCCTTGCGGCCGGCGCCCGACACGCCCGATGCGCAGTTGGCAATCAGGTGGGTGGGTTCGACCAGCCCGGCCTTGAGCAAGGGCGCCCAGCCCAGCTGCACGGTGGTGGGGTAGCAGCCCGGGTTGCCGATCAGGCGGGCCTTCTTGATGGCTTCGCGGTTGAGTTCAGGCAGGCCGTAGACGGCCTCGGCCAGCAGGTCGGGACAGGTGTGGGGCATGCCGTACCACTGCTCGAACACGGCCGTGTCCTGAATGCGGAAGTCGGCAGCCAGGTCGATCACCTTGACGCCAGCGGCCAGCAGCTCACGGGCCTGGGCCATGGCCACACCGTGCGGCGTGGCGAAGAAGACCACGTCGCACTCGGTGAGCTTCGCGTCGTCCGGCGTGACGAAGGCGAGGTTCACGTGGCCGCGCAGGCTGGGGTACATGTCGGCCACTGGCAAACCGGCCTCCTTGCGGGAGGTGATGGCCTTGAGCTCGACCTGAGGATGCTGCGCCAGCAGACGCAACAGCTCCACACCCGTGTAGCCCGTGCCACCAACGATGCCAACCTTGATCATGTCCACAACCTTTCTACCTGGGTGACGCAACGCGTCGGGGCCGCGCCCTTGCGCGAAGCCCGCCATTTTAAGAAACATTCACTCACTCGCTGGATGACAAGGCGCGTCATCCAGTGGCGAAAGCATGAAAAAACCCGCCGAGGGCCAGGCCCGGGGCGGGTTTTGCAAGGGGCGCTGCGGCCGAAGCCGACAACGCACCCAAGAGAAGGATCAGCGCTTGCTGAACTGCTTCCTGCGGCGAGCGCCGTGGAGACCGACCTTCTTACGTTCGACTTCGCGAGCGTCGCGGGTCACGAAACCAGCGCGGCTCAGCTCAGGCTTCAGGGCAGCGTCGAAATCGATCAGAGCGCGGGTCACGCCGTGACGCACAGCGCCGGCTTGACCAGACTCACCACCACCGTGCACGTTCACCTTGATGTCGAAGGCTTCGGCGTTGTTGGTCAGCACCAGGGGCTGCTTGACCACCATGATGGAGGTCTGACGGCCGAAATACTGCTCAACAGGCTTGCCGTTGACGATGATCTGGCCGGTGCCCTTCTTGATGAAGACGCGGGCGACGGACGACTTGCGACGGCCGGTGCCGTAATTCCAGTTACCAATCATGTGGCCGCTCCTTAGATTTCCAGGGCCTTGGGCTGCTGGGCTGCGTGAGGATGCTCACCGCCTGCATAGACCTTCAGCTTCTTGATCATGGCGTAACCGAGCGGGCCCTTGGGCAGCATGCCCTTGACAGCCTTCTCGATGGCGCGGCCGGGGTGCTTGGCCTGCATGTCCTTGAACTTCGTGGCGTAGATGCCGCCGGGGAAGCCCGAGTGACGGTAGTAGACCTTGTCGGTGGCCTTGGTGCCAGTGACGCGAATCTTGTCTGCGTTCACGATGACGATGAAGTCACCGGTGTCAACGTGAGGCGTGTAAATGGCCTTGTGTTTTCCACGCAGACGGAGAGCGACTTCGCTGGCCACTCGTCCGAGCACCTTGTCGGTGGCGTCGATCACAAACCACTCGTGTACGACCTCTGCGGGCTTAGCGCTGAAGGTTTTCATGAGATTTCCTAAGTGGTGAATACTGGCTGGCTGCCGCCATTGGTGCCACTTCTTGGTAGGTGGTGGCCTCTCAGACAGCAGGTCGGGCCTGGGCACTGCGCCCCGGTCACACCGCACCGGACGTTGCCCAGGCGTTGCTTGCGGAGGTGCCCACTGCCATCAAAAAGTCAGCAAGGGGGCATCGATGCAGATCAATACAGACCTCTCCCGGCCGCAACCCGCACCATGCCGGACGAACCGGCGCTGGCATGAGCGCAACCCTCCCGGCAGCCATGTCGGGAGACCGCGATTCTAGCCCGGATTTCGATGCAGCCGCAAGCACCCCTCATCTTCGGGGTCAGAACGACCCGCGCGTGACGGAGCGCACACCCCGTGCCATGCACCATGCCCTGTCGCCTTGCAGGCCCTTTCAAATTCCATTAACCTAGTGAAAACCCTAGGTTGCGAGGCGCCTCCCTCCCAGCCCTGGCAGGAAAGGGGTCCGCCGTGACCGACAACAAGACACCACCCGCTCTGGACCGATTTGGCCTGCGTCCGCAGGAAAGCCTCCGCCGACACCACCCCGCCTCCGCCATGGACGGCTGGGTGCCGATCCGCGACCTGCATGCCCGCCATCGCGCGCGCATCCTGGACCACCTGCTGCACCTCGACGACCACGACCGCTACCTGCGGTTCGGCTTTCAGGCGCCACAGGAACAACTGAGCCATTACGTGGCCGCCATCGACTTCAAGCGCGACGAGGTGTTTGGCGTGTTCAACCGTCGGCTGCAACTGGTGGCCGTGGCCCACCTGGCCGCGCTGCCGGGCCAGGGGCCGCACGGGGACTCGTCTCGGGGGCGCGCCATGGAATTCGGCGTGTCGGTGCTGCCGGCCGGCCGTGGCAAAGGCCTGGGCATGCGCCTGTTCCAGCACGCGATCACGCACGCCCGCAACCAGGGCGCCAGCCACCTGATGATCCACGCCTTGAGCGAGAACGCGCCCATGCTGCGGATCGCGGCCAAGGCCGGCGCCACCGTGGAGCGCGATGGCCCCGACGCCGAAGCCTGGCTCAAACTGCCCCCCCGACACCGTGGTCAGCCACCTCGACAGCTCGCTGCAATCCATCGCGGCCGAGGTGGTGTACCGCGTGAAGTATCAGACGCTGCACGCCAGCGACTGGCTGCGCGGCCTGGTGGGTTCGGTCTGATACCGGCGCAGCATCAGCCCGCCCCTTTTCCCGCCTCCTTTCCCCTCTCACTAGGGATGGATGACCGACGGCCCCCAAGCTAACATCCTTGCCTTGTTTCAGGGGATGTGATGAAGGCCGACCTGTTCGTCGTGCTGGCGGTGCTGTTGGCCATGCTCGGCGGCGTCCTGTTGGGTTGGGCCTTGCATGACTGGCGCCAACGCGCCAACCGGAAAGAATGGCCGCAACGCTGGCGGCTCAATGCCCGCCCCCTGTTCACGGCCCACGAGCGGGCCTTGTACCGCGAACTGCGCGCGGCCCTGCCCCACCACGTGATCATGGCCAAGGTCAGCCTGCTGCGCTTTTGCCAGGCGGCCGAGCAGAAGGAAGCGAAGCCGTGGTTCGAGCGCCTGCAGGCCCTGCATGTGGGGCTCGCGGTGTGCACGCCCAATGGGGCGGTCATCTCTGCGATCGACATCGAACACGATCTGGGCGGGCGCGGCCTGCGCCGCAGCCAACGCATGAAAGAGGCGGTGCTGGAAGCCTGCCGGGTGCGCTATGTGCGATGCCTGCCAGGTCAGTGGCCGCCCGCGCACCTGCTGGCGGGCTGGGCACTGGGCCAAGGCGTCCAGACGCACGGGGAACAGCCCCACTTCCGCCCATACGGCGCATCAGAAGACCCGGGGGCCGAAGCGGTTCACGATGCGAGCGACCTGCTGGCCCGCAAACTGCGCCAGCGGCGCGCCGAACGGGCCGCGCGCTGGGCCGAGTCCAGCTTTGCACAGGACTCTTTCTTTGCTTTCGACAGCCGACTGGATGCGGCCGCCAACTCCTCACCCGCCCCCCTGGGCGCGTTGCCGGATGCGCACGCGGCGCCGGCGACCGACAAGGCCGCCAACGCACCCGGCACGCAAGCCGGGTCGACCTCAGGCTGAGGCCGTCACCAACAGGGCATTGACGCGGCGCACGTAGGCGGCCGGGTCTTCCAACTGCCCACCCTCGGCCAGCAGGGCCTGGTCGAAGAGGATATTGGCCAGGTCATCGAAGTGCTCGCTGGTATCGAGCTTCTTGACAAGGGCGTGCTCGGGGTTGATCTCCAGCGTGGGCTTGCTGTCCGGGGCTTCCTGACCGGCCTGTTTGAGCAGGCGCGCCAGGTGACCGGAAACATCGCCCTCGCCTGCGACCAGGCAGGCCGGCGAGTCGACCAGGCGGGTGGTGACGCGCACACCGCTGGCGCGGGATTGCAGCGAGGCCTGCAGGCGCTCAAGCAGAGGCTTGAGGTTCTCGGCGGCTTCTTCTGCCTTCTTTTTCTCTTCGTCGTCCTGCAGCTTGCCCAGGTCGACGGCGCCCTTGGCCACGCTTTGCAGCGGCTTGCCTTCGAACTCGTGCAGGTGACTGAGCAGCCATTCGTCAACGCGATCGGTCAGCAGCAGCACCTCGATGCCCTTCTTCTTGAAGATCTCGAGCTGCGGGCTGTTCTTGGCGGCCAGGAGGGAATCGGCGGTCACCACGTAGATGGCCTCCTGGCCTTCCTTCATGCGCGACACGTAGTCCGCCAGACTCACACCGTCGTCGGCATGGGTGGAGGCAAAACGGAAGAGCTTGGCCAGGCGTTCGCGGTTGGCGAAGTCCTCGCCGATGCCTTCCTTGAGCACCGCGCCGAACTCCTTCCAGAAGCTGGCGTACTGATCGCGCTTGGCCGTGTCTTCGCTGTTGGCGAGGTCTTCGAGCATCGACAGGACACGCTTGGTGCAGCCCTCGCGGATGGCCTTGACGTCGCGGCTTTCCTGCAGGATTTCGCGGCTGACGTTCAGCGGCAAATCGGCGCTGTCGATCACGCCCTTGACGAAGCGCAGGTAGCTGGGCAGCAGGGCTTCGGCGTCGTCCATGATGAAGACGCGCTTGACGTAGAGCTTGAGGCCGCCACGCTTGTCACGGTTCCAGAGGTCGTAAGGGGCCTTGGCCGGCACGTAGAGCAGCTGGGTGTACTCGCTGCGGCCTTCGACGCGGTTGTGCGTGTGGGCCAGCGGGGCCTCGCTGTCGTGGCTGATCTGCTTGTAGAACTCGACGTACTGCTCGGGCGTGATGTCGGACTTGCTGCGCGTCCACAGGGCGGCAGCCTGGTTGACGGTGTCCCACTCGTCTTGGGTGACGTAGGCGCTCTTGTCGGCGTCCCACTCTTCTTTCTGCATCAGGATGGGCAGAGAGATGTGGTCGGAGTACTTGTTGATGATGCCGCGCAGCTTCCAGTTCGAGAGGAACTCGGCGGCTTCTTCGTCGCGCAGGTGCAGGATGATGTCGGTGCCACGGCTGGCCTTGGTGATGGCCTCGACTTCGAAGTCACCCGTGCCTTCGCTGGACCAGCGCACGCCCTCTTCGGGCTTCAGGCCAGCGCGGCGCGACTCCACGGTGATGCGGTCGGCCACGATGTAGCCGCTGTAGAAGCCCACGCCGAACTGACCGATGAGCTGGGCGTCCTTCTGCTGGTCACCCGATAGCTTGCCCATGAAGTCCTTGGTGCCCGACTTGGCGATGGTGCCCAGGTGGTCGATGGCCTCCTGGGTGCTCATGCCGATGCCGTTGTCGCGGATGGTCAGGGTCTTGGCTTCCTTGTCGACCAGGATGCGCACATCAAGGTTGGGCGCGTCCTCGTACAGGGCGGCATTGTCGAGGGCTTCGAAGCGAAGCTTGTCGCAGGCATCGGAGGCGTTGGACACCAGCTCGCGCAGGAAGATCTCCTTGTTGGAGTACAGCGCGTGGGTCACGAGGTGCAGCAGCTGCTTGACCTCGGCCTGGAAGGAATGGGTGGTCTTGTCCATGGCTTTTCTTGTGCAGACGTGGGTTGAGTCGGTGCGGCATCGGAGCCGGCCCACGGCCGGTCTCGGCCGTTCGCGGGGCAGATGGGGCGCCCCGCAGGGATTTCAAGGGCCCCACATGGCGCAGGGCCCACACGCTCAGGGCAGCAGGATGGTGGAGCCCGTGGTTTCGCGGGCGGCCAGGGCGCGGTGGGCCTCGGCGGCATCGGCCAGGGCAAAGCGCTGCGCGATGTCGATCACGATCTGGCCGCTGGCGACCAGGGCGAAGAGCTCGTCGGCCATGGCCTGGGTGCGCTCGGGCGTGTTGGCGTAGGTGGCCAGCGTGGGGCGGGTGACGTAGAGCGAACCCTTCTGCGCCAGGATGCCGAGGTTGACGCCTGTGACGGCGCCCGAGGCGTTGCCGAAGCTCACCAGCAGGCCGCGCGGGGCCACACAGTCGAGCGAGGCTGCCCAGGTGGCCTGGCCCACACCGTCGTACACCACGGGGCACTTGCGGCCCTCGGTGAGCTCGGCCACGCGGGCGGGCACGTCGTCCTTCAGGTAATCGATGACGGCCCAGGCGCCGAGGGCCTGGGCTTTGGCCGCCTTCTCCGGGCCACCGGCGGTGCCGATGAGGCGCACGCCCAAGGCTTTGGCCCACTGGCAGGCGATGCTGCCCACGCCACCGGCGGCGGCGTGGAAGAGCACGGTGTCGCCCGCCTGCAGCACATGGGTCTGGCGAAACAGGTACTGCACGGTGAGGCCCTTGAGCATCATGGCGGCAGCCTGCTCGAAAGAGATGGCGTCGGGCAGGCGCACGAGGTGCCCCGCAGGCAGGACATGGTGCTGGGCATAAGCGCCCAGGGGACCACCTGCGTAGGCCACGCGGTCACCGGGCTGGAAGCCCACCACGCCGAGGCCCACAGCCTCGACCACGCCGGCGGCTTCGGTACCGAGGCCGGAAGGCAGCGAAGCCGTGGGATAGAGCCCGGACCGATGGTAGGTGTCGATGTAGTTCAGGCCAATTGCGTGGTTGCGCACGCGCACTTCACCGGGGCCAGGCTCTGCCGGCGTGCAAGCGAGGTGCTGCAGGACCTCGGGGCCGCCATGGGCGCTGAACTGGATGCGGTGCGAAGCAGGCTGGGACATGGTCTGAGACGGTGGATGCGGAAGGTGATCAGTCTATCGACAGGACAAAAAGCCACATTTTTTGCAACACCTCTTGCACGGACCCAAAGTTTCGGCATATACTTTCAGTCTCGTTGGCGCTTTAGCTCAGTCGGTTAGAGCGATGGAATCATAATCCACAGGTCCGCGGTTCGAATCCGTGAAGCGCCACCACCCAATCTTGGTCTTCAAGAAAAGTCAAAAAAGCTAGTGCTGACAATGACTTAGGGCAACACGGTCATCGACCATGGAACCCACCTTGGAACCTGGGATGGAACCAGCTTGGAACCTCCCGCACAGAAGCTCTCACGGTACGCCCTGAGGGCTTTTTTCTTTTGGTCTATCCGCAACCCAGCGGCTAGGTCAGGCAGCCTTAGTCAGCCCCTCGATCCGATAGCGGCGGCTGAAGTCTTCTTGACTGCGGGAATCCGTGTCCTCTGAGACGTGAACCAGCTCCAGGGAAACGAGCCAAGACAGCGCCTTGGAAATGTCTGCCCGCCGCACCCCCGTATGCCTAGTAATGCCTGAGTAACTGACCGCTGCAGTATTGAACTGCTGCCTGCGCAGAGCCAACAACAGCACATAGATCTTGAGTCCGTTAAGGACCACGCGGTTTGTCTCCGCCCCCTTGAGATGACTCAACCCGCCAAAAGCGTTCAATAGATACGCCTGCGGGAGCTGACACCACCCCCCTTTCTCACCGACTCCCTTAAGGGTGTACAGGTTCACGCGGCCTGACTTACGCACACTTATGGCACCTGTCGCCTCAAGAAGAGCAATCCCTTTGCCGATCGTCGCCCGAGCAAAGCCTGTCTGGGCGCGCATGTCATCCCAAGTCACCGCTACTTCAGCTTCACCAGCATCAACTAGCTCCCGCCCCCGACGAGATTGGTTCAGCCGGATGGCGAGCAACATCAAGATCACCAAGGCCGCGACAGCTGCGTTGCGATGCCCCCGCCACTCCAGGCCTTTCAGCGGCCTAAGGGCGTCCTCCTCGTGGAGGGTCAAATTCAGCCACTTACTCGGAAACTTCGCCCATCCCCACATCTCACTGCCCTTTCTTGTTGACCGCATCTCGAACCACGAGCAGGGCCAAAGCCACAACACCGAATGCAGCAAGAGCCACCAAAGTCAGCAAGCTGGCAGAGCCCCCCGACTGAACAATCGACATCACATGTTTTGCAACTTCGCTCATACAAACCCCTCAAGGAATGAACCATGAGGCCAGACTATAAGCAGGCGAGTAAACGTGTTCTAGAAGCAGTTCCAGTCTTAAAGACAAAGATTGTTCACAAATTTCTTTGCAAATCAAATGCTTACGTGCTTAAAAATCAGTTTTTAAGAGACGTTCAACAGTTCAACTTCGTAGGCATTTGGCACCTCCCCCCCTACCAAACCGAGCAATTCCAGGGCTAAATTTCGCTCAATCAGTTCAACTTCCTGTGCGTATCCTCTGGCCGACGCGCTTAATCATTGGCTATTCGGACATTCTGCGGACTGTCGACAGACTCTTCGGGCTTCGTGATGACCAACTCGGCGTTGCCCTTGAGGATGTCCTCAATGGCTGCATCGCACCACACAGCGAACTTCACATCCAGCCAGCGGGCGAAGAACACAGCCAGCTTGGGGTGCGCCCAGGTGCCACCGTAGCGGCCCTTGCGGGCGTCCTCCAGTTCAATCCCCCGGAATTCGGGGAGTTGGCCCACAGCTTCCAAGTAGGCGGAGGTGTCCGGGGAATCCCAGAAATGGGACAGCTTCTTACCGAAAGCCTGTGCGGCCTTGGTCATGTTGAACCAGCCGTCCTCACGGAAGACGAATGGGGTGCCTGTTGCGCGGATTACCGCCCCATGACCCAGCCCAGCAGCCTGCCTAAGGTCTGCGTGTAGAAAAACGAGCAGACACCGCCCAACCAGATAAAGGCGAAACCAGCCCACGCGCACATGGCGTAGCTCCGCGTATTGCCCTCGTAGTAGCTCAACTGACTGGGGGATACAAAGACGTGCTCGGCCCAGTAACCTAGCGATGACCCAGGGAACACTAGCCAAGAGACAACCAGGAGCGCAAACCCGACCGGCACCAAGAGGAACACACCACGCCGGATAGGGCTGTCTAGGCGCAGTTTTGGTCCGAGCCCCTCCGCCCACCGAGTGAACCCAATTGCACCCCGATCAAACGTGGCAATGACAACGCCTGCCGCGCCAACGCCAATTGCATTGGGACTGAGCCCCAAGGGCATCCCTAGAGCCAAGAACACAGCGAGGCACGCCACCGCAGTGAGCAAGCCCCCTACAGGGTAAAGGACAGGGTTCCTCCGAAACTTCTCCCACATACAGCCATCCCAAGTTGATTTGCTCAAAGTCTATCGCTGGGAAGCGCGCGCAGTTGAGATTGCCAAAGGGGACAGATAGCCAGAGGTATGCTTAAAAATTAAGCAACCAAGCAAAAAAGCCCTACGGGGTTACCGCAGGGCTTGTTGGGGTGGGGCCGGGGTGAGCCGTCAGGCTTCGGTCTTGCGGCTGTCCACCACTCGCTTCACCGTGGACCGGCTGGCCCCCGTAGCGGCACACACCTGAGACCAGGACATGCCACGGTCCAGCATATCGGCGATGGCCGCATGGCGTTCAGTGTCGGCCCTACGGCCCTTGTAGAGCCCAGCAGTCTTCGCCTTCTCGATGCCCTGAGCTTGACGCCTACGGCGGTCGGTGTAGTCCTTTCGGGCCACCACTGCCAGCATGTCCAGCAGCATCCGGTTAACGGCATCTAGCAGGGCCTGTGTGGTCTCGTCCAGGTTCGCGCCAGCACCCATCCAAGAGGTGGGCAGATCCAGTGCCACCACCCTGATGCGCTTGTCCCCCAGGCGCTGCTTCAGCTCTTCCCAGTCGTCATTGCTCAGGCGGGCCAGTCGGTCCACCTGCTCGACCAAGAGAACATCCCCGGGGTGGGCATCGCTGATGAGGCGCATCAGTTCAGGGCGCTCAAGCTTGGCCCCTGATTCGTTCTCCACGTACCAAGAAGCTACTTTTAGGCCCCGCTGTGACACGAAAGCTTCCAGGTCAGCCCTTGCACGGCTGGCGTCCTGGTCGTCTGTAGAGGCGCGGAGATAGGCACGGATGAAGGTCATGGCAAACCATCTGGTTTCGTTTGAATGGTTCGCATGATAGTGGTTCCGTTTATGTTGTCAAACAACGGAAATCGAACCATGTTGCCAAGCAACCACATGGGTATACCCAAATAGAACCAAAATGGCACGAGGATGATAGGGAGCCCAAAAACAGACCGTTGTCAAATTGCAACAATGAGCCAAAATCGACTCTACCTAGCATGGGTCAACTTCTAAGCATTGAGGTTCTGCCATGCCCAACTTTGAGCAACTTGACCGATTAGCCCTGCTAGTCCAAACCTTCAACAACAACCCACTAGGCACGCTGGCGCTCGTCAGCATCGGGGCCATCGTGGTCTGCTTCGCGGCTCTTGTGACAGTCGTATATGTCGTGCACCGAAGCCGGAAGGACTGAGACGCTCATGGCGCAACATCAGGGGGTCCGAGGTGTTATCCGAGAGGCAGGGCAAGAAGCCTCACAAAGGGAGCACGGGGCACCACCCGAACGGAGGCCACGGGAGGCACGCTGCCCCCCCTCGTTCTCCCCCGAGTCTCGCTCAGCGGGTCATGCTTCAGGCCCCGGCACGGGGGGAACCAGCTCACGCGGACCCTGGAGATGCCCTCTCACGTTTTTGCAGCAAATTTTGGGGTCTTCGCAGCCCCCCTCGCGGACCTCGTGGAAAAGTGTGCCTAAGTGCTTGTCATCACGAACTTTTCTCGACATCGTGTTGCTTGCAACTGTGCAAGTTGCACACCGCAAGGACTCCTGCACGTACATCCCTGACGAGAGCGAGGAAGAACAATCAGAAGTTCGGGTTCTCTTCTGGTTCCGTGTAGACCTCATGCGGCTTCAACTTGAGTTCCGACAGACGTCGTTCCATGTTGGCAATGGCTTCGCCTAATGCTCGGGGGCACATCAGGAGGTCAGCGTGGTGATAAGCGTCATCCGTGGACGCCTTGGCCTGAATCAGGTAACCCGGCTGGGGGTCAATCACCGTCATTGACGGTTCAGGGTTGCCCTCCGTCGGTATTCGGTCACCCATTGCTTCATAAATACTCGGATGGTCTTTCTTCATCCAATTTCGCAAGGTCGAGAAAGATACACCGAGTTCCCTGCCCATATCTCGGTAGCTCTTGTACTTCCCTTTCCGTATGCGATGCATCCCGGCCCCGACATAGGCATTGAAAACAGCGCGATACTCTCGGGCTTTCAATGGAACACCGTTACGTCGGTTCGCATCTGCTGCGACCCAAGCGGCCTCGCTCCTCGTCATGATTGAAACCGTAGCATCGACCTGCTCCTCCCCTATCGCTCGATGGGCGGCAACCCGATGCCAGCCATCCAACAGGAACAATCGCCCGTCGATATCAGCAAGAGAAACTGGCGGAAGCATCGACCCTGCTTTCAATGCTGCGGCATATTGACGTATCGCTACATCGCTCAACCGCCCACGGACCTGAAGGCTTTGGTCTTGTATTATGTCCGACAAATGAACACACCGAACACCATCCGACGGAGCGGCAAAAGGCAAAAAAACATTATCAGAGAGGTTTTCGTCTTTCATCATATTCTGAGTTCCCTGACCCCAGCAGGGGCCGTCATGTGCGTTAAAAAATTGGAGGCGCCTGTCTAGCAACCTCTCCTGAAGTGCCCACATCGGAGGAAAACATCAGAAGGCCCCTTCCTGCTATAAAAAGGGGCCGGGTTATGCCGCCCTAGCTGGACGGGATGGGAATCGCTCTGAGGGCGTTCTGATTCTTCCTGGGGGCAATCACCAAATTTCCGGGATTAGCCAGCATCCAGTGCCAAAGGCAGTGCCAGCTTGAACGCCTCTTCTAGGTCGCCTGGGTATCGAAGCCCCGAGACCACCATCTTCAGCTTCTCGACACCAGAGCCCCCGCTATACACGCCGTGCATCTGTGTTGGTATAGCATGCCCTAAGTATCGCTGCTGCCCGATAACATCGGCGACCAAACTATTCTCCATTAGAGTCGCAAAGCTCCTCCTGGTTGAATGAAAGTTCACCTCGCTGCCAAAGCCCAAACGACTCGGGCTAAGGCGCTCAATACTCATTGCCTTGCTGACGTGCCAAGAAGGCTTCTCGTCCGGCCCACCAGGGGCGCATTCCGAATACAAGCGCCCTTTGCTATCAGCTTGCTTTTCCAACCTTGCATCAATAATGGCAACCGCCACGGGATGGCAGACTGGAATTTTCCGAATGCTGGCCTTCTTCTTGGCCACCTCCTTGGGAATATTGACAACACGCCACCCCTCCTCCAGAACCGTAATATCGATTGGACGAAGGCTCACAATTTCATTCAAGCGCATGCCTGTTATAAAACCCAGGGCGTAAAGCTCACGAAAAAGGGGCCGGGTATAGGTTCGTCTACGCTTATCGCTGGGCGCGGGAAGGGTGAATATCTTGATGGCTTCAGCGTCAGTGAACGGTCGAACGTCTTCGCCCTCTTCGCTGTCTGCGTCGGGTTCCCGAGAAGCGTCCGCATCAAGTGCCTTGCTACGCTTCTTGGCGGGCTCAGTCAGCTTGTGGTCAGACCATGGACTTATGGGCCACCCTCTGCGACGCATATTCAACCAAACTTGATGCACCCCACCGATTCGCTTCACCTTGACAGACTTTGACAGGGGCCCGGCATTGAGCATGTCCACATAGGCCACGGCCTTGGCGTCTGTCACGTCCTCGGGGAGGCAATCGTCTACCTTCAAGAAGGCTAACAGTTCTCGCATCGCCTTGTCATAGGTGTTCACGGTCTGGGCTTTGTTCTCGGACTGAGCCATGAACTGCTTCAGAGCCTCCCTCAGTGTGGCCCTCCCAGGATTCGCCATCTTCCGCAGCGCAAGGTCGGCGGCCTCCCGACCCTCCTCCTTATCGATATCACGCGCCGCCTGCTCCATGGCGTCATGAAGAACCAGCATGGTCACATCGTCTTCGCCCGCATGGTCCGTATCAGTGGACAACACTTCAGCCATAGCAGCCCTGAGCATGGGCACCCTCGCCTGGGCGGGATTGATAGCCTTGGTGGTAACGCCTGAGGACAGCCTCTTGAACTCTCCACGGTACTTGACCAGCAACGGCTCCTTCAGCTTCAGTGCTTCACCCCGGTTGTGGGTATGCAGCGACTCGACGATGTGCGTCTTGAACTTTCCAGGGGTGTCACTGGGGTAGTGCTTCTGCAACGGGGCAGGGATGCCCAGTTTGAAGTGGTACAGCCCGGTGGACTTTTTCCAAAGGTGCGAGGGTGTCTTTTGGTAGGCCATAGTCGAGCCATTTTAGCGACCTTGGAACCCACCTTGGAACCTCAACTCAAGCGAACCTCTCTATGAAACATGCCCTCATAGGGAGGGAATAGACTCTAGCAATCAACTCCGTGAAGCGCCACCAAAATCTGAAAAGCCCTGCAGGTCGTTGACTCGCAGGGCTTTTTTCTTGCCCGCGCGCGCCACAGCACACTGCCGCCCTGAGCCCCTTCCCCACCTCAGCCCAGGCGCCCCGCCTGGAAGTCCTCCACCGCTTGGACGATCTCGTCGCGGGTGTTCATGACGAAGGGGCCGTACTGCACGATGGGTTCACGCAAGGGTCTGGCCGACAGCAGCAGCACACGCGCATCGGCCGTGGCCTCGATCACCACGCCATCGGCACCCGGCGTGTTGGCCAGCACCGCCATGCGGTCGGTGGGCACGGTCTGGCCGGCCACGCTGAGTTCGCCGCGGTAGACATACAGGAAAGCGTTGTGCTCGGCGGGCAGGGGCTGCGCAAAGGCTCGGCCTGCGGGCAGGTGCACGTCGAGGTAAAGCACCTCGGTGGCATCTCGGCTCACCGCCCCGGCCACGCCGTGGCTGCTGCCAGCGATCACGGTCACGTCCACACCGGCTGTGGTCGTGAAGCGGGGCAGTTCGGCGGCCTTGAAGTCGCGGTACCAGGGCGGGCAGAGCTTGTCGCGAGCGGGCAGGTTGAGCCAGAGCTGAAAGCCCTCCATCACGCCCTCCTCCTGCTGGGGGATCTCGGCATGGACCACGCCGCGGCCTGCGGTCATCCACTGCACGCCACCGTTCTCCAGCAGGCCTTCGTGCCCGGCGCTGTCGCGGTGCAGCATGCGGCCGGCGATCATGTAGGTGACGGTCTCGAAACCGCGGTGCGGGTGCTCGGGGAAGCCGGCAATGTAGTCGTCCGGCTTGTCGCTGCCGAAGGCGTCGAGCATGAGGAAGGGATCGAGCCGGTGCTGCCAATGCTGGGTGAGCACGCGCCGGAGCCGCACGCCGGCGCCATCGGTGGTGGGCTGCCCGCAGACGAGGCCTTCCACATGGCGGCTGCGTTGCACAGGGGCAGAGATGGTCGCGGTGGTGGCGTCAGGCTGGGTCATTGTGGACTCAATGGCCGTGGGAGAGGAAGGCTGGCGCCCAGGCCGGCACCTGGTGCAGCACCCAAAGGGCCAGGCTGATGGTGACGAAGCTGGTCGAGGTGGCGAGCAACAGCGCTGCGGCGCAGAAGCCTTCCTGGCCGATGCGGTGTGCGATGACCGGGTAGATGCTGAGCATGGGCATGGCCGCCAGGCACACCGCGGTGAGGCTCATGACGGGGCTCATGGCCGGCAGGGCCAGCACCATGAGGCCGACGGCCAGCGGGTGCCCCAAGAGCTTGGCGCCACTGACCACGAGGATCTGGCTGCCCATGCCGCGCACCTTGAGTCCCACCAGCACACCGCCGATCACAAAGAGCGCCACAGGGCTGGCCACGGCTGCCAGCAGCTGGATGGGCTTGTCGACCGGGCCAGGCAGGCGCCACTCCAGCGCGGCAAAGAGCACCCCCAGCGGGATGGCCATGACGACCGGGTTGCGCACCAGGCGTTGGAAGATGGCCTTGAGTTCGGCCATGCGGGAGGCCTGGTCGCTGCCATCGGTGTCGATCAGGGTGATGGCCAGGGGCAGCATCACCAGGTTCTCGATGACCAGGGTGAGGGCAAAGGGCACGGCCACTTCAGGCCCCAACAACTGCAGGATGATGGGATAGCCCATGAAACCGCTGTTGGAGCCCGACATCCCGAGGCCGAAGAGCGCGCTGTGCTGAGGGTTCTTGTTCAACCAGCGGCCGGCGGCCCAGCGCCCGAGGGCGAACATGAGCAGCGAGCCGCCGCCATAGGCGAGCAGGTAGGTGCCGTTGAAGATCTCGTCGAGCGGGCGCGAAGACAGGGAGCGGAACAGCAAGGCGGGCAGGCAGATCTGCATGACCAGCTTGCCAAAGGTGCGCATGTCGGCCTTTTCGAAGAGACCGCCACGGACCGAGAGGTAGCCGAGCGCGATCAGGAGGTAGATGGGCAGGGTGATCGAAAAGATGGCGAGCATGGTGAGGGGCCGAGGGGCTACAGGCCGCACCTTAACAAGTGCATCACCATGTTGTCCATGCAATGGTCGCAATGGCCGACATTGCCCTTCACAATGGAGAGCCAAATCGGAGAACCACCATGAGCCGAAGCCTGGCCACCCTGCCCTCGCCTGCCTCCGTCCAGACCCTGCCCGACCTGAAGCTGCTGCACCTGTTCGAGCTGCTGTGCAGCACGCGCAGCGTGACCCGTGCGGCCGAGCAGCTGGGCCAGAGCCAGCCCACGGTCAGCATCTGGCTGGGCAAGCTGAGGCAGCAGTTCGACGACCCCCTCTTCGTGCGCACCCCGCAGGGCATGCAGCCCACGCCGAGGGCCGATGCCTTGCGGCCACTGGTGCAGGATGCGCTCACGGCCCTGCACCGCGTGAGCGCCCAGGTGCCGCGCTTCGACCCGGCCACCGCTTCGCGGCTGTTTCGCATCTGCATGACCGACGGCAGCCACGTGACCCTGTTGCCCGATCTGCTGCGGCGCGTGCGAACGCAGGCGCCGGGCGTGCAGCTGGAAGCCGCGCTGATCGGGCCGGACACGGCGCGGGCGCTGGAATCGGGCGAGGCGGACCTGGCCCTGGGCTATGTGCCGGGGCTGGACTCCGGTTTCTACCAGCAGACCTTGTACGACGAGAGCTGGCTCTGCCTGGCCCACCCGCAGCACCCGCGCATCGGCAAACGCCTGACGCTCAAGGCCTACCAGGCCGAGGGGCACGTGGCCCTGCTGACCGAGACAGGCCGCCACCTGCTGACCACCGCGCTCAAGGCACAAGGGGTCACACGGCAGGTGGTGTTGTCGATCCCGGGTTTCCTGGGGCTGGGCGCCATCGTCTCCAACACCGACCTGCTGGCGACCCTGCCCCGCCACATCGGTGAAAAACTGGCCCTCACCCACGGCCTGGCGGTGCACGCCTGCCCCATGACGCTGCCCGGTTTTCAGGTAAAGCAGCACTGGCACGCGCGCTACCACCAGGATCCCGGCCACCAGTGGCTGCGGGGGCTGTGCGCCGAGCTGTTCACCGATGTCACGGGGCCGCGGCAGGCGCCCGGGGCCGGCGGAGGCTGACGGGCGAACAAGGCATTCGCTCGCGC
>NZ_JAIZVX010000207.1 GCF_021768455.1 Aquabacterium sp. | reverse complement strand
CTAGTGCTGAGCTGGTTCGAGAACCTCGTCCACCCCTTTTCCGACGCGCCCCCGCGCACCCCACCCAAGGGCTTCATGCCCTTCGTCTGGTCCGCCACCCACGGTGTGCGCCGCTACATCCTGGGCATGACCTCGCTGACGGCGGCCATCGGCGCCTTCGAGGCCCTGCTCTTCAGCATGCTGGGCAACATCGTCGACTGGCTCAGCCAGGTCGAGCCCTCGCAGCTTTGGACCCAGTCGCGCGACAAGCTCCTGCTGCTGGCCCTCATCCTCCTGGCCAGCCCGATCGCCGTGTGGGTGCAGACCCTGCTCAAGCACCAGGCCCTGGCCGGCAACTTCCCCATGAAGCTGCGCTGGCAGTTCCACCGGCACATGCTGGGCCAGAGCATGGGCTTCTACCAGGACGAGTTCGCCGGCCGCGTGGCCACCAAGGTCATGCAGACCGCCCTGGCGGTGCGCGACTGCTGCTTCACCGTCTGCGACATCCTGGTCTTCGTCGTCATCTACTTCGTGACCATGACCGCCGTGGTGGGCCACTTCGATGGCTGGCTGTTGGCGCCCTTCCTGGGCTGGCTGCTGCTCTACGGCTCGGCCGTGACCTTCTTTGTGCCGCGCCTGAGCAAGATGGCCCGCGCCCAGGCCGATGCCCGCTCGCTCATGACCGGCCGCATCACCGACGCCTACACCAACATCGCCACCGTCAAGCTGTTCTCGCACGCCAACCGCGAAGCCGGTTACGCCCGCCACGCGATGAAGGAGTTCCTCCTCACCGTGCACGGGCAGATGCGCCTGGTCAGCTGGTTCGAGCTGGTCAACCACATCCTGAGCATGCTGCTGATCATGTCGACCGCGGGCGTGGCCCTGTGGCTGTGGACGCAAAGCCTGGTGGGCATCGGCGCGGTGGCCGCGGCCACGGCCATGGCCCTGCGCCTCAACGGCATTTCGCACTGGATGATGTGGGAGATGGCCGGCCTCTTCGAGAACATCGGCACCATCCAGGACGGCATCAACACCATTGCCCGCGCGCACAGCGTGGTCGACGCGCCCGACGCGCGCGAACTGAACGTGAGCCAGGGCGATGTGCGCTTCGAGAACGTGGGCTTCCACTACGGTGGCGAGCGCTCGGTGATCGAGGGCCTGAACCTGCACATCCGGGCCGGTGAAAAGATCGGCCTGGTGGGCCGCTCGGGCTCGGGCAAGTCCACCATCGTCAACCTGCTGCTGCGCTTCTACGACGTGGAATCGGGCCGCGTGCTGATCGATGGCCAGGACATCACCCAGGTCACGCAAGACAGCCTGCGCCGCCAGATCGGCATGGTCACGCAGGACACCTCGCTGCTGCACCGCTCGGTGCGCGACAACATCCTCTACGGCCGCCCCGATGCGGGCGACGCCGAGATGATCGAAGCCGCGCAAAAGGCCGAAGCCCACGATTTCATCCAGTCCCTGGTCGACCTCAAGGATCGCACCGCCTACGACGCCCACGTGGGCGAGCGCGGCGTCAAGCTCTCGGGCGGGCAGCGGCAGCGCATCGCCATCGCCCGGGTGATGCTCAAGGACGCCCCCATCCTCCTGCTCGACGAGGCCACCAGCGCACTCGACTCCGAGGTCGAAGCCGCCATCCAGGCCAGCCTCTACCGCCTGATGGAAGGCAAGACCGTGGTGGCCATCGCGCACCGCCTGTCGACCATCGCCGCCATGGACCGGCTCATCGTGCTCGACAAGGGCCGGATCGTGGAGCAAGGCTCGCACGCCGAACTGCTGGCCCAGGGCGGGCTGTATGCGCGCCTGTGGGCCCACCAGAGCGGGGGCTTCCTGGGCGAGGAAGAAGACAGCGAGGACGCGGCCTGATCACCAGGGCAAAGGCCGGCCTTCGCTGTCGAAAAAGCCGCCGGAGCCGCCTTCCGGCAGGCCAGCCATCACGCCCAGCAGCCGTTCTGCCGCCTCTGCGGGGGAACGCACCGTGAGCCCGGTTTTGGCAAAGGGTTGCGACAGCCCGGTGTCGACCGTGCCAGGGTGCAGGGCCACGCACAAGGCCTGCGGCCTGCTGCGTGCCAGCTCGATGGCGGCGGTGCGCACGAGCTGATTGAGTGCGGCCTTGGATGCCCGGTAACTGTGCCAGCCGCCCAGGCGGTTGTCTCCGATGCTGCCCACCTTGGCCGAGAGCGTGGCGAACACGCTGCGCCCCTGGCGTGGCAGCAGGGGCAGCAGGTGCTTCATCAACAAGGCCGGCCCGATGGCGTTGACCGCAAAAGCGTGCGCCATGTGGGCCGGATCCAGCTGGCGCAAGGCCTTCTCGGGCTCAAAGCCCTGGCCGTGCAGGAAGCCGGTGGCATCGATCACCAGGCGCAGCGGCTGACCCTGGGCCTGAGCCCAGGCGGACACGGCCTGCGCGGCGGCCGCGACCGAGGCTTCGTCCAGCAGGTCGAGCCGGGGCTCGGTGTGGCGCGATGCGGCCCGGACCCGCTCCGCCCCCAGCCTGGCCTGCAAGACGGCGAACAAGGCCTGCCCCACGCCCCCCGAGGCGCCCACCACCAGCACCAGGCCTTCGCCCAGCCAGGCCAGGTCGGCCATGTCAGCGGTGGAGGGCAGCACTGGCGTCGCGGCGCTCACGCGCTCACCTTGTCGGCCGGGCTCCTGCCGCGGCCCGCACCCATGGGCGCAGCGGCGCGGGACATCACCCCAGCCAGGTCCACGCCTTCGGCCTCGGCCAGGGTGACCAGGGCGTCTTCCATCATGGCGCGGGCCTGCCCGGCCACGCGGTAGAGGTAGGCATGCAGGGCCACGTCGGCCGGCTGGCGGGTCTCGCAATCGGCGCTGTAGGTCTCGAACTGCGCCAGCATGGTCACCAGCTGGGCCAGGTGCTGCGGGCACTCGCAGGCCACACGCGGCATGGCCTGGGTCAGGGCGTCGAGCGCGGCGGCGTCAAACCGGGGTGGTGGCGCCATCTGGGGCACCGTGGGCTGGGCCTGGCTCAGGCTGCGCCAGCCACGGGCCACCTCGGCCACCAGACTCGCCAGCTCTTCCGGCGCCAGGGGTGCGCGGCGCAGCACCACGGCCCGCGCCCTGAGGGACTCGAGCACGTGCTTGGCCGCAAAACCATAGACCACCACGCTCTGCTGTGCGCCCACCAGGCGACTCAGGCGCCAGAGCCACTGCACGGTGTCCATGTGCAGGGCGCCCACATCGGCCAGCAGCACATCGGCCTGCAGGCCACGCGCCGCCAGCTCGGCCTCGGTGCCCTCACCCAGGTGGGCCACCAGGGCCGCACCTTCCAGTTCGGACACCAGCTGCACATGGCGCGCCGTGAGGCTCTTGCCCAGCAGCAGCACGCGCACCGGGGCGCTGTCCGGCCGGCTGGCGGCTTCCGGGTGGGCCACGGCGGCCACCACGCCGGCCACCTCGTCGGCCATGGCCTGCAAGCGGGCTGTCTCGAGGTTGGCGAGGGTGCCGATGCCGTTGCCCTGGTCCACCAGTTGTTTGATCAGCACCAAGCGGCGCACGTCCTGGCTGGAGTAGAGTCGGTGCCCGGACGGTGCCTGAGCAGGGCCCACCACCTGGTACCGGCGCTCCCACACGCGCAAGGTCGCCACGGGGATGTTGACCATCCGGGCTGCGGCACTGCTGCGGTATCGGGGGGTGCTGGCATCGTCGTGCCAGCCGGGTTGCGTGACCATGTTCTGTTCCTTTTCAGGCCAATCCGACCTCAATTTGACGCGATCGAATCCATTCTGACGCCGAACACAAAACAAGAGTCAGCCTAAGATGCGTCAAAGCAGGGTCAAACCCGCTTTTGTTCCCCACCCCACAGGAGTCCCCCCATGACAAGCCGTCGCCAATTCATGTTCACCATCGTGCCCGCTGCCGCCACCGTGGCCGCCCTGGCCACCGCCACCGGCGCCCACGCCCAGGCCGCTGCCCATGCCGATGAAAAAGACCCTGGCGCCGCCGGCCTGGGCTACAAGCACGACGCCACCAAGGTCGACGCCAAGAAATACCCCACCTACAAAGCGGGCGCCGTGTGCGGCAACTGCCAGTTCTTCCAGGGCAAGGCCGGTGACGCCTGGGGTGCCTGCCCCCTGCTGGGCGGCAAACAGGCCAACGCCAAGGGCTGGTGCTCGGGCTACGCCAAGAAGGCCTGATCGGCTTCTGCACCCCGCGTCAACTGCCGCACAGGCAAAGAAAAAAGGCCCCGAGGGGCCTTTTTTCATGGTCGATCACGGCTGCGAGTTCACATGCCGGTGAGGAGCGTCAGGCGTCCAGCGGCGTGATGCCGGCAATCGCCCAATCGGCGCTCTCGTCGAGCGGGCGCACCAGGTGCCACAGTTCGCTGAAGGGCGCAGCAGGGGCGTTGGCCTCTTCGCGGATCAGACCATGGAAGCGCACGCTCACGATCAGCAGGCCGTTGTCGCGGGCCGTGTCCGCCACCTCGGCCTGGAGCTCGACCACATCGGTCTGGTTCGGCGTCTGGCCGCGCTCTTGCAGGTCAAGACGCAGAGAGGCGAACAGCTCGGGCGTGGTGAACTTGCGCAGATCGTCCACATTGCCGGCGTCGTTGGCGGCCTGGAGGCGGATGAAGATCATCTTGGCCAGGCGTTCGAAACCGGCCACATCAAAGCCGGCCGGCAGGGCCGACACAGGTGACGCGTTGGCCGCGCCCGTGGCAGAGAAAGGCTGCGCACCCGGCGTGCCCGACAGGCCGCCCGTGGCGCCGAAGCTGCCGGGCTGCGGCGTGGCCGAGCGCTCGAAAGCCGAAGGCTGTGCAGCCTGGGGCTGCTGCGGCTGACCATAAGGCGCAACAGCGCCGGCCAGCTGCGGGCCCTGGGCGGCAGCGCCCTTGCCGAACTTGCGCATCAGGAAGCCGATCAGGAACACGGCGGCCATCGCCACCAGGGCCATGGTCATGAAATTGCCCAAAGCCTCGCCGAAGCCGAAATGGCTGGCCAGCGCGGCGATGCCCAGACCGGCGGCCAGACCGGCCAGCGGGCCCATCCAGGAACGCTTGCCAGGGGCCGCAGCCGGCGGCGCGGCCGGGGTGGCCGGCGCCGCATTGGTGGCCTGCTGTCCGGGCTTGACGGCGGGGCTGCCGTTGTCGACAGGCTTGGCGGGCATCTGACGCTGCATGCCGGCGGGGCGGCCGCTGCCAAGGCGCTTGGCCTCCACGTCCATCGGGGCCGACACCATGCCGACACCTGCCACGGCGACCATCAAAGCCAGAAGACCTTTGCGGAACTTGCTCAAGTGAACATCCTTGCCCATGTGGGCGGTTAAGACAGCCCGCATTGTGCGCAAGTGCGGGCTCCGTGCAAGACAGATGGCGGTGGCCCCACAAAGTTCAAGGTCAAAGACTGGGCATTTCGGACGCAAAACACCCCAGAACGGCCCCGCCTGGGCGCCATCACCCCGGGAAAACACCCAC
>NZ_JAIZVX010000297.1 GCF_021768455.1 Aquabacterium sp. | reverse complement strand
ACAAGATACAATGTCAATAAGTACCCTCCGATCCTTACTTCCCATCCATCACCCTGACTATATGGTGTCAAAGTGCTTCTGTCTTTTTCGGAATGTGTACCGGCCAAGTCATATCTCATGATGTATTAAGATGTTTCAGACCATCAATAGCTTATCCGAGTCGTCCCTGTATATGTTCTACAAGAAACATTGTGAATAAGTACTCTCCGATCCTTACTTCCTGTCGATCACTTTGATTTTATGGTGATTTTTGACGAAATTTCTCGAAATGCACATTTTGTAAGTAATGCTGTGCGAGTTTTATGGCTCACACTAGGCTTCTCAGCATATCCGATGATAGATATACATGTAGGTCACTCGTCTGCATAGCATACGTTGGGGTATTGGCACCATTTGAGAGTCATATCATGGTGTAACACGGGATTTTTCAACTTTTTCGAAATTTTGGTCCACATAAGTGAGTATTACACATGGAAGACGGATGTGTTAATGGCCGAGGAGACATCAGATTGTAGGTATAATAGTACTTATGAGTTACCAATGAGTTTAATCAGGTGCGGATATGATTTACTCGAGATGCGTCATGTATAGTGTGGAAATTTCTCGAAATTTCACACCCTTTAAAAGTTACAAACCAGTATAACTTTTGTGATACTGGACCATTTACCATGTATTATAGCTTGAATCGCAGCTCATTTATGAGGTATACAGATGTTCTCTCTCAAGTACCCGGGTGTTGAACAACTAACACAGTCATATTGACCATTTAATACCATTTTCCCCATAAAATGTCACAAAATCGACTTTTTGGTCCTTATATATACACACTCATACTGATTGTACACACAGTAGGAAGCGTCACATCGACAGATATATATATGATCTTGATTGTATTAAGAGTATTGACTCATTGCAGCTCGTGGGGACGAGTGACATATGGTAAGGCGATAAATAATCACGACATTTTAGGGTAAAACCATTTTGTTCAGGTAATAACTTTTGTAATAAAGGTCCGTTTACAGAGTTTGATAGCTTGATTTGTTGTCTAGAATGTATATAATGATATCTGGAACCAAATACGGGTGTTTGTTGAATAGATCAGTTGATGTTGATCACGAAAAATACCTCATTTTGTCCACAACCGGTATCTGATCACGACCAATTAATTCATTGGATGTACCGGACAAGTCATATCTCATGATGTATACATACGTTTCAGACCATCAATAGCTCATCCCAGGCGTCCATACATATGGTCTACAAGATACAATGTCAGTAAGTACCCTCCGATCCTTACTTCCCATCCATCACCTTGACTTTATGGTGAAATATTGCACTTTGAGTTATTGTACATGTACCGGACAAGTCATATCTCATGATGTATACATTCGTTTCAGACCATCAATAGCTCATCCTAGGCGTCCATACATATGGTCTACAAGATACAAT
>NZ_JAIZVX010000296.1 GCF_021768455.1 Aquabacterium sp. | reverse complement strand
ACTAGTCGTAGTTTGCACCATTTGCACTCGGCGTATGGCTGAGCCTACGCCGTTTTACTAAATGTAGCATTTGCTACAGTAAAATAATTACATTAACGTGAGTTCGGTTTAAGCAGCCAAATAAAGTTGTTTAGATTCTTCCATTTGGATGTTGAGCGAAGGTTTTTTAGTGAAGAAAGAATAAGCTGCCAATGTACTCATTACATTGAACAGAAACCCATTGATAGAGCGGTGTCTTGTATGCTGTAACTGGCAAATATTTTTGAGTTCGTCATTCACGGATTCTATCACTGCTCTTTTACGTAAAAGTATTTTATCTGTAGCAGTTAAATCTTGCTTTTGCATGTTCTTTTTTACCTTGGTAATGAGTTGTATTCCATCCGCAAAAAGCAAGTCTGATAAGGCTTTGGAGATGTAACCCTTATCGCCAAAAAGCTTTCCGAATATGTCTTCTGTAAGGCTTTGCATCACTTTAATATTTCTATCATCCACATTACCTTTGGTTAAATAAAAAGACAAAATCTCGCCTTTGTCATTGATAATGAGGTGTAGCTTAAAACCATAAAACCAACCAATGGAAGTAAAGCCCCTTTCAGCTACATTTTTAAACACTTTGTTCTGACGGATGCGTTTGTTGTGGCACACTTTAATGTGGGTAGAATCTACGAAATTAATTCCCCTTGATTTGCCCAAACAGCACATTTTTAAGAACAACATCATGGGTACAGCTACCCTTTGCTGTAATTCAATAAAACGATTGTAGGAAACTAAGCCAGGGAAACAATCACTTAAATGAGCTTTTACATAGTGTAAATAGTAGTGCTTAAAATTGGTAAATGAGCCGTAGTGAAAGAAAATTAGAATGGCAATAATTTCAGAATCGGTTAAGGAAGCTTTTCGGTTACGGTGCTTGATTTCATTACTTTCCAGCCGATAGTGTTGGATACAATCTGAAAACGAAATACAAAAATCATCGGCAGGTACAAAAATTTCTATAATTTTATCCTTAAGCATAAAAGGTGGTTGAACGTTTATCAATTGGTGGTACAATTAATAGACAATTTCAACACCTTTTTTGCTGTTTAATTATCCCGAACTCACGTTACATTAGCATTATGCCAGATAGTTATGTAATAAAAGACCAACAAGGTGTTTATTTTCTAACATTTCAAATAGTTAGCTGGTTAGATATATTTACTAGAAAGCGGTATAGAGATATAGTGGTAGATGCTTTGAACTATTGTGTGTCTACCAAAGGTCTGCGTGTATATGCCTGGTGCATTATGAGTAATCCTGCTGTTCGACATGTTCCGTAAGGGCATGTCGAACTATAAGATCAAGGAATCTCAGATTTCTTTGGAGTGAAGGCAGAAGAAAAGAATATAGCTTCGGTATACCATGGATATAGGATGGCCGAAGGATCACCGAACCATCGGTATAGGATGGGTATAGATG
>NZ_JAIZVX010000078.1 GCF_021768455.1 Aquabacterium sp. | reverse complement strand
TGGCAACAGGGCTGGCTGCGCAAGGGCCTGATCCTCGTCCTGATCGCCCTGGTGTGGGAACTGGCGGCGCGCTGGCAGGCCAACGACCTGCTGCTGCCCACCTTCGTGGCCACCGCGCAGGCCCTGGGCGACGGTCTGGCTTCGGGCGAACTGCTGCTGAAATCGCGCACCTCTCTGCTGACCTTGCTGGAAGGCTATGCGCTGGGCGTGCTGAGTGCCTTCGCCCTCACGGCGCTGGCGGTGTCGAGCCAGCTGGGACGCGACCTCCTGGCCACGCTCACGGCCATGTTCAACCCCTTGCCGGCCATCGCCTTGCTGCCCCTGGCCCTGCTGTGGTTCGGCCTGGGCCAGGGCAGCCTGCTCTTCGTGCTGGTGCACTCGGTGCTGTGGCCCCTGGCGCTGAGCACCTTCGCCGGCTTCCAGGGTGTGCCCGAGACCCTGCGCATGGCGGGCCGCAACTACGGCCTCACCGGGCTGCGCTACGTGCTGCAGATCCTGGTGCCCGCCGCGCTGCCAGCCATCGTCTCGGGCCTGAAAGTGAGCTGGGCCTTTGCATGGCGCACCCTGATCGCGGCGGAGTTGGTGTTCGGCGCGTCATCAGGCCAGGGCGGCCTGGGCTGGTACATCTTCCAGAACCGCAACGAGCTCTACACCGACCGGGTCTTCGCAGGTCTGGCCCTGGTCATCCTGATCGGGCTGGCGGTGGAAGGCATCGGCTTCCAGACGCTGGAGTGGTTGACCGTGCGCAAATGGGGCCAGCAGCGCTGAGCGCACCTCCCCCATGAAAAAGGGCTGCGAGCCCCGTGCACACGGCACGGCCCTCGCAGCCCCAAGAAGGCCCCGGACGTCTGGAACGGGGCCCATCCCCACACCAAGGTGCGGCGGCCGGTGCCTCAGCGCACCTTGCCTTCCTTCCAGGCGCCCAGCAGCTTCTCGTACGCGATGGTCTCGCCCTTGGGCTTCTCGTTGGCCAGCTTCTTCCAGGGCGCGCCGGTGTCGCTCAGCCACTTGGCCGCGTCTTCCTTCTTGTTCAGCTTGGGCGCGCAATGGGCCATGCCGGCGCGCTCCAGGCGGGCCATCACGTCGTCCATCTCCTTGGCCAGGTTGTCCATCGCGCCTTGCGGTGTCTTTTCACCCGTCACGGCCTGGGCCACGTTCTTCCACCAGAGCTGGGCCAGCTTGGGGTAGTCGGGCACGTTGGTGCCGGTCGGCGACCAGGCCACGCGTGCCGGGCTGCGGTAGAACTCGACCAGGCCACCCAGCTTGGGCGCCATGTCGGTCATGGCCTTGCTCTGGATGTCGGACTCGCGGATCGGCGTCAGGCCCACGATGGTCTTCTTCAGCGAGGTGGTCTTGGCCGTGATGAACTGGGCATAGAGCCAGGCTGCCGCGGTCTTGTTGGCATCGTGGTCCTTGAAGAAGGTCCACGAACCCACGTCCTGGTAGCCGTTCTGCATGCCGGGCTTCCAGTACGGGCCGTTGGGGCCAGGGGCCATGCGCCACTTCGGCGTGCCATCGGCGTTCACCACGGGCAGGCCCTTCTTGGTCATGTCGGCCGTGAAGGCGGTGTACCAGAAGATCTGCTGGGCGATCTGGCCCTGGGCGGGCACCGGACCGGCTTCACCGAAGGTCATGCCCGTGGCTTCCTTGGGCGCGTACTTCTTCATCCAGTCGACGTACTTGGTCAGGGCGTAGACGGCGGCCGGCGAGTTGGTCGCACCACCCCGCTCGACCGAAGCCCCCACCGGGGTGCACTTGTCGGCCGCGACGCGGATGCCCCACTCGTCCACCGGCAGGCCATTGGGCATGCCCTTGTCGGCGGTACCGGCCATCGACAGCCAGGCGTCGGTGAAACGCCAGCCCAGCGAGGGGTCCTTCTTGCCGTAGTCCATGTGGCCATAGATGGGCTTGCCATCGATGTTCTTCACGTCGTTGGTGAAGAACTCGGCAATGTCTTCGTAGGCCGACCAGTTGAGCGGCACGCCCAGGTCGTAGCCGTACTTGGCCTTGAATTTGTCCTTCAGGTCTTTGCGGTCGAAGAGGTCGGCGCGGAACCAGTAGAGGTTGGCGAACTGCTGGTCGGGCAACTGGTAGAGCTTGCCATCGGGCGCCGTGGTGAACTTGGTGCCGATGTAGTCCTTGAGGTCGATGCCCGGGTTGGTGAAGTCCTTGCCCGCACCGCTCATGTAGTCGGTGAGGTTGAGGATCTTGCCGTAACGGTAGTGGGTGCCAATCAGGTCGGAGTCGGAAATCCAGCCGTCGTAGATGGACTTGCCCGATTGCATCGAGGTCTGCAGCTTCTCGACCACGTCACCTTCCTGGATCAGGTCGTGCTTGACCTTGATGCCGGTGATCTCGCTGAAGGCCTTGGCCAGGGTCTTGGATTCGTACTCGTGCGTCGTGATGGTCTCGGAGACCACGGAGATCTCGGTCACGCCTTTGGCCTTGAGCTTGGCGGCCGCATCGATGAACCACTTGAGTTCGGCCTGTTGCTGGGCCTTGCTCAGCGTGGAGGGCTGGAACTCGCTGTCGATCCACTTCTTCGCGGCAGCCTCATCGGCACGGGCCGTCATCGAGCCCATGGCGCAGGCAGCTGCCAGGGCCATCGCGGTGTAACGCATCTTCATGGTGTGTCTCCTCAGTCAGACGTCGAACGCTGCTGCCCCGTTTGCTGTGCGGGTTTGGACGGCCTCGGGGCAGCGCCAGGCCGGTTTCCCTTTGTGATCGGTGGGCGGGCTCTTGGGAAGCCGGGTCAACCCTTGCGCATGACCAGGCCCAGGAAGGCCATGGACACCACAAAGCTGACCCAGATGCTGGGCTCTTCCGACAGGCTCAGCCACTGAGCCAGTTTCTCGGACAGGCCCACAAAGGCCAGGTTGATGTAGGCCGCACTCAGCAGGCCGATGAACAGGCGATCACCCCGCGTGGTCGCAATCGGCAGGAAGCCCTTGCGCATCACCGTGGGGGACTTGATCTCCCAGACCGTCATGCCGATCAGCATCAGCACGATGCAGGTAAAAAAGACGGCCACAGGTGTGGTCCAAGCCATCCAACTGAACATGTCTGTCTCCTTTGGGGGTCAAACCCGCCCCATGGCGAAGCCCTTGGCGATGTAGTGCCGCACGAACCAGATGACGATGGCGCCGGGCACGATGGTGAGCACACCGGCCGCAGCCAGCGTGGCCCAGTCCATGCCCGAGGCGCTCACGGTGCGGGTCATCGTGGCCACGATGGGCTTGGCGTTGACGCTGGTCAGCGTGCGGGCGAGCAGCAACTCCACCCACGAGAACATGAAGCAGAAGAAGGCCACCACACCCACACCCGCCTTGATCAGGGGCAGGAAGATGGTGAGGAAGAAGCGCGGGAAGCTGTAGCCATCGATGTAGGCGGTCTCGTCGATCTCGCGCGGGATGCCCGTCATGAAGCCCTCCAGGATCCACACGGCCAAGGGCACGTTGAACAGCAGGTGGGCCAGGGCCACGGCGATGTGCGTGTCCATCAGCCCCACGGTGGTGTAGAGCTGGAAGAAGGGCAGCAGGAACACGGCCGGCGGCGTCATGCGGTTGGTCAGCAGCCAGAAGAACACGTGCTTGTCGCCCAGGAAGCTGTAGCGGCTGAAGGCATAGGCCGCAGGCAGCGCCACCGCGATCGAGATCACCGTGTTGATGCCGACGTAGATCAGGCTGTTGATGTAGCCCGAGTACCAGCTCTCATCGGTGAAGATGGTGGCGTAGTTGGCCCAGGTGAAGGCCTGGGGCCACAGGCTGAAGGACGAGAGGATCTCCTCGTTGGTCTTGAAGCTCATGTTGATCATCCAGTAGATGGGCAACAGGGCGAAGACCAGGTAGGCGATGAGGAAGAGGCTCCTCTTCTGAAAGCGGGCTTGGGTCACGACTGGACCTCCTTCTCTGCCTGGCCGAGGCGCTGCATCCAGTTGTAGAGCACGAAGCAGAACAGCAAGATGATGAGGAAATAGATCAGCGAGAAGGCGGCGGCGGGGCCCAGGTCGAACTGGCCCACGGCCTTCTGCGTGAGGTACTGCGAGAGGAAGGTCGTGGCATTGCCAGGCCCCCCGCCGGTCAGCACGAAGGGCTCGGTGTAGATCATGAAAGAGTCCATGAAGCGCAGCAGCACGGCGATCATCAGCACCCCCTGCATCTTGGGCAGCTGGATGTAGCGGAACACGGCCAGCTTGCTGGCGCCGTCGATGCGCGCCGCCTGGTAATAGGCATCGGGGATGCTGCGCAGGCCGGCGTAGGCCAGCAGGGCCACCAGCGGGGTCCAGTGCCACACGTCCATCAAGAGCACGGTGAGCCAGGCCTGCGTGGCGTTGCCGGTGTAGCTGTACTCGATACCCAGCCTGGCCAGGGTGTAGCCCATCAGGCCGATGTCTTCACGGCCGAAGATCTGCCAGATGGTGCCCACCACGTTCCAGGGGATCAGCAGCGAGAGCGACACCGTCACCAGCGTGGCCGAGGCCTTCCAGCCATCGGCAGGCATGGAGAGCGCCAGCATGATGCCCAGCGGCAGTTCCACCGCCAGCACGGCCAGCGAGAAGCGCATCTGGTTCCAGAGCGCGGCATGCAGGTCCTCGTCGCGCATGACGGACACGAACCACTCCGTGCCCACGAACACGCGGCGCTCGGGGGAGATGATGTCCTGCACCGAGTAGTTCACCACGGTCATCAGCGGGATGATGGCCGAGAAGGCCACGCAGATGAGCACGGGCAGGATGAGGAACCAGGCCTTCTGGTTCACCGGTTTGGTCGTCACGCTCATACCATGAGCTCCTCGTTCTGGTAGTAGCAGGTGTGCGGGTTGAGCACCTGCAGGCCCACATGGCTGCCCACGGCCGGAGCCTGGGCATCCGGGGCCAGGCGGGCCTTAAGCACGGTGCCGGCGGCATCGCAGGTCACCAGCTGGTAGGTGCCGATGTCCTGCACCTGGCGCACGGTGGCCGACAGGGTGCCCACGGCATCGCGCACGGTCAGGCCCAGGTACTCGGGGCGGATGCCCAGCTTGATCTCGCCCTGCAGCGACGGGCCTGCCTGGACGGGGGCCAGCGCCTGGCCACCCACCTTGACCATGCCCGCGCTCACTTCGGCGGGCACGAAGTTCATGCCGGGCGAGCCGATGAAGTGGCCCACGAAGGTGTGCGCCGGGCGCTCGAACAGGGCCTCCGGGGTGCCGAGCTGAACCACCTTGCCACGCGTCATCACCACCACCTGGTCGGCAAAGGTGAGCGCCTCGACCTGGTCGTGGGTCACGTAGATCAGGGTGAGCTTGAGCTCGTGGTGGATCTGCTTGAGCTTGCGGCGCAGCTGCCACTTCAGGTGCGGGTCGATCACGGTCAACGGCTCGTCGAAGAGCACGGCGGCCACATCGGGGCGGACCAGGCCACGGCCCAGCGAGATCTTCTGCTTCTGGTCGGCGCTCAGTCCGGCGGCGCGCATGTCGAGCTGGTGGCTCATCTCCAGCATCTCGGCGATCTGGCCCACGCGGGCCTTGATCTGTGCGGCCGGCACCTTGCGGTTCTTCAGCGGGAAGGCCAGGTTCTCGGCCACGGTCATGGTGTCGTAGATGACCGGGAACTGGAAGACCTGGGCGATGTTGCGCGCCTGCGGCGTGGCGCGGGTCATGTCCTGCCCATCGAAGGTCACGGTGCCGTGCGATGGCACCAGCAGGCCCGACATGATGTTGAGCATGGTGGTCTTGCCGCAACCCGAGGGGCCGAGCAAGGCGTAGGCGCCACCGTCTTCGAAGCTCATCTTCAGCGGCGTGAGCGCGTAGTCGGCGTCGCTTTGCGGATCGGGCTTGTAGGAGTGGGCGAGGTCGAGGTCGATGCGGGCCATCAGCGTGCTCCGTGGCTGCGGTGTGGGACGTGCGGGGCCACCAGCAGGTCGCCTGCGGCGTCGAAGGCATAGGCCTGCGCCGGGCTCAGGTAGAGGGTGAGCGCGCTGCCCAGTTCGAAGTCGTGCACGCCGGTCAGCTGGGCCACGAGTTCGCCCACGGCGGTGTGCACGTGCACAAAGGTGTCGGAGCCCGAGATCTCGGCCAGCTCGACGGTGCCAGGCAAGGCCACGTCGCCATCGCGCTCGTGCACGCGCAGGGCGCTGGCGCGCACGCCGATGGTCAGGGCGCGGGACGCGTGGTGCGGCACGCTCAGGGGCATCAGCGGCCCGCCTTGCAGGCGCACCGCGATGCCTTGCAGCTCACCGGGGATGAGGTTCATGGGCGGATCGCTGAAGGCACGAGCCACGCGCAGCGACTTCGGGCGGTGGAACACCTCGGCCGTGGGGCCGTACTGCAGCAGCTCACCCTGGTCCATCACGGCGGTGTAGCCGCCCAGCAGCAGGGCCTCGGCGGGCTCGGTGGTGGCGTAGATGACGGTGGCGTTGCCACTGGCGAAGAAGGCCGAGAGCTCTTCGCGCAGTTCCTCGCGCAGCTTGTAGTCGAGGTTGACCAGGGGCTCGTCCAGCAGCATCAGCGGGGCGTTCTTGGCCAGAGCCCGCGCCAGGGCCACGCGCTGCTGCTGGCCACCCGAGAGGGCCGCTGGCAGGCGATCGAGGAAGACGTCGATGTGCAGCTTGGCCGCCAGTTCGCGCACGCGGCGGTCGATGTCGGCCTGGGGCTGGCCACCGAGCTTGAGCGGCGAGGCGATGTTGTCGTACACCGTCATCGACGGGTAGTTGATGAACTGCTGGTAGACCATGGCCACGTTGCGCTCGCGCACGGGCGTGCCGGTCACGTCCTGGCCATCGACGGTCACGCGGCCGGTGCTGGGCACATCGAGGCCGGCCATGATGCGCATCAGGCTGGTCTTGCCGGCCTGGGTGGCACCCAGCAGCACCGTCACGGCGCCGGGTTGGGGGGCGAGGCTCATCTCGTAGAGCCAGGGCGCAGCCCCGACCTTCTTGCTGATGCCATCGAGGGACAACTTCATGCGGGTGTCCTCTTGTTTGTCACGTCATGGGTCTCCATCCAGGCCGCCACGCACTGGCGTTGGGCTTCGGTGTAATGCAGGCCGAGCTTGCTGCGACGCCAGAGCACGTCGTCGCCGCTCACGGCCCATTCTTCGCGCTGCAGATAGCGCAACTCGGCTTCAAACAGACCCGGCGCAATCTCCTCGCCCAGGTCGCTCAGTTGTTGAGCCTGTGCCAGCACCTGCGCAACGCGGCTGCCATAGGCGCGGGCCAGGCGGCGTGCCAGTTCGGCCGGCAGCCAGGCGTGACGGGTGCGCAGCGCGGTGACGAAGCGCTCGAAATCGGTGTCGGGGCGCTGGGGCTGGCCAATCCAGGCGCTCAGGTCGCCACCGGGCAGGCTGGCGTGCTCCGTCCAGGGCTGGCGGGCGTCGCCCAGCATGCGGCCCACGTCGGCGGCGGCGTCTTCGGCCAGCTTGCGGAAAGTGGTGATCTTGCCGCCCCAGACGCTCAGCAGGGGCGCGGCCTCGGTGTTGCACTCCAGCAGGTAGTCGCGCGTCACGGCAGACGGGTCACCGGCCGCATCGTCGAGCAAGGGGCGCACACCGGCGTAGGTCCAGACCACATCGGCCGGGGTGATGGGCCTGGTGAAGTAGCGGCTGGCCTGCTCGCAGAGGTAGGCCACCTCGTCGGCATCGATCCGGGCGCCGCGCGGGTCGCCGTGCAGCTCCTGGTCGGTGGTGCCGATCAGGGTGAAGTCCTGCTCGTAGGGGATGGCGAAGATGATGCGCTTGTCGGGGTTCTGGAAGATGTAGGCGTGGTCGTGCTCGAAGCACTTGGGCACGACGATGTGCGAGCCCTTGACCAGGCGCAGGTGCTTGGTGGCGAGCGCCTCCTGGCCGGCTGCGCGCGCGGTGCCACGCAGGAAGCTCTCGGCCCAGGGGCCGGCGGCATTGACCAGGGCGTGGGCCTCGACGGTGTGCGACGTGCCGTCGGCGGTCTGCACGGTGGCCGTCCAGCCGGTGGCGCTGCGCTGGGCGGCGGTGCAGCGGGTGCGGGTCAGCAGGGTGGCGCCCCTGGCCTGGGCGTCGAGCGCGTTGAGCACCACCAGGCGGGCATCGTCCACCCAGCCATCGGAGTAGACAAAGCCCTGGGTGTAACGCTCGTGCAGCGGCGCACCGACCGGATCGGTGCGCAGGTTCACGCCGTTCGAGCCAGGCAGCACCTCGCGGCGGGCCAGGTGGTCGTAGAGGAACAGGCCCAGTCGGATCAGCCAGGCCGGGCGCATGGCCGGGTCGTGCGGCATCACGAAGCGCAGCGGCCACATGATGTGGGGCGCGCTCTTGAGCAGCACTTCGCGCTCCTGCAAGGCCTTGCGCACCAGCGAGAACTCTTTGTACTCGAGGTAGCGCAGCCCCCCATGGATCAGCTTGGTGGAGGACGATGAGGTATGGGCGGCCAGGTCGTCCTGCTCGACGAGCAGCACGCGCCAGCCACGGCCGGCCAGGTCCCGGGCGATGCCGGCGCCATTGATGCCGCCGCCCACCACCAGCACGTCGACTTGGGTGGGCACGGCGGCCGGGCGTGCGGACGCCGACGAAGCGCTCAGGGATGAGGTCAAAACAGGCTGCTCCAGGGGAGAAGGGTGGGATGGCATGGGCGGGAACCGCGGTGCCGCGGCGAGAAACGAAAGCGCGATTGTTTGTTTTTTGGCGCGGTTCGTGTTCGCCTTTTTCTTTTGTACCAGTTTTGACGCGGCAAACCCTCAGGTCTAACCCTGTGATGATTTCGTTTTCTTCGCTTTAAGCTGCGAGGCGTTCTTCGTTCGGCGCGTTTTGAGCGCGAGGCGAACCTCACCCGAACACGGGGGGAGGCCAGGCCAGCCGGGCGGCATCATCCACACCATGAGCCTCAAACCCCGACACACCGCTTTGCTCGACGAGGTCCGCAACCGCGGCACCGTCACCGTCGAAGCCCTGGCCGAGCAGTTCGGCGTCACGCTGCAGACCGTGCGGCGCGACGTGCAGCAGCTCGCCGAAGCCGGCCTGCTGACGCGCTTCCATGGTGGCGTGCGCATGCCCACGTCCACGACCGAGAACATCGCCTACCGCCAGCGCCAGGCCCTGCAGTCCGACGGCAAGGCGCGCATCGCCCGCGCTGTGGCCGCACGCATCCCCGATGGCTGCTCGCTGATCCTCAACATCGGCACCACCACCGAGGCCGTGGCCCGCGAGCTGATGCACCACAAGGGCCTGCGCGTCATCACCAACAACCTCAACGTGGCGGCCATCCTCTCCGACAACCCGCACTGCGAGGTCATCATCGCCGGCGGCGTGGTGCGGCCCAAGGACCGCGGGATCATCGGCGAGGCCACGGTCGACTTCATCCGCCTGTTCAAGGTCGACATCGGCCTGATCGGCATCAGCGGCATCGAAGAAGACGGCACCCTGCGCGATTACGACTACCGCGAAGTGAAGGTGGCGCGCGCCATCATCGAGCAGTCGCGCCAGGTGTGGGTCGCCGCCGACCACAGCAAGTTCGGCCGCCCCGCCATGGTCCACCAGGCCCGCATGGACGAGATCGACATGCTCTACACCGACGCCGAGCCGCCAGCGGCCTTTGCGCCCCTGCTGGCCGATGCCGGCGTGGAATGCGTGGTGGCGCCCTGATCCCCAGAACAAGAGACCCCGAGACACGCCATGACCTACCTGCTTGCCCTCGACCAGGGCACCTCCAGCTCGCGCAGCATCGTGTTCGGTGCCGACGGGCAGATCGCGGCCATGGCCCAGCGCGAGTTCCGCCAGATCTACCCGCAACCAGGCTGGGTCGAGCACGACCCGCGTGAACTCTGGGACACCCAGCTCGCCACGGCCCAGGAGGTGCTGGCCAAGGCCGGACTGCGCGCCAGCGCCATCCACGCCATCGGCATCACCAACCAGCGCGAGACCACGGTGGTGTGGAACCGCCGCACCGGCGAGCCCGTCTACAACGCCATCGTCTGGCAGGACCGCCGCGCCGAGCCCACCTGCGCCGCCCTGCGCGAGGCGGGCCACAGCGAGCTGTTCCAGCGCAAGACGGGCCTGCGCATCGACGCCTACTTTTCGGCCACCAAGCTCAAGTGGATCCTCGACCACGTGGACGGCGCCCGCGCCGCCGCCGAACGGGGCGAGCTGGCCTTCGGCACCGTCGACACCTGGCTGGTGTGGCAGCTCACGCAAGGCCGCGTGCACGCCACCGACGTGAGCAACGCCTCGCGCACCCTGCTCTTCAACATCCACACCCAGCAGTGGGACGACGAGCTGCTGGCGCTGTTGAACATCCCTCGCGCCCTGCTGCCCGAGGTCAAGCCATCGAGCGCCCACTTCGGGGACACGACCGCGCTGGGCGACGGTGGCCACGGCCTCCAAGGCCTGCCCATTGGCGGCATCGCGGGCGACCAACAGAGCGCGCTCTTCGGGCAGGCCTGCTTCAAGGCGGGGCTGGCCAAGAACACCTACGGCACCGGCTGCTTCATGCTGATGCACACGGGCGAGCAGGCCCAGGCCAGCGCCAACGGCCTGATCACCACGGCCGCGGCCCAGCCGGGCGCCACGCCGGTCTATGCCAACGAAGGCAGCGTCTTCATCGGTGGCGCGGTGGTGCAGTGGCTGCGCGATGGGCTGCGCGCCATCTCCGCCTCCAGCGAGGTGCAGCAGCTCGCCGAGAGCGTGCCGGATGCCGGCGGCGTGGTCTTCGTGCCCGCCTTCACCGGCCTGGGTGCGCCCTACTGGAACGCCGACACCCGCGGGGCCATCGTCGGCCTCACGCGGGGCTCGACCGTGGCGCACATCGCCCGCGCGGCGCTGGAGAGCATCGCCTTCCAGAGCGCGGCCCTGCTGCAGGCCATGAGCCGCGACGCCGTGGCCCGGGGCGGTGCGCCGGTGAGCGAACTGCGCGTGGACGGCGGCGCCTGCGTCAACGACCTGCTGATGCAGATCCAGGCCGACCTGCTGGGCATCCCCGTGGTGCGCCCCAAGGTCATCGAAACCACGGCCCTGGGCGCGGCCTACCTGGCCGGCCTGAGCACGGGCGTCTACCAGAACCTGGGCGAACTGGAAGCCCAGTGGCAGGTCGACCGCCGCTTCCTGCCCACCCTCTCACGCAGCGAGGCCGAGGCCCGCATGGCCAACTGGGAGCACGCCGTCAGGCAGACGGTGGCGCCTTGATGGGCACCGGGTGCAGGGTGATGCGCTGGGCCTTGAGCGCAGCCTGGCGCTCGGCCTTCGGTGCCGCCGCCCGCGCCCGCAACTGGCCACAGCCCCCCTCGACGTCCTGCCCGGCCGACTGACGCAGCTTGGTCAGCACACCGCGCTGGTGCAGCGAACGGGCGATGGCCGCGGCACGCTCCCAAGAGGGGCGCGCATAGGGCAGCTCGGGCACGCTGTTGTAAGGGATCATGTTCATCAACGCGAACTTGCCCTTGAGCAGGCGCACGATGCCATCGAGCTCTTCCTCGCTGTCGTTGACGCCCTCGATCAGCGTCCACTGGTACTGGATGGGGTAGTCGGTGGCGCGGGCATAGCGCTCGCCCATCTCGACCAGATCGGCCGGATCGATGCGGGGCGCGCGCGGCAGCAGCTCGGCGCGCAGCTCCGCCTTGGTGGTGTGCAAGGACAAGGCCAGGGCCGGCTTGACCACGCCCTGCGGCAGGCACTCGAAAACGCGCTCGTCCCCCACGGTCGAGAACACCAGGTTCTTGTGGCCGATGTTGCCCTCGGTGCCCAGCAGCTCGATGGCCTCCATCACGTTCTCCAGGTTGTGCGAGGGCTCGCCCATGCCCATGAACACCACCTTCTTGACAGGCCGCTGCTGGCGCGCCAGCACCACCTGGGCCACGATCTCGCCGCTGCTGACCTGGCGCACCAGGCCCTCCTTGCCCGTCATGCAGAACACGCACCCCACCGCGCAGCCCACTTGCGAGGACACGCAGACCCCATCCCGCGGCAGCAGCACGCTCTCGACCGTCTGGCCATCGCCCAGGCGCACCAGCAGGCGGGCCGAGCCGTCTTCACCCGGGTGGGTGGACTGCAACGTGGCCAGGCCGGCCAGGTCGGCGGTGAGCGAGGGCAAGAGGGCGCGCACGCCCTCGGGCAGGAAGTCTTCAGGGCGGCGCTTGCCGGCGTCTTGCGGCAGGCAGCGCACCCACTGGCGCAGCACGCGCTGTTCGTGCACGGTCTTGGCGCCGTGCTCGCGCAGGCGCTGGCGGAGGGTCTCGATGCGCATGGGGATCTTCAGGGAGGCAGGCCGGCAGTGTAGGCGGCCTGGCCCCTCGGCGGCATGCGGCAGGCGTGCTCAGCGCCAGAGCATGCCCAGCAACAGCCAGCCGCCCGCGCCCAGCAGCATCCAGGCGAACAGGGTTTTCATGCGGCGCTCGGGCAGGCGGTGGGCCAGGGCCACACCGGAAGACACCGTCACCATGCCGCTCAGGGCCAGGGGCAGCCCCATGTGCCAGTCGACCCGGTGGGCCCCGGCGTAACCCGCCAGGGCGACGACCGAACTGGGCGCCACCAGGGCCAGCGAGAGGCTCTGCGCCACCGTTTGCCGCAGGCGGAACAAGCCCGTGAAAATGGGCGTGGCCACCAGGCCGCCCCCGATGCCCAGCAGGCCCATGGAGCTGCCGCCCACCACCCCGACCAGGGGCAGCCAGCGGGGGGAGAGACCCGCCGCTGCGGTCGGCCCCAATTTTTGTGAGTGTGCGCCCACTTCCTCTTCTTCGCTTGCAGACGCGTCATGTCCGGGCATCGTCGCCGCGCCCTGCGAGGCCCGCAGTTGCCAGATCAGGCGCAGCGCCAACCCCATCAGGAACAGCGAAAAGATCACCCGCAGCACGGCAGAGGGCAGGTGGGTGGCGCCATGGGCCACCAGCCAGGTGGTGGCCATGGCCAGCAGGCCGATTGCCAGGGCCCGGCCCTTGGGCACGGGATGATGCTGGCTGTAGCGCCACCAGCCGATCAGCAGGTTGGGCACCATCATCACCAGGGCCGTGCCCTGGGCCAGGGCCTGGTCCATGCCATAGGCCAGCACCAGCAGGGGGATGGCGATGATGCCGCCACCGATGCCGAACAGCCCACCGAAAAAGCCCATGCCGGCGCCCAGGGCCAGGGCGGGCAGGAAAGCCAGGAACGCAGAAAGGGAGACCATGGGCGGATCATCATTGATCCGCCAGAATGCATCAATGGGCTCCGTTTCACTTGATTCATGCTTTGAACGCATGAATGGACCGCTGCCCGCACCCGTCCACCCGCCTCCAGCCCATGAGCGACACCACCGACCTGCGCTTTTTCACCACCCTGGCCCGCCACCCCAGCCTGGCCGCGGCGGCCCAGGAGCTGGGCCTCTCGCCACCGGCCGTGAGCCGCAGGCTGGCGGCGCTGGAGGCGCGCCTGGCCGTGCGCCTGCTCAACCGCACCACCCGGCGCCTGAGCCTGACGCCCGAAGGCGAGCGCTACCTGGAAGAAGGCGAACGCCTGCTGCGCGAGATCGCCCAGCTGGAACACAGCCTGGGCACCGGCCGCGGCCAACCTCAGGGCCTGCTGCGCGTGAACGCCACCTTCGGCTTCGGGCGGCGTCACCTGGCACCCGCCGTGGCGGACTTCGTGCGTGCGCACCCGCAGGTCGAGGTCGTGCTCGACCTGAGCGACAAGCCGCTGGACCTCACGGCCCACGCCATGGACATCGGCATCCGTTTCGGCCCGCCGCCCGATGCCCGCGTGCTGGCCCGGCCCCTGGCCCAGAACCGCCGCCTGCTGTGTGCGACGCCCAATTACCTCGCGGCGCGCGGCCACCCGGCCGAGCCGCGCGCGCTGGCGCAGCACGACTGCATCGTGATCCGCGAAAACAAGGGGGTCTACAACCAGTGGCAGCTGTCGGACGGGCGACAGCGCCTGAGCGTGAAGGTGCGCGGTGCGCTGGCCAGCAACCACGGCGAGGTCGTGGTGGACTGGGCCCTTGCCGGGCACGGCATCATCCTGAGATCGGAGTGGGACGTGGCGGACCACCTGCGCAGCGGGCAATTGCAGCGCGTGCTGCCCGCGTGGTCGGACCCGGAGGCCGACATCCATGCGCTGTACCCGCAGCGCCATCACCTCTCGGTGACCGTGCGGGCGTTTCTCGACTTCCTGTCGGCGCGCTTTGCCGCTTACCGGGGGCCTGGGCTCCAGGGCGTGGGCTGGTGAAGCGGAGGTCGGCCCCGGTGGGCAGACCCGTCAGCGGCCAGCGGCCAGCGATCAGTGGCGACGCGGCGCCGGCGTGTAGTTGCCGCGCTCGATGTGACGGAAGGTGATGCGGCCCTTGCTCAGGTCGTAAGGCGACAGCTCGAGCGACACCTTGTCACCCGCCAGGATGCGGATGTGGTGCTTTTTCATCTTGCCCGAGGTGTAGGCGACCAGCTGGTGGCCGTTTTCCAGGGTGACGCGAAAACGCGAGTCCGGCAGGACTTCGTTGACAACGCCGTTCATCTCGATCAGTTCTTCTTTGGCCATGGTGTGCGTGGGTTCTCCAGACAAGGGGGTGTACCCCTCTCGATGTCTCTCGGCAAACCAGAAGACCGAATCAGAAGAGCCCTTGGTGTCAGGTGAGTTGGATGGAAAAAGGGTAACCGCCAAATGTAGCACGCAGGCCACGCTGCCGTCCAGCCCGAGATCGAGGGATCAAGGGGTTCAGGACGGGTCGGCCCCGGGGGATTCCAGCGCCGCGCGGGAAGGCAGCGGGCCCAGGGCAGGCGCGCTGCGCGCCATGACCACGCTCATCACGCAACCGGGCAGCACCGCCACACCGCGCAGCACCACGCGGTGGGCCATCAGCGTGAAGGAGGCCTCGGCCAGGGCATGGCCCAGGGCCATTTCTTCGCCGGCACGGCCCATGGCCGACAGCAGGGTGCGACCCTGGCGGGCCATGGCCTGGGCCTCGTCGTCGGTGCCGGTGTGGGCGTGGATGGACAGGGTCTGCAGGTCGAAGAGGCAGACGCGCTGCACCCCGGCCTGGCGCATCAGGTGGTGAACACAGCGCTGGGCCAACAGGGCCTGGCTGGGCACGACCTTAGACTCGACGCGGTTGGGTGCCGGCCCCGCGGGCGGCATCAGGGCCAGGGTCTGGAGGCGCAGGGCCATGTCGGCGGGCACCGATTCCTGCAGCTGGTTCCAGGTGGAGCCGAGGTAGACCCAGACCTGGTCCGCCCGCTTGACCGCCGGGGCCATGCGGGCCTGGATGCCGGTCTGCATCCGAAAGCGCGCGATGTGGCCGACCATCTCGGGCGAGGTCTTGGTGGGCAGGAAGATGAGGTGACGGTTGTGGCGGGTGGCTTCGCCCATCTGCACTTCGGCGCTCAGGGTGTCGATGGCCTGGGCCTGCAGCACCGGGTCGAGCTCGGGCACCAGCAGGGCGACCAGTTCGGCGCGGGCCAGCAGCAGCTGCGAGAGGGTCTGGCGGGTCTCGGGATCGGTCTCGGCATCGGCGCAGAACACGCGCACCTTGCGGCCGTCCTGCGTGGGGCTGTCGAGGAAGAGCAGGCTGGCCAGCGTGTCGCCAAAGCCCTGGCGGCGGATCAGCAGGCGCTGAACGGGCCAGCCCGAGGCGCGGGCGACGTCGATCAGGCAGCGACGGGCCAGGCCACCGCCCAGGTCGCCGATGACCATGAAGCGCAGGCCGGTGAGGTCGAGCTGCATCTGCAAGGCCTGGGTGGCGTCGCAGGACACAAACAGCTCACGGGTGTGTCGGCCCACGGCCTCGCCGATGTCGGACGGCGGTGCCGACGCCGTTTCGGTGTGCTGGCCGAACACCTGGGTTTTGATGTCGGTGTCGGCCCATTGCACCGGCCGGGCCGTGGCATCGGCCGGGGTGGGGGTGTAGGCGTCGGCGTTCATGGGATCGCGCAGGGTAAACACGTCATCGCACACTGTCGCATGTTCTTACATCTGAGGGTATTGCCCTGATGGCTAGTTGAACACCACCTTTTGGTGGGAATGGCTGTGCCGGCATGGCACAGTGCGACCCCATGCACGCCCCCTCCCACACGGCCGGCGCCAGCGCGCGGCAGGACGCCACCACCATCGGCCTGATCGGCCTGGCCCATGGCAGCTCCCACTTCCATCACCTGCTGCTGCCGCCGCTGTTCCCGCTGTTCATCCGCGATTTCGGGCTGAACTACGCACAGCTCGGCCTGCTGGTGACGGTGTTCTTCACCGTGTCGGGCGTGGGGCAGGCGCTGGCGGGTTTTGTGGTCGACCGCATCGGGGCGCGGCCGGTGCTGTTTGGCGCCCTGCTCTGCTTCATCGCGGCCTCGCTGGCCACGGCGCTGGCGCCGGGTTATGGCGGCCTGATGCTGGCTGCCGCCCTGGCCGGCCTGGGCAATGCGCCCTTTCACCCGGCCGACTTCACCATCCTCAACCGGCGGGTGAGCCCGGCCCGGCTGGGTCACGCGTTTTCGGTGCACGGCATCAGCGGCAACCTGGGCTGGGCGCTGGCGCCGGTCTACCTGATCGGACTGAGCAGCCTGAGCGGGCAGTGGCGCGTGGCCTGTGCCGGCGCCGCGGTGCTGGGGGCGGTGGTGCTGGCCGTGCTGTGGTGGCGCCGTGCCGACCTGGACGACCACCACACCGCCCACCGGGCCGAGGTGGCCCGCCTGCAGGCCACGCGGGCCGCACAGGGCCAGGCCGAGGCCCACCCCATGGCCTTTTTGAAGCTGCCCAGCGTGTGGCTGTGCTTCTCCTTTTTCTTCTGGACGACCTCGGCGCTGAGCGCCATCCAGGGCTTTGCCAGCCCGGCGCTGGTGAAGCTCTATGGCCTGCCCACCTCGGTCACGGCCTTTGTGGTGACGGCCTACATGCTCTGTGGCGCGGCCGGCATGGTGGTGGGGGGCTTCCTGGTGGCACGGGTGGCGCGGCTGGAACGCACCATTGCCGCGGCCATGAGCCTGTCGGCGCTGATGTTGCTGCTGGCGGCATCGGGCAGCTTGCCGCCCCTGGTGGCCGCAGGCTGCGTGGCCCTGGCCGGTGTGGGCACGGGCCTGGCCGGCCCCTCGCGCGACATGCTGATCAAGCGCGCCGCCCCACCGGGCGCCACCGGCCGGGTCTACGGCACGGTGTATTCGGGGCTGGACCTGGGTTTTGCGCTGGCCGCCCCCGTGTTTGGCGCCCTGCTCGACCAGGGTCATGCAGCCGGCGTGTTTGCCGGAGCGGCCGGGGCCATGGCACTGGGCGTGGCCTCGGCGGCGGTGGTCGGGCAGCGGCTGGCGAGGCCGCAGGGGGCTGGCTGAAACGGGCGCTCGCGGCTCGCGCCCCGCGGAGGTGTCAGTGGGGCTTGCGTGGGCCCTTGAAAGCCTCGGGGCGGTAGACGTTGCCGTCCTTGTCGACCGGGGGGCGGGCGCGGCGGGCACGCTCGATCACGTCCTGCGCGGTGAGCGCGGCCTGGGCCGCGGTCTGGCGACGGCGTCGCCACTGCCACAGGTGCAAGGCCTGGGCGCGCACCCGCTGCCAGGTCCGCAGGGCGGCCCGGTCCAGGCGCGCGCGACGGTGCTCGCCGATGGCCAGCCTCACCAGCATCACGAGACAGACGGCCGCCACGGCCAGAGACACCCACGCGTTCGCACCCATGTCAGGATCCTAGCTCGCCCAAGGGGCCATGGGGGGCTGCGGGGTCATTTGCGCAGCACCACGTTCATGACGGAGGTCACGTCGGCCTCGTCCACGTAAGCAATGGCCCCCGGCGTGTTGCCCACTCGGTTGATGACCTCGCTGACCGGCGAGAGCTCGCGCGGCGGCGCGCCCTTGCCCACGTAGCGGCGCACCGTCCAGTAGGCCACGTAGCTTTCTTCGTTCTGGTCGAGGTACTCGGCCAGGAAACGGTTGCGCAAGGCCTGGCCCGGCGGGGCGTTGATGGGCACCACGGCCACACCACCGACTTCCACCACCTTGCCGGTGAAGATGCGCTGCACGGTCTGCAGATCGAGCTTGCGCATGCCGGGGTGGGCGATGACAACCACGCCGGCCCAGCTGCTGCCGGCACCGACCATGAGGAGCGCCGCAGCCAGGCCCGCCGTGAGGGCGCGTGGCAGCCAGCGTGGCGCGTGAAGGAGAGGAGAGAGGCGTCGCATGCGGGTCTCCTCAGAAGGCAAAGCTGTAGTTCAGCGAGAAGACATCGATGTCCGCATGCCTGAACACGTCGTCACCCGATCGACCGTCGACCATGGCCGAGCGCTTGCCCACATGGGTGCGCATCCACTCGCCCTTGACCTTGCTGTGCGGCGTGAGCGCGTAGGACAGGCCGATGGCCAGGGAGGTCTGGTCGTAAACGGGCAGGCTGTCGGCGGCAATGCGCTGCGCCAGCGTGATCTGCTCGCCTCCCGTCACGTAGGGCGACAGGCTGACGGCGTCGAGCGACTCGGCGGTCTTGAGCGAGGCCCCCAGGCTGCGCAGGCGGGCGATGCTCACGTAGGGCGTGTAGCGGTCCATCTTGTGCAGCACGGCCAGGTAGCCACCGATGGTGTTGGCGCCCAGGTCGCTCTTGTGCTGGATGACGCGGGCCACCTCGCCCATCACGCGCCAGTTGTCGGCCACGGCGACGTCGGCCCCCACGGTGATGACGTCGTTGACGATGTGTCGGGTGGTGCGCACGCCCGGCCCGGGCAAGGCAGGGTCGACCTGGTAGTAGGTGCCCAAGCCCATCGGCAGGTCGACGGCGGGGAAGCCGGCGGTCATCGCCCGGCCGTCGCGGCGGCGGGTCTCGGCACGGTAGAGGCTGCCGCGGAAGGTGCTGCCGCTGTCGAGCTTGAGCGACAGCGCCATGCCGGTGGCCTGGGTGCGCACGTGCAGGAAGGCGGTACCGGCGTCACGGGCGTAGGTGCGCACGTCGAGGTCTTCGGCGCCGGTGTAGGCGTCCAGGGCCCACTCGCCGCGGTCGGTGAACCAGGTGCGGCTGACGGAGAGCCCGGTCATGTCGGTCGAGGGCGAGACGGCGTAGACCTCCACCGGCGGGCGCACCATGTCGTAGGTCTGGCCCACGTCGCGGTTCTCGGTGTGCAGGAAGAGGGGTAGGCGCTGCTTGCCCAGGCGCAGCAGCCAGTCGTTGCTGGGGCGCCAGGAGAGGAAGGCCCAGGTGACGGCCAGGTCGAGCTTCTCGTCGCTGGAGAGCGAGGGCGCCACCGTGGCCTGCACGGTGGCCGACCATTCGTCGGCAAGCCGGAGGTCAAGCTGGCCGCCCAGGACCGAGTCGCGCTTGAAGGTACCGTGTTCGTCGATGAAGCGCTGGTAGCGCTGCGCGGTGTTGGACTGGGCATAGCCGAAGGTGCCGAAACCGGACCAGGCCAGGTCGAGCGATTCGGCCTGGGCGGCGGTACGGGGATAGCCGTCGAAGATGGCGCCGGTATCCGGCCCCATCGCGTCCAGCTCCTCGCCGATCAGCGCCGAGACGATCTCGTCCGAGACCAGCTCGCCACGCTCCATCACCTGGCGAAGGATCTGGATCAGCAGGACTTCGAACAGCCGATCAAGCACGGCCTGGCGGCCGCAACTCTGGCCGGAAGCTTCGCTGAACAGCAATCCCAGCGTTTGCTCCGCCCCTGCCAGCGTTTCCAGCGGCAAGCAGACGAAAGCCGGCAATGCAGCGGTGATGGGATTCGCCACGCCACCATCGAAGCGGAGCTCGGCACAGGTGAGGTCTGCACCCTGCACGGCGTCCGTTATAAAACGATGCGCCATCGGCCGCGGATAGAGCAACACGCTGGGTCGATCGACAGCCATGGCGGGAACGCCTTCAT
>NZ_JAIZVX010000077.1 GCF_021768455.1 Aquabacterium sp. | reverse complement strand
GCCCAGCGGGCTGACGTCGAGGCGCTTCAGGGCGTCCTGCAGGCGGCTTTCATCGCGCGCCAGCATCTCTACGTAGGCCAGGCACCAGTGAGCAAAGGTCACCGGCTGCGCGCGCTGCAGGTGGGTATAACCCGGCATCACCGCGTCCTGATTCGCTTCGGCGGTGGCCACCAGCGCCTGCTGGAACTGGCGGGTCGCGGCCAGCAGTTCGCTGACCTGCAGTTTGCACCACAGTTTGAGGTCGGTTGCGACCTGATCGTTACGGCTACGGCCGGTGTGGAGTTTTTTACCCAGCGCGCCGACCTTATCGATCAGTTTGCCTTCCACCCAGCTGTGAATATCTTCGGCGTCGCTTTCCACAATTTGCTGCGGATTCGCGCGCACTTCTTCCAGCAGAACATTCAGCGCGCTTTCCAGCTGCTGCTGCTCTTCTGCGGTTAATACATTGACCGTCACCAGCGCTTTGGACCAGGCAACGGAACCGGTAATGTCCTGCTCTGCCAGACGATAGTCGAAGCGCAGTGAGTCATTAAACAGTTTGAAACGTTGATCTGCTGCCTGCGTAAACCGTCCACCCCAAAGTGCCATGCTCAGTACTCCATTCAGAAATTATGCAAGAGGCGGCACGGGTGCCGCCCCTGGGAAATCTTGCAGGGGACGAGGCTCGCCTCGCCCACCGCAACAGATTACTTTTTCTCGTTCAGCGCGCGGATGCGTGAAGAGAGGGAGAACAGACGGATAAAGCCGCCCGCGTGACGGTGATCGTATACTTCGTCTTCGCCGAAGGTGGCGAACTCTTCAGAGTACAGGCTGTTAGCGGATTTCTTCTGAATCGCGGTAACCTGGCCTTTGTACAGCTGCAGTACCACTTCGCCGTTCACTTCTTCCGCCAGCGCTTCTGCGGATGCCTGCAGAGATTTACGCAGCGGTGCGAACCAGCGGCCATCGTAAACAACGTAGGACATTTCCAGGCCCAGTTGCTCACGCCATTTGAAGCTGTCACGGTCAAGAACCAACTGCTCAACGGCACGCAGCGCGTTAACCATGATAGTGCCGCCAGGGGTTTCGTAGCAGCCGCGAGACTTAATACCGACCAGACGGTTTTCTACGATATCGATACGACCCACGCCGTGACGCGCACCGATCGCATTCAGTTTGTCCAGGCAGCCGAACGGCGTTAACGCTTCACCGTTAACCGCTACTACGCGACCTTTCTCAACGACAATCGTTACCTGTTCAGGCTGGTCCGGGGCTTCCAGCGGATCGACGGTCCACACCCAGCAATCTTTGTTCGGTGCGTTCCACGGGCTTTCCAGCACGCCGCCTTCGGTAGAGATGTGCCATGCGTTTTCATCACGGCTGTAGATTTTTTCCAGCGACGCGGTGGTCGGGATATTGCGCTCTTTCAGATAGTCCAGCAGCGCTTCACGGGAACGCAGGTTCCACTCACGCCATGGCGCAACCACTTTCAGCTGTGGAGCCAGCGCGGTGTAGGTGGTTTCGAAACGGACCTGGTCGTTACCTTTACCGGTCGCGCCGTGGCACAGCGCGTCTGCGCCTACTTTCAGCGCCAGCTCAACCTGCGCTTTAGCGATGATTGGACGCGCCATAGAGGTACCCAGCAGGTAGGTGCCTTCATACAGAGCGCCGGTTTGCAGCACCGGATAAACGTATTCGCTGATGAACTCTTCACGCAGGTCAACCACATGGCACTCAGACGCACCGGACTGCAGCGCTTTTTGCTCAACGCCTTCGACATCGAGCCCGGCGCCAGCACACCGAAGACCAACACCATGCTGGACTTCAACCTCTGGACCTGGAACAGCCGAGCCTTCCCCGGCATCGACAGCATCAACGTGCGCCAGGGCGACCGCGTGCGCCTGCGCATCGGCAACCTCACCATGACCAACCACCCCATCCACCTGCACGGCCACGAGTTCGAGGTCACGGGCACGGATGGCGGCCCGGTGCCCCCATCCGCCCGCTGGCCCGAGGTCACCACCGACATCGCCGTGGGCCAGATGCGCCAGCTCGAGTTCATCGCCGACGAGCCCGGGGACTGGTCCCTGCACTGCCACAAGAGCCACCACACCATGAACGCCATGGGCCACGCCGTGCCCAACCTGATCGGCGTCGACCAGAAGGACCTGGCGAAGCAGGTCAACCGCCTGGTGCCCGGCTACATGGCCATGGGCCAGCACGGCATGCACGACATGGCCGACATGGACATGGAGCTGCCCGACAACACCCTGCCCATGATGACCGGCACCGGCCCGTTTGGCGCCATCGGCATGGGCGGCATGTTCACCACCCTCAAGGTGCGCAAAGACCAGCCGCCGGGCAGCAACCGGGATCCCGGCTGGTACCGTCAACCACCGGGCACCGCCGCCCGTTCATGGACACAGGGGGACGCCCCGCCGCCCGAAGCGGCCCTGGCCCCCTCTGCCGCAGCCTCTGCCCCACCCACCGGGAAGGATGCCGGTTGGCAGGCCCACAAACCGGCTTCGGGCCATACTGGTCATTGAGCACCTGCCCGGTGACCGCCCAAGGAGCGAAACGTGAACAGCCCATCCAAGCCAAGCAACACACCACACGCCGTGCGCAGCGCCACGCGCACCCTGACCGCCCTCGTGGTCGGACTGGGCATGAGCCTGGCCGCCCTGGCCCAGGTGGTGGACGGCGAAATCAAGAAGATCGACGCCGATGCCGGCAAGATCACCCTCAAGCATGGCGAGATCAAGAACCTCGACATGCCCGCCATGCAGATGAGCTTCCGCGTGGCCGACCCGGCCTGGCTCAAGCGCTTCCAGGTGGGTGACAAGGTCAGCTTCACCGCCGACAAGGTGGGCGGCCAGTTCACCCTCACCACGCTCGACGCCCGCAAGTGAACGCCCCAAAACAAACAGGCCCCCACCGTGAGGTGGGAGCCTGCGTGCCGATGCATGTCCTCCCTGGACCTGAATCTTTTCGATGACAGCGTTTTGCTTCTTTTTGACGGCCGTTCTGGTTCACATGGGTGACGACCTGCCGGAAGTTTAGTGGCCGGAGACGCAGAAGTTCCGATCGCACCCTGCCCAGATGTTACAAAAAGATTCCCATGTTCATGGGATGACCCCGCATTTCACTCGGTGAAAGCAAGGCCACATCGGGCCGTTCAGACCAGGTGGAGCAGCAAGGCCGTCATGCTGAGGTAGCGGGCCAGTTTGCCCAAGGCCATGTAGCCCACACAGGGCCAGAAGGGCAGCCGCAACCAGCCGGCCACGGCACACAGGGGATCGCCCACCACCGGCAACCAGGAGAGCAGGCAGGCCGGCGCACCGAAGCGCTGCAACCAGCGCGCGGCACGGTGGTTCGCCGCGCCGCCTTCGGGCGGCGGAGCCGAGGACGGCGAGGTCGCCTCCGCCCCCACCCGAGGATCCACACCCGAACACAGAGGGGCCTCGCTGCGGTGCAGCAAGCGGTCGGCGGCCTCGCGTGCCGCACGGCCCATCCACCAGGTGATTGCGCCGCCCACCGTGTTGCCCAGGGTGGCCACCAGCACGGCTGGCCAGAACATCTCCGGTTGCAGCTTGACCAGCCCGAACACCGCAGGCTCGGAGCCCATGGGCAGCAGCGTGGCCGACACCAGGGCGATCAGGAACACCGCCCCCAGCCCGACTTCGGGAATGGCCAGCCAGTGCATCAGGGTCTGTGTCGCAGTCAGAAACCAGTCGCTCATGGGCGCATTGTCAGGGCAAGCCGGATCCCTCAAAGGCCACAGGGCGAGCGCCCGCGTTCGCGGAGGCTCGCCCTGTGGCGTCATTCAAGTCGGCGCCCCTGGCGGGGCCGCGCAACGGATGCCGTGGCTCGGCTCAGATTCGGCTCAAATCCGGCTCAGAAGGTATAGCCCACCGTGGCCGAGAACACCGAGGGGTGGAAACGGTAGGTGGCCGTTTGCTCGCCGTGGTTGGTGCGGATCGTGATGTTGTTCTTGACCGCTGCGGTCGACCAGCCTGCGTTCAGCGACCAGTTCTTGTCGATCTGGTAGCTCGCGCCCACTTGTGCGGCAAACCCGATGGAATCCGTGAGGCTGATGCGAACCGGACCATCGTTGTAGATGTCGACGCCAGCCGTGGTGGCCGTCGAGCTGAAATGGGTGTAGTTGATGCCCACGCCGATGTAGGGGCGCAGCGCGCTGCCCGCATCCAGGAACTTGTAGTTCAAGAACAGGGTTGGCGCGATTTGCTTGACCGTGGCCACGGTGGCACCGTCATACGACGCCACGCGTTGGGCCACGGTCGCGCCCACCAGGCTGCTGTAGTAAGGCGACGACGTGCCGCCGGTGTTGGCCACCACGGAGGTGAGTTGCGCGACCCGGGAGGCGCTCTCTTTCACCGGCGCACCGACACGGACCTTGACATCGTGCTTCGGCGGCACGCCAAGCACCAGTTCGGCGCTGAAGTGGTCATTGATGGCCCGCTCGATGCTCAAGATCAGCGTGGACTTCGGCTGAACCTCCAGCTGGTTGCCCGCAGGGAGCGCAAAAGACACGGCCGAGCCACCGCCCACAGGCAGCGTGCCCTTCAGGTCGCTGCTGGTGGCGCGCGGATCGATCCGGGCACCACCCAGCTTCACGGTGTAGGACTGGGCGGACGCGGTCTGGGCGGAAACGGCGGCCAGCAGGGCGGCCAGGGCGAAGATGGAGCGAGCGGATGTGGACATGGTGTACGACGGCAGGAAGGGCGGTTACGGTTGGTACCAATTCATTCTAGGTGCAACGATTGCATTGCAACTGCAGGCATCTACCCGTGATTACCCTCGATATGCAGCCCGAATGCGCAACAGATCACACCCCAAGCACCGTCAACCACCCTTTTGTCTGATCCCGCCACAGGGTGCCGTGACACACGGGGGCCACGCAGGCCTGGAACCGCGGCCGCGAAAGACCACCACAAACCAGCCGGTCGCGGCTATACTCTGCCTCCTTTTTAAGCAGCCCTGATCGCACCCAGGCGGTCGGGGCTGCGGCGTCTTTCAGCGCCGAGTCTGGCCGCCATCTGCCGCCAGCGTCGCCCAAGCTGCGCCAACACCGCCCATTGCCCACCCATCGACCGTCCGTCCTGCGCCTCACCGTGTCCACGCCTTTGTCCATGTCCACCGCCAGCACGCTGAGGGTCGGCTCCGTCGAGCTGCCCAACCGCCTGTTCGTGGCGCCGATGGCTGGCGTGACCGACCGGCCCTTCCGGCAGCTCTGCAAGCAGCTGGGCGCCGGCTATGCGGTCAGCGAGATGGTGACCTCGCGCAAGGACCTCTGGCACACGCTCAAAACGTCGCGCCGCGCCGACCACACCGGCGAGACCGCGCCCATCTCGGTGCAGATCGCGGGCACCGACGCGGCCATGATGGCCGAAGCCGCCGCCTACAACATCGAGCGCGGCGCCCAGGTCATCGACATCAACATGGGCTGCCCGGCCAAGAAGGTCTGCAACAAATGGGCAGGCTCGGCGCTGATGCAGGACGAGCCCCTGGCCTTGCAGATCGTCGAAGCCGTGGTGGCCGCCTGCCTGCCGCACGGCGTGCCCGTGACGCTGAAGATGCGCACCGGCTGGAGCCAGCAGCACAAGAACGCCGTGCGCATCGCCCGGGCCGCCGAACAGGCCGGCATCGCCATGCTGACCGTGCATGGCCGCACCCGCGAGCAGGGCTACAAGGGCCAGGCCGAGTACGACACCATCGCCGCGGTGAAGGCCGCCGTGCGCGTGCCAGTGGTGGCCAATGGCGACATCACCACGCCAGAGAAGGCCCGCGAGGTGCTGAGACTGACCGGCGCCGACGCCATCATGATCGGCCGCGCCGCCCAGGGCCGCCCCTGGATCTTCGGCGACATCGCCCACTTCCTGGCCACCGGTGAGCACCGCGCGGCACCGCTGACGCAGCAGGTCAAGCACTGGCTGCTCGACCACCTGGGCGAGCACTACGGCCTGTATGGCGAATTCGCTGGCGTGCGCACCGCGCGCAAGCACATTGGCTGGGCCGTGCGGGCCTTGCCAGGGGGCGAAGCCTTTCGCGCCCACATGAACACTTTGGACAGCTGCGCCACCCAGGTGCAGGCTGTGAGCGATTTCTTCGACGCCCTGAGCGTGGACCACGACCGCCTGCCGGCCGCGGCCCTCGACCTGGCCCATGAAGACGACGCGCAGGACGCCAGGGAGGCCGCCTGCACAGCGAACTGACAAGACATGAGCAAGAAAAACATCCAAGACTGCATCCGAGACAACCTGGAAGGCTACTTCCACGACCTGCGCGGCGCCGAGCCCCACGCGGTGTACGACATGGTCGTCAACGCCGTGGAGCGCCCGATGCTGGAAGTGGTGATGCAACGTGCCGAGGGCAACCAGTCCAAGGCCGCCGACTGGCTGGGCATCAACCGCAACACCCTGCGCCGCAAGCTGCTCGAACACAAACTGATCAAGTAACCCCGCTCTTTGCCCACAAGGAAGAACCCATGGCCCTGACCGCCCTGCTGTCCGTCTCTGACAAGACCGGCATCGTTGAATTCGCCCAAGCCCTGCACGCCCAAGGCGTCAAGCTGCTCTCCACTGGCGGCACCGCCAAACTGCTGGCCGACAAGGGCCTGCCCGTGACCGAGGTCTCGGAAGTCACCGGCTTCCCCGAGATGCTCGACGGCCGCGTCAAGACCCTGCACCCGCGCGTGCACGGCGGCCTGCTGGCCCGCCGTGACCTGCCCGAGCACATGGCCGCGCTGAAAGAGCATGGCATCAACACCATCGACATCCTGGTGGTCAACCTCTACCCCTTCGCTCAGGCCACGGCCAAGGCCGACTGCACGCTCGAGAACGCCATCGAGAACATCGACATCGGCGGCCCCACCATGCTGCGCGCCGCCGCCAAGAACTGGCAGGACGTGGCCGTGATCATCGACCCGGTCGACTACACCCAGGTGCTGTCCGAACTGAAGGGCGAGGGCCTGACCCGCACGACCAAGTTCATGCTGGCCAAGAAGGTGTTCGCCCACACCGCCGCCTACGACGGCATGATCACCAACTACCTGACCGCGCTGGAAGCCGGCAGCGAGCTGAAGACCGAAGCCGTGCCGGCCAAGGAAGCCTACCCGGCCGTCTTCAACCTGCAGCTGCAAAAGGTGCAGGGCATGCGTTACGGCGAGAACCCGCACCAGTCGGCGGCCTTCTACCGTGAAGCCTCGCCCGTCGTCAGCACCCTGGCCAACTGGACCCAGATCCAGGGCAAGGAACTGAGCTTCAACAACATCGCCGATGCCGATGCCGCCTGGGAATGCGTGAAGGCCTTCGAGGCCACCGCCTGCGTCATCATCAAGCACGCCAACCCCTGCGGAGTGGCCGTGGGCGCGACCCCGCTGGAGGCCTACAGCAAGGCCCTGAAGACCGACCCGACCTCGGCCTTCGGCGGCATCATGGCCTTCAACCGCGTGGTCGACGTCGACGTGATCGACGCCATCAACGCCAACAAGCAGTTCGTGGAAGTGGTGATCGCACCGAAGTTCACCGACGCTGCGCGCGCCGCTTACGCATCCAAGCAGAACGTGCGCCTGCTGGAAGTGCCGCTGGACGCGGCCACCCGCACCCTGAGCAACGCCCTGGACTTCAAGCGCGTGGGCGGCGGCATGCTGCTGCAATCGGCCGACAACATCGACCTGGTGGGCGACATCAAGGTGGTGTCCAAGCTGCAGCCAACCGAGCAACAGCTCAAGGACCTGCTGTTCGCCTGGACGGTGGCCCGCTTCGTCAAGAGCAACGCCATCGTCTTCTGCAAGGACGGCATGACCATGGGCGTGGGTGCCGGCCAGATGAGCCGCCTGGACTCGGCCCGCATCGCCTCGATCAAGGCCGGCCATGCTGGCCTGACGCTGCAAGGCACGGCCGTGGCGTCTGACGCCTTCTTCCCGTTCCGAGACGGCCTGGACGTGGTGGTCGATGCCGGCGCCACCTGCGTCATCCACCCGGGTGGCTCGATGCGTGACGACGAGGTGATCGCCGCCGCCGACGAGCGTGGCATCGCCATGGTGTTCACGGGCACGCGCCACTTCCGCCACTGATCGCACGTCGGGTGCCGCACCCGATTCACCATCAAGGCAAAAAGGCCGCATCCCTGCAAGGGGCTGCGGCCTTTTTCATGGGCAGGCCCCCAGCGTGCGCCGACAGAAGGTCTCAGCGCACGCGGCGGCGTCCCACTGCGGCAAGGGCCAGGAGCCCCCCTGCCACCAAGGCTGCGCCCGAGGGCTCAGGCACGGCCGGGGTGGGCGCGGTGGTGGTGGCCGAAAAACCCGTCACCGTGGCCACGGATGCGCCAAAGATGCTGTCCACCGAGCGGCTCACGAAGGCAAAGGTCTGGCCTTTGTTCAGGCTGAGCGTGACGTTGCCAGACTGTCCATCCCAGCTGTCGTTGGCGCTCAACTGGGTGAAGACGCCGTCAACGCTGTAGCCGAAGGGGTCGCTGCTGGAGCCGTTTTCGTCGTTGCTGACATAGGCCCAATCGAAGCTCAAGGAGACCGCTTGCGTGAGCGTGATCTGGCTTGACACATCGGAGGCCAAGAGGCTGGTGAAAGGCGAAAAGTCGGACGAGGTCAAGGTCAGGGTGCTGCCATCGCTGGAAACCACGGCGCTGCCGTTGCCACCGTTGCTCACGGAGGTGGCCCAGTTGGCCGCAGAGAAATCGCCGGAAAAGCTGGCGTGGGCGGCGCCGGCACTCAGGAGCGCAGCGGCGATGAAAGCAAGGCGAGAGGTGTTCATGATGCGGAGGTGTCAAAGTGGAGGCCAGGCGCTCAAGGCGCGATGGTCTGGTTCACGAAGCTCGAGCCGCCCAGGTCGGCATCGGTGAAGGTGAACACGAACCACTGGTTGGGGTTGGACTTGCCGCCCGCGGTGGTGGCGATGAAATCGTTGTCGTTGGCGATGTAGAGCGTGTGCTTGGTGACGCCGCCCACGACGATGTCGGCGCCAAAGGCCATGCCCTCGAGCTTTGCCGGGATGTTGGCATCGGTGATGCCTGCGGCGTTGAGCTTGGCGCGGATGTCCAGGAACAGCGTCTTGGCGGGCGCCTTGGCCAGCAAGGCCGCGGCCCCGCTGAGGTTGCTGACGTCTTCCGCACCCGCCAGGTCGACCTTGTAGACGCGCTTGACGCTGGCGGTGGAGTCGTCACCCAGGCCCTTGCCATCGCGCTCGAGCACCAGCAACTCGTGGCTGTTGAGTGCCAGGATTTCGCTGCTGTTGTAGGCCTTGGCCTTGTCGAGGGCGTAGTTGTCGTAGGCGTACTGCCTGGTGAGGCCACTGGCCACGTCGATGGTCACGATGCGGTTGGCCCGGCCACCATCGCCGCCATCCTGCGCCAGAGGGCTCTGCATGAAGCCGAAGAGCGTTTTGCCATCCGGCGAAATGGCGAGGCCTTCCATGCCTTTGTTGGCCACGCGCCCCGTCGTGTTGCCGGCGATCTCGACACTGCCTTGAGCCGACAGGGTGGTCACGGCCAGGTTGGCGGGCAGCGTGAACACGCGGCCACGGGCGCCCGTTGCGCGATCGAACTGGTAGACGTAGGGGCCGTACTCGTCGGAGATGAACACGGTCTTGCCGGTGCGGGAGACACGGATGCCTTCCGGGTCAAAGCGGGCGTTGAAAGGATTGGCGGAGCTTTGCGAGGGGTCGAAATTGTCGGATCGACCCGAGAAGAAGTAGCGGCCACCACCATTGCCCTCCGGGGTGACGGGGCCATAGGCCAGTGGCTGGGTGCTGTAAAGCAAGGTCGTGCCGGTGACGGTGGCACTCAGTGTGTAAGGCAGGTTGCCACCCGTGGCCGGGCTCAACACGAGTTGCAAGGTGTGGAACCGTGGCACGTAGGAGGTCGTGTCATCGACGGCGCTGTTCCAGGCATTGGCGTTGGGGCCGCGGTCAGGCAAGGCCAGGAAGGTGTTGCCACCCGCCCAGGCCAGCCCCGAACCCATGCCACCTAGCAGGTTGGCGGCCGCACCGCTTTCCAGCTTGCCTGACAGGCCAGACAGATCGGATGCCGTGGCCGACAACTGGCCCACCGCAATCAGGTCCACGGCCTGAGCCGAACCGAAAATGCCGGCGCACAACAAGGCGAGGGCAGAGCGAGACAAGGTGTTCATGGGCGTACGGCGAAGTCAGATGAGGACCCCGAACCTTAGGCGGCCTCCGTGACGCGACCGTGACACACGTCACGCCCGGCGTGGCAGCCCTTCATCCCCGAATGGGACCCCGAGCACACGGCGCCCCTCGCCTGTCTGTATATTTCGCACACGAATTTCGCATGCGAAACAACCATGTCCAATGCCTTCAAAAATCCAAGGCTGATCTTCTTGCTCAACAGCGCACAGCGCAGCCTGCAGGCATGGATGACGGCGCTGCAGGCCCAGTTGTCGACCGCAGACGAGGTGATGCCGACCCCGGCCCAGGCTGGGCTGTTGTTCACCTTGCAACAGACCGATGGCGCCACCATGGGCCAGCTCTCCAGGGCCCTTCAGCTGGTGCCATCGGCCATGTCAGGCTTGGTGCAACGCACCGAAGCCCTGGATTGGGTGGCCCGCCACCCCGACCCCGAGGACGGCCGCACCCAACGCGTGTGGCTGCGGCCCGCAGGCCTGGCCCAATTGCCGCGCCTCAAGCCGATCACCCAGCGCATCAACCGGCAATTGAGCCAAGGCTTCACGGAGGCCGAACTGGCCGTGGTGGCGCGCTGGCTCACCCATGTTCAACAGCTCGACACCACGCCATGACCCACGCCCCCCAGGCATCTCAGGACCCTGATCGCATCACGCTCCTGTGTGCAGATGGCACGCCGCTCCAGGGCCACTTTCTGCCGGCCCACGGCGGCCTGCAAGCGGCGCAACACCTGCCCGTGCTGCTGAGCCCGGCCACGGGCGTGAAACAGCACTTCTACCTGCGGTTTGCCGCCTGGCTGGCCGAGCAGGGGCACGACGTGCTGGTGTTCGATTACCGGGGCGTCGGCCTGTCGCGCCAGGGCCCGCTGAAGTACCACCGCGCCACCCTGGCCGATTGGGGGCAGCAGGACCAGGTGGCCGCACTGAACTGGCTGTTGCAGCACACAGGCCAAGATCAGGCCTTGCTGCTGGGGCACAGTGCAGGAGGCCAGATGATCGGGCTGCTGCCCAATCACCACCGTGTGGCGCGCCTGGTGGGCGTGGCGGCGTCGACCGGCTGGTTCCGCGGCATGCGCCCGGCGTTTCGCTTCAAGGCCAGACTGGGTTTGCGCTGCCTGGTGCCGCTGGGTACGCTGATCAAGGGCTATGCGCCCACCTCCGCCGTGGGGCTGGGCGAAGACCTGCCCGCAGCCGTGGCCCGGCAATGGGGGCAGTGGTGCGCGGCAGGCGGCTACGCCACGAATGCGGTGAAGCACACCCCCGAGCGTGACTTCCACGCGCTGGTGCGCACGCCCATCACGGTGCTGCACGCCGAAGACGACGACATCGCCACCCCGGCCACCGTGGCCGACCTGCTCCGCACCTTCCCAGGCGCCCCCACCCGGGCCGTGTGCCTGCGGCCATCGGCTCACGGCCTGCGCACCATCGGGCACATCGACTGGTTTCGCCCGTCTCACCAGGCACTGTGGCCCGTGATCGCCCAGGCGTTGCGCGGCCAGGCTTGAGGCCCTCCGCGGTTATCCTCGGGGCCTCATGAGAATCCTCGGCATCGACCCCGGTCTGCAGACCACCGGCTTTGGCGTCATCGAAGCCGATGGCCCACGCCTGCATTACGTCGCCAGCGGCACCATCAAGACCAAAGAAGCGGCCCAGGGTGACCTGCCGCAGCGCCTGCGCCTGATCTTCGAAGGGGTGCGCGAGGTGGTCTCTCGCTACGAACCCACTCAGGCCTCGGTCGAAATCGTGTTCGTGAACGTGAACCCGCAATCGACGCTGCTGCTGGGCCAGGCGCGGGGCGCGGCCATCGCCGGGCTGCTGTCACAGGCCCAGGCGCCCTCTGTGGCAGAGTACACCGCGCTGCAGATGAAGAAGGCCGTGGTCGGGCATGGCCATGCGGCCAAGGCGCAGATCCGGCACATGGTGATGCGCCTGCTGCAACTGCCTCGCGAGCCGCACAACGACGCGGCCGATGCGCTGGGCCTGGCCATCTGCCACGCGCACGCCGGCCACGCCATGGCCCAGATGGCCAAGGCCACCGAGCTGACGCGGCGAACGCACGCGCAGATCAAAGGCGGCCGGGTGTACTGACCCCGACCTTCGTGCGACTCACTGCCCGTCCTTGATCAGCCGGCCCGAGGCCTGCTGGATGGGGCGGGCGTTCATCGGGTAGAGCTTGCTGAACACGGCCACCTGCTCGCGCGACACGGTCGCTGGCTGTTTCATCACCATCCACAGCACGCCCTCGGAACACGGCGGCGTGGTGAGCGAGCCCATGTAGGTGTAGTACTGGCGGGCCTCGGGCAGCATCATCGAGAGGTCGATCTGCTGCAGGGCACCCTGCTCGGTGCCCTTTTCCAGTGGCAGGTTGTTCCACACCAGCTGCACCATGGGGTGGGCCTTGCCCTGGTCCATCAGCACGGCCACGACCGCCAGCTTGCCATCCATGTCCTTGTGCACGAAGTGGGCGACCATCTCGAACTGGCGGCCATTGATGCGTTCTTCGCTGGGGCGATGAAAGTGGAACTGCAGCAGGTCGTAGCGTCGACCGTTCACGGTGATGCTGTTGCCCGGGTCGAGGTTGACCTGCACCGTGTGCCCGTTGTCGAGCACGCGGAAGTTCGTGGGGCGGTAATCGAACTGGATGGGGTCCAGCTGGACGGGGATGCCCTCGCGGATGTCGATGGGGCTCTGGCGCTTGCCGAGCATGCACTGCTGGAATTCGGGCTTCAGGCGTCCCCAGCTGTCGGGGCCGGTGTCGCCGCTGTAGGCCCAGTGCACGTCATGGCCCATCGCGCCGTGGCCCTCGCCCGGCTTGCCGGCAGGGAGCAGTTCGCCCTGGCTGCCATGGGCCGCGGCCAGGAGCGTGGGCTTGGCCTTGGGGGCCGAACGCGGCTGGATGCGCACCACGGCCGGGGCCTGTTTGGTGCGCACCTCGGCGATTTTCTGGTCGATCATTTCGCGCAGCTCGGTCATCGAGACACTGCCCCGCGACTCGCCCGCCTCGGGCTTGGCTTCGGCCTTGAGCTTGGGCTTGATGTCGGCCTCCTTGGGCTCGACCTTGGCCTCGGCTTTGGGTTCGGCCTTGGCTTCTGCTTTGGCCGCAGGCTTGGCCGCCGCCTTGGGCTCGTGCCCACCGCCGTGATCGGCCCCGTGGTCGGCCGCCCAGGCATCCGGGCAGGCACTCAGCCCCACCGCCAGGATGAGCTGGGAGGCATAGCAGGTGAAAAACGACTTGGGCATGGTGACAGACTCCGGATGACGACGTGTTGTCGACCGGGTGCCCCTGGAACTTGAGCCCAAGTGACCTGAATGGTCTGCGCGAAAACGCCCGCGGCACGGCCGAGGCGTGAGAAAAAGTGTGAAGTCAGCCGATAGGCCGGATTCTGTGCGGCCCCTTGCCTTGCGGCGCGGGACCGTGACCGCCATTCCTCTGGGCCGCCTGTCGCCAGAACGGCTCGATGCCACCTACCCGCACACAACCCCGGGCCAGGGTCAGAGCGACACGGCATGACCATGCCGCTCAGCGTGTGCCTATTTGGTGTTGCTGCACGTAGAGATTGCCCGTTTCACCCGGACTGAACCGGCTCGTCTCTGTTGCTCTGATCCTCACCTCGCGGTGGAGAGGCGTTACCTCCTACGCTGCCCTGTGCAGTCCGGACCTTCCTCCAGTGCGCCCTTTCGAGCCTCGCACCAGCGGCGGTCTGGCCAACTTCACCCCCGCATTATCGCCGCTGCAGCCAGCCCCAGGCGAACAATCCGACCATCATCAGCAAAAGAGACGCCAAGGCCAGCAACTGGGTGTCGTGCATGACCAGGGGCGCGACCACCCCGGCCACCAGGCCGTTCGAGGCGGCGCCCACAAAGGCCTGCAGCGAAGCCGCCATGCCGCGGCGCTCGGGCACGAGATCGAGCACCAGCAGCGTTACGACCGGGGTCATCATGGCCCAGCCCAGGGCATACAGGCCGATGGGGATGAGGGCCCAACCCACATGGGGCACGCACAGCAGGTTGGCGATCAGGTTGCCAACCGACACCGCCAGCATCACCGCAAAGCCGATGCGGATCTGGCGCTCGGGCGCGATGCGGCCGGCCAGGCGACCGCTCAGAAAGGCGCCTCCCATGATGCCGCTGATGGTGCACAGGAAGAACCAGAAAAACTCGGTGGGCGCCAGGTGCAGGTGCTCACCCAGGAAGGCCGGGGCCGACAGCACGTAAAGGAACATGCCGTTGAAAGGCACGCCACTGGCCAGGGCGAGCAGCAGGAAGCGGGGGTTGAGGGCCAGCTCGACATAGGCCCTGACCAGCGGCCTCACCGCAAAGGGCTGACGCAGGCTGCCATGCAGGGTTTCGGGCAGCAGCCACCAGTTGCCCACCCACAGCAACGCACCGGCCAGGGCCAGGGCCCAGAACACGGCGTGCCAGCCCAGGTGCACAAACAGGAAACCGCCCACGATGGGCGCCACGGCCGGCGCCACGCCAAAAAAGAGCGTGACCTGCGACATCACGCGCTGGGCATCGGCCGGAGGAAAAAGGTCGCGGATGACGGCCCGCGAGACCACGATGCCTGCGCCCGTCGACAGCCCCTGCAAGGCCCTGCAGGCCACCAGCTGCCCGATGTTCTGCGACAGCGCACAGCCCACCGAGGCCAGGGTGAAGACCGCGATGCCCCACAGGACCACGGGCCGCCGCCCGAAGCTGTCGGACAGCGAGCCGTGGAACAGGCTCATGAAGGCGAAGGCGAAGAGGTAGGCCGACAGCGTCTGCTGGATCTGCACCGGCGTGGCCTGAAGGTCGGCCGCGATGCCGGCAAAAGCAGGCAGATAGGTGTCGATCGCAAAAGGCCCCAGCATGCCGAGCGCGGCAAGCAGGACGGAAAGCGTCCACAGTGGCGCGCGCCAAAGGGACCGGGCATCAGGGTGCATGACAGAGATCAGGTGGGGGCGGGCGCCGCCCGGCCTGTTCTCGTGGACCAGACCGCTTGCCGCTCAGAGCCCTGCATTCTGCAGGCTGCGCAGAAAGTCTGCCGGCTTCTGGAAGCCGATCACGCGGGCCGAGGCCTTTTCCTGACCTTGCGGGCTGTAGAAGATCAGGCCGGGCGGACCAAAGAGCTGGAAGCGCGCCAGCAGGGCCCGGTCGGCCTCGTTGTTGGCCGTCACGTCGGCCTGCAGCAGCACGGCGCCGGCCAGGCGCTGGCGCACGGCGGGGTCGGTGAAGGTGTCGTGCTCCATCTCCAGGCAGGCGGCGCACCAATCGGCGTAAAAATCGAGCATCACCGGTTTGCCCTGGGCGGCGGCGCGGGCCACGGCGGCATCGAGTTCGGCCACGCTGCGCACGCGCTCGAAGGGCAGCACGCTCTGGTGGGTCGAGACGACCGCACCCGGCCCCTTGAACTGCGCGACCACAAAGGGCCAGGCGGGGCGTGTGACCCAGACGGCCATGCCCAGCATGAGCACCCCGAAGAGCGTTTTCACGGCGCTCATCCAGGGGCCGGTGCGGGGCAGCAGGCTGCCGGCCGACAAGCCCACCAGCAACAGCGGCAGGCTCATGCCCCAGGCCATGGCGTAGAGCGCGGTGGCCCCCAGCCACACGTCGCGGGTCTGGCTGATGTAAAGCAGGGCCCCGGCCAATGGCGCCGACACGCAGGGGCTGACGATCAGGGCCGAGACCACGCCCATGGCAAAGACGCTGACGAAGCGCCCGCCTGGCAGCCGGTTGCTGCCCTCGCCCAGCCAGCTTTGCACGGCGGCCGGCAGGCGCAGTTCGTACAGCCCGAACATGGCCAGGGCCAGCACCACCATCAGGGCCCCAAAGGTCAGCACCACATAGGGGTGCTGCAGGTAGGCGGCCAGGCCCTGCCCGAGCAGGCCTGCGGCCACACCCAGTGCCGTGTAGACCAGGGCCATGCCCTGTGCATAGGCCAGCGCCAGGGCAAAGCCGCGCCCGCGGCCGACCGAGCCCTTCTGCCCCACGATGATCGACGACAGGATGGGCACCATGGGCAGCACACAGGGCGTGAGCGACAGCAGCACGCCGGCCAGCAGGAAGGCGGGCACCACCAGCCACCATTGCCCCGAGGCCAGGGCCTGCTGGATGCGGCTGGTGTCGGCATCGGGCGAAGCGGTTTCCACCTGGACGGCGCTCACCGCCGCCTTGGCAGACAGGGGCGAGAGCCCCTGGAGACCGCCCTGGGCGTCCAGCGCCAGCTGATAACGGCGGGTTTGCGGGGGGTAGCAGATGCCGGCATCGGCACAGCCCTGGTAAACGAGCGTCAGCACGGGCTGCCCCGACAGGCCCGCGGGCAGGGCGATGGTGCCGCGCACCTCGCCGTGGTAGACCTCCAGCGTCTTGTCGAACGTGGGGTCGTACTTGGATTGTCCCGGAGGCAAGTCGAGGGCCAGGGGCTGCCCAGGTTCCGACGCCGCCTCGCTGGCCTGCAGGCGGGCCTCGAAACGCTCACGGTAGAGGTAGACGCCCGCCGCCTGCTGCACCACCAGGGCCACGGCCTGCGGCCCCTGTGCACTCAGCCTGGGCTTGAAGGCCGCATCCACCGGCAGGAAGGTCTGGGCACGGGCCAGCCCCCCCATCCAGCTTGCACAGAAGATGACCAGGGTCAGGCCGAGCCAACGGCCCAGCGTCAGAATGGGAGAAGCACGCATGCGCTCCATTCTGCCCGGCACGCGGCGTATGCTCACATGCGGCCTTGTCATAAGCCCAGGTTCTAAGATCGATGCCATCTCTTGCCCTTGTTTTTTGCTCACGTGAAGGAGCCCGTCCATGAAAGCCCTCAGCATCCTCGACACCATCGGCCGCACCCCCCATGTACGCGTGAACCGCCTGTTTGGATCCGCCCCTGAGGTGTGGATCAAGGCCGAGCGCGCCAACCCGGGTGGCTCCATCAAGGACCGCATTGCCCTGGCCATGGTCGAAGACGCCGAACGCAGCGGCGCCCTCAAGCCCGGCGGCACCATCATCGAACCCACCTCGGGCAACACCGGCGTGGGCCTGGCCATGGTCGCCGCGGTCAAGGGCTACCGCCTGGTGCTGGTGATGCCCGACAGCATGTCCATCGAGCGCCGCCGCCTGATGCTGGCCTATGGCGCCCACTTCGAGTTGACGCCGCGCGAAAAGGGCATGAAGGGCGCGATCGCCAAGGCCCAGGAACTGCTGGCCGAGACCCCGCTGGGCTGGATGCCGCAGCAGTTCGAGAACCCGGCCAACATCGCCGTCCACGAGAAGACGACGGCCCAGGAGATCCTGGCCGACTTCCCCGAGGGCCTGGACGCCCTGATCACCGGGGTGGGTACCGGCGGCCACCTCACGGGCTGCGCCCGCGTGCTGAAGGCCGCCTGGCCGAACCTGAAGGTCTTCGCGGTCGAGCCCAAGGCCTCGCCCGTCATCTCGGGCGGCAGCCCGGCGCCCCACCCCATCCAGGGCATTGGGGCAGGCTTCGTCCCGGTGAACCTGCAGACCGACCTGCTCGACGGCGTCATCCAGGTCGATGCCGAAGACGCCCGCGAATACGGCCGCCGTGCCGCGAGCGAAGAAGGCATGCTGGTGGGCATCTCGTCTGGCGCCACGCTGGCCGCCATCGCCCAGAAACTGCCCGAGCTGCCGGACGGTGCCCGCGTGCTGGGCTTCTGCTATGACACCGGCGAGCGCTACCTCTCTGTGGAAGGCTTCCTGCCTGCATGAGGTCCACGCCGCCGACCATGAGCGCTCGCCGCCGCAGGCTGCTGGACGCGGCCCACTCGCCCTGGCCTATGCTGATCGCGCTGGTGGCGAGCGTGCCGGCCTTCTACGACTCCATGATGCCGACACCGGCCACCTGGGCCACGTGGATGTACGTGGTGAGCGGCCTGGTGGTGCTGGCCTCCAGCTGGCGACTGCAACACAGCCTGGCCCGCCAAGCCCACCCGCCCGGCGGCACGGTGAGCTGGGCCCGCCATGCGGTCGACCTGAAGCTGGACTGGTTCCTGGGCGGGGCCTTGCTGCTCAACGCGGTGCTGCCCCAGAGCAATGCCTCGGAGCCGGCGCTGATCTGGCGGCTGCTGGTCGCGGTGCTGATGCTCTACCGCCTGCTGAAAATCAGCCTGCCACTGTTCACGGAAACCGGCCTGGCACGCCTGCTGGCCATGGGCGCCACGGTGCTGGCGCTGTGCGGCATCGGCTTTTACTGGCTGGACCCGGGCATCGACTCGCTGCACGACGGTCTGTGGCTGGCGTTTTCCACCGCGGCCACCGTGGGTTATGGCGATGTGGTGCCCAGCAGCACGGCCTCGCGCATCTTCTCGGTCTTTGTGGTGCTGCTGGGCTATGGCCTGCTCTCGCTGGTGACGGCCAGCATCGCGGCCATGTTCGTGGGCACCCAGGAGCGCAAGGTCGAGCACGAAATCATGCGCGACATGCACACCCAGTTGCGCACGGTGCGCGAAGAGATCCGGCTGCTGCGCGAAGAGCTCGCCGCGCAGAAGGGACTGAATGCCCCCCCTGCCGAAGCGCAGCCGCCCCAGACCCCGGCCGAGGCGACGCCCACCGCCTGAGGCGGAAACCTCTCAGCGCAGGCGCCAGTGCAGGGTCTCGCCGCCGCGCAGCGGCTTGATCTCGGCTTCGCCAAAGGGCAGCGACTCGGGCACGACCCAGTCTTCACGCACCAGGGTGATCTGCTCGGTGTGACGCGGCAGGCCGTAGTAGTCGGCACCAAAGAAGCTGGCAAAACCCTCCAGCTTGTCGAGCGCACCGGCCGCCTCGAACGCCTCGGCATACAGCTCGATGGCGCAGGGCGCGGTGTAGCAACCGGCGCAGCCCGAGCTGTGCTCCTTCAGGTGCGAGGCGTGCGGGGCGCTGTCGGTGCCCAGGAAGAACTTGGGGCTGCCGCTGGTGGCTGCCTTGACCAGGGCCAGGCGGTGCTCTTCGCGCTTGAGGATGGGCAGGCAGTAGTAATGCGGGCGCACGCCGCCCATGAAGATGGCGTTGCGGTTGTAGAGCAGGTGCTGGGGCGTGATGGTCGCCCCCACGAAGGCATCGGCCTCGTTCACATACTGGGCGGCTTCCTTGGTGGTGATGTGCTCGAACACCACCTTCAGTTCAGGGAAGTCCTTGCGCAGCGGGATCAGCTTGTCGTCGATGAAGGCCTTCTCGCGGTCAAACACGTCGACCTCGCTGTCCGTCACCTCACCGTGCACGCACAGCACCAGGCCTTCGCGCTGCATGGCCTCCAGCACCTTGTAGGTCTTGCGCAGGTCGGTCACGCCGGCGTCGCTGTTGGTGGTGGCACCCGCCGGGTAGAGCTTGAAGGCAACGGCACCCATGGCCTTGGCGCGAGCCGCTTCTTCGGCGGGGGTGTTGTCGGTGAGGTAGAGCACCATCAGGGGCTCGAAGGTCTGACCGGCCGGCACACAGGCCAGGATGCGATCGCGGTAGCCCGCGGCCTGCTCGGCCGTGATCACCGGGGGGCGCAGGTTGGGCATGACGATGGCACGACCGAACTGGCGGGCCGTGGCAGGCACCACGGCGGCCATGGCGGCGCCGTCACGCACATGCAGGTGCCAGTCATCGGGGCGGGTCAGCGTGAGGGT
>NZ_JAIZVX010000295.1 GCF_021768455.1 Aquabacterium sp. | reverse complement strand
TCATCGACGGCTTGACCGTGGCCACGCAAGGCGTTCGCGGCCCGCTCCAGATAGACCGTGTTCCATAGCACGATGGCCGCCGTCACCAGGTTGAGGCCGCTGGCCCGGTAGCGCTGCTGCTCGAAGCTGCGGTCGCGGATTTCCCCCAGGCGGTTGAAGAACACGGCGCGGGCCAGCGCGTTGCGCGCCTCGCCTTTGTTCAGCCCGGCATGCACGCGGCGGCGCAGCTCGACGCTTTGCAGCCAGTCCAGGATGAACAGTGTGCGCTCGATGCGTCCCAGCTCACGCAGGGCGACGGCCAGGCCGTTCTGGCGCGGGTAGCTGCCAAGCTTCCTGAGCATCAGCGAGGCCGTCGCCGTGCCCTGCTTGATCGAGGTGGCCATCCGCAGGATTTCATCCCAATGGGCGCGGACGTGCTTGATGTTGAGCGTGCCGCCGATCATCGGTTTCAACGCCTCGTAGGTGGCATCGCCCTTCGGGATGTAGAGCTTGGTGTCGCCCAGGTCACGAATGCGCGGGGCGAAGCGGAAGCCCAGCAGGTGCATCAACGCGAAGACGTGGTCCGTGAACCCTGCCGTGTCGGTGTAGTGCTCCTCGATCCGCAGGTCGGATTCGTGATACAGCAGGCCGTCGAGCACGTAGGTCGAGTCGCGCACGCCGACGTTCACGACCTTGGTGTGGAACGGCGCGTACTGGTCGGAGATATGGGTGTAGAACGTCCGCCCTGGGCTGCTGCCGTATTTCGGATTGATGTGGCCGGTGCTCTCGGCCTTGCTGCCGGTGCGGAAGTTCTGGCCGTCCGACGATGACGTGGTGCCGTCGCCCCAATGCTCGGCGAAGGGATGTCGGAACTGCGCGTTGACCAGCTCGGCCAGTGCCGCCCCGTAGGTTTCGTCGCGGATGTGCCAGGCTTGCAGCCAGGCCAGCTTGGCGTAGGTCGTGCCGGGGCACGATTCCGCCATCTTGGTCAGGCCCAGGTTGATCGCGTCGGCGAGGATCGTGGTCAGCAACAGGTTTTTGTCCTTGGCCAGGTCGCCTGACTTCAGGTGGGCGAAGTGCCGGGTGAAGCCCGTCCATTCGTCTACCTCCAGCAGCAATTCGGTGATCTTGACGTGCGGTAGGATCATCGCCGTCTGGTCGATCAGGGCCTGTGCGGTATCGGGCACCGCCGCATCGAGCGGCGTGATCTTCAGGCCCGACTCCGTGATGATGGCGTCCGGCAGCTCGTTGGCCAGCGCCATGCGGTTGACGGTGGCGAGCTGCGTTTCCAGCAGCGTCAGCCGGTCATGCAGGTACTGGTCGCAATCGGTGGCCACGGCCAGCGGCAATTCGCTGGCCTGCTTGAGGCTGGCGAATTTCGCGGGCGGCACCAGGTAGTCCTCGAAGTCCTTGAACTGGCGCGAGCCTTGCACCCAGATGTCGCCGGAGCGCAGCGCGTTCTTCAGCTCCGACAGCGCGCACAGTTCGTAGTA
>NZ_JAIZVX010000076.1 GCF_021768455.1 Aquabacterium sp. | reverse complement strand
GAATTGGGCGTCGTTGTGGGGCTGTGTGGCGTTGAAACGATCCTTGTCCTTCATGCCGATCACCACCTCGTTGACCAGGGGCATGCCCAGGCGAGACACCTGCACCCAGGCGCCACCCGAGGCCGCCGTGGTCATCAGGCCGCTTTTGGGTTTGGCGCTCAGCACGCGGGCCTGGGGCAGGCTGGCTGTGGTCCAGCCCCCGATCACGCCGTTGCCGGTGCCGGTCACGCATTCCACGGGCAGTTCCAGCGCCAAGGTCGTCACGTTCTTGTCGGCCAGGGCGTTGGCGGTGCCGTCCCCGCGGGCGGAGGTGAGCGTGCCGACATCGGCATTGACCAGGTCGAAGATGGTGCCCAGGTTCACGGCGAAGCCGTCCTGGCGCTGGCCCACGAACACCTTGGCCTTCTTGGTGCTGGTGCAACCCGGTACGCTGAACTCGGCGATGTGCTGCTGGGCATAGGTTTCGTAGGCGCTGGGCGAACCCAGGGTCTTCACGCCGACGTAGTCCAGCGGTTTGGTGAAGGTGCCCACGCTGCTGCGGCTGCCGGTGCGGCGGTCGCCTCGGACCAGGCCAAGTTCATAGGTCTCGACCACGTTGAGGGCGGCGTCGCGCACAGCGCTCACGCCACCGGCGGCGATCAGGGGGATGCTGTTGGCCGCGCTGGCGGCATCCACGCCCTTGATGTTGCGCAGGTTGTGGGTGAAGCGGAACTGGAAGGTCAGGTCTTCCTTGGCGTCGCCGGTGTTGTCGATGTGGACTTCGTACAGCGCACTGGGGTCCATCTGGAAGTAGTTGGGGCCACCGTAGGCATCCTGCAGGGGCTGGTAGTTGGCGATGACCGTGACATAGCCGCTGCGACCGGTTTCGTAGCTGTTGAAGAGGTAGAAGTCGCTGGCGTCGACCTTGGGCGAGGTCGTGATGAATGGCGCCTCGCGGTGGCTGGAGGCCTGGGCCGGGACGGTGGCGGCGCACAGGGCGCAGGCGGTGGCCAGGAGGGCCAGACGCGGGGTGAAGGGGGTGGCGCTGAACATGAGATCGTCTCCTGACTCGCGGGGAGTGGGTGAAGGGCCGTTGGACGCGGCGGGCTGCCATGCCGTCCTGTCACCCACTTACGCAGCCACCGGTGCGGTGGATGCGCAAGCCGATCAAAAAGATGTCAGCTCGCTCAGAAGAGCTGCTTGAAAACCAGCTGGCCCTGGTCGGCCGAGCGGCCCTGTTGCCAGGTGCGCTGCCACCCGAGCACGAGGCTCTGGCGTGGGCCCAGCACCTTGGCCTGGCTGAGTTCCAAGGCGCGACCGGGCAGGGCTTCGCCCAGGGGGCGCGTGGTGCGGCGCCAGGTGAGCACGGTTTTCATGTCCCAGACCTCGCGCACGATCAGGCCCACCTGGGGCTGCAGGTAGGCGTAGCCCCCGTGGCGCCAACCCCAGCCCGCACCCAGCAGCGCGTGGGCATCGACGTCGGGCGCCAGCCTCAGGGTCTTGCCGGCCGCACCTTCGATCAGCGGGGCCCGCGCATCGGGGTGGCGGAGCTGGTCCTGTGCCGCCACGGCAATGCGGAAGCGGCCTGACCAGCCACCCGTCAGCGGGTCGTGGGGCAGGTAGGACTCCACCGCGTAGAGCGTGAAGTGGTCCAGCCTGACGCGGCCGCTGTCGGCGTCGACCAGCCAGGCGCTGTCGAACAGCCGCAAGGCGCTTTCGCTCATCAGGCGGCGGTTGTCGTCCACCAGGGTGTGGGACACCGGCATGAGGCCCAGGCGCCACTGGTGCGTGCGACCCTGCACCCGCCAGCCCAGGCTGAGCTGACCTTCACGCGGGGCCTGGGCGGGGTTCTTGTCTTCGCCGAGTTCCAGCGCCATGCCGGGGTGCCGCTCGGCCTGCTGGCGCGCCAGGGCCTGCCCATAGGCCTGGGCCGGGCCCGCAGCCACCCGCTGGGTGCCGATCAGGTAGGTGTTGTAGGCCCGGGCCAGCGACAGGGCCAGGAAGGCGGGCGTGTCGGCGTCCTGGCCTGTGCCGACCGGTGCCAGACCCAGATCGGTGTCTCGCGCCTCGACGGCCTGGCGCACCCGCTCGGTCACCTCGGGCGGCAGGCTGTCGCCCAGGGCCCGCACCTGCCAGCGCGCTGGCGTGATCACGGTGCTGCTGGCGACCAGTCCGGCCTCATGGGCCTGGCGCACGACGCTGCGGGGCGTGCTCAGCGGGGCATCGTCGTCCTGCAGGATGGCGGGATGGGCCACGCCCAGGATGTGCCTGACCAGGGTGGCGCAGTTGTAGCGGTGGAAAAAATAGGTGATGTGCGCCGGCCTCAGCTCCAGCAGGTGCGCTTGCAGCAGGCGGCGCTGGGTGGCGTCCAGTTGCAGCGAGTATTCCCACAGGGAGCGCTGCTCGGTGAGCGCGTACTGCTGTGCCTCCTCCTGGTAAGGCTTCAGCACAAAGTAGCCGGGCTTGCCCACCACGATGCTGTCGAAGAGCAGCTTGGGCAGGTTCAGCGTGGCCGTGTCCGTGAAGAAGGCGATGGCGTGCGAGACCTCGGCCCCGTTCTCCCGTCGGCCATCCACCTTCAGGAACAGGTGCCCCATCATGCTCGAGGGCTGGGCCAGGTTTTCCGAGGCGAAGACCAGGCTGATGCGCTCGGCGGGCGCCTGGCGTTGGAGCTCGGCCCACTGCGGGCAGGCGTCGAGCGGCAAGGCGGGCAAGGCCAGGGCCTGGCGCAGCCACAGGTATCGCGCCGGGAAGCGGCAGACCATCTGGGCACCGTCGGGGCCATCGAGCGCGGCCAGTGTGGCGTGCAACTCGGCCCTGGGCGAAAACGCCGTGTGGCTGAGCAGGAAGGCCGGATCCGGGATCTGCGGGGTGCCGTGCTTCAGGTGCAGCAGGGCCTGCCAGCCGGGTTCGGCATCCAGGTTGCGGGCGTCGGCCTCGGCCGTCCACGTCACCACGGCTGGCGTCTGGGCCATCGCACCCATGCCGAGACCGAGCAGCCCGGCGCCCAGGAGCCTGCGTGCCAGCGAAAAAAAAGCGGCCCGCAAGCCGCTTTCTCCTTGCCGCCGAAGCGAGCGTGGCATCACTGCGTGCAGACGATGGTCACGTTGTCGGCGTACTTCCACATCTTGTCGGTGGAGTAGTCGGTGGTCGAACCCAGCACGCCGCCAGTGATGATGTTGCCGAAGAACTTGACGTCGATCGCGCTGTCCACGGTGGTCTGCTTGGCGCAACCTTCCGCTTCCACGTTGAAGATCTTGGGGTTCTTGGTGCGCAGCACCGACACGGCGCCCGGCGTCTGGAACGGCGTGCCGTCGACCACACCCTTGATGCTCTTGCCATTCGAGGCGGTGACGTTCACCGTCTGGGTCTTCTCGTTGAAGATGGTCGAGCAGCCGGTCATCAGGATCAGGCTGGTCAGGGCAGCGGTCAGGGCCAGTTTTTTCATCGAACTCTTTCGTCGGTGTCGGGGGTTGAAGCGCGGCATCACCCACAGCGATCACTGGTTGACGCTGTCGTCCCGAGGCAGTCCGCGGGTGATGCGCGCAGAGTTTATGTCTGGATGTTTCTGGGTTGCGTGCAAAAGTAAACGCTGTGGGGCCAAGACACGCCGACGGCGCGGAGGCCTCCTCCGAATGGCCGATGGGGCTTTCACGGTCATGTCACCTTGAGCCCGCCCCATGAAAAAAGCACCCCGCAGGGTGCTTCGATCAGGCCGCCTTGACCTTCAAACGCCAGGCGTGCAGCAGGGGCTCGGTGTAGCCCGAGGGCTGGGCCTTGCCCTGGAAGACCAGGTCGAGCGCGGCCTGAAAGGCGGCGCCGTTCGGGTTGGCCACCAGGCTCTTGTAGGCGGCGTCACCGGCGTTCTGGCCGTCCACCACGGCGGCCATGCGGGCAAAGCTGTCGCGCACCAGGCTTTCCGTCACCACACCATGGTGCAGCCAGTTGGCCACGTGCTGGCTGGAGATGCGCAGCGTGGCGCGGTCTTCCATCAGGCCGATGTTGTGGATGTCGGGCACCTTCGAGCAGCCCACGCCCTGGTCCACCCAGCGCACCACATAACCCAGGATGCCCTGGATGTTGTTGTCGACCTCTTGCTGCTTTTCAGCGTCCGACCAGTTGGCCTGGGCCGCCACCGGGATGGTCAGCAGCTTGTCCATCAGGGCTTGCGGCGCTTCGCCCGAGGCTTCGATCTCGGCCTGCACGGCGGCCACGTTCACCTGGTGGTAATGCGTGGCGTGCAGCGTGGCGGCGGTGGGCGAGGGCGTCCAGGCGGTGTTGGCGCCGGCCTTGGGGTGACCGATCTTCTGCTTGAGCATCTCGGCCATCAGGTCGGGCATGGCCCACATGCCCTTGCCGATCTGGGCGCGGCCCCGCAGGCCACACTCCAGACCGATCAGCACGTTGCGGCGCTCGTAGGCGGCGATCCAGTCGCTGCCCTTGATGTCGCCCTTGCGCATCATCGGGCCGGCCAGCATGGCGGTGTGCATCTCGTCGCCGGTGCGGTCCAGGAAGCCGGTGTTGATGAAGGCCACGCGGCTCTGGGCGGCGGCGATGCAGGCCTTCAGGTTGGCGCTGGTGCGGCGCTCTTCGTCCATGATGCCCAGCTTCACGGTGCTGTCGGGCAAGCCCAGCAGCTGCTCCACACGGGTGAACAGTTCGGCGGCAAAGGCCACTTCAGCCGGGCCGTGCATCTTGGGCTTGACGATGTAGACCGAGCCCTGGCGCGAGTTGCGGATGGCCTGGCCGTCGATCGCGCCACGGCCTTGCAGGTCGTGCAGGGCGATGGTGGTGGTCACCACGGCGTCCATGATGCCTTCGGGGATCTCTTTCTGGTCTGTGCCCCACAGGATGGCCGGGTTGGTCATCAGGTGGCCCACATTGCGCACGAACATCAGCGAACGGCCGTGCAGCTTCACTTCGCCACCGTTCGGGGCGGTGTAGACGCGGTCGGCGTTGAGCTTGCGGGTGAAGGTCTTGCCGCCCTTGGCCACTTCTTCGGTCAGTGTGCCCAGCTGGATGCCCAGCCAGTTGCGGTAGCCCAGCACCTTGTCTTCGGCGTCCACGGCGGCCACGGAGTCTTCCAGGTCCAGGATGGTGGACAGGGCCGATTCCAGCACCACGTCGGCCACGCCGGCGGCGTCAGACTGGCCGATGGCGGTGGTGGCGTTGATGACGATGTCGATGTGCAGGCCGTTGTTGACCAGCAGCACGCTCGAAGGCTTGGCCGCATCACCCTGGAAGCCGACGAACTGGGCCGGGTTCTTCAGGCCCGTGGTCTGCCCGCCGACCAGGCTCACCACCAGCTTGCCGCCGACCACGCTGTAGCCGGTCGAGGCCTTGTGCGAGCCGCTTTCCAGCGGGGCGGATTGGTCCAGGAAGTCACGGGCCCAGGCGATCACCTTGGCGCCACGCACGGGGTTGTAGCCTTTGCCCTTGTCGGCGCCATCGGTCTCGGGGATGGCATCGGTGCCGTACAGGGCGTCGTACAGGCTGCCCCAGCGGGCGTTGGCGGCGTTCAGGGCGTAGCGGGCGTTGAGGATGGGCACCACCAGCTGCGGGCCGGCCTGCGTGGCCAGCTCGGCGTCCACGTTCGAGGTCGTGACCTTCACGTCGGCCGGCACGGGCACGGTGTAGCCGATCTTCTCCAGGAAGGCGCGGTACGCAGGCATGTCGGTGATGGGGCCGGGGTGGGCTGTGTGCCACTGGTCCATCTCGGTCTGGATGCGGTCGCGCTCGGCCAGCAGGGCGGCGTTCTTGGGGGCCAGGTCGGCCACGATGGCGTCGAAGCCGGCCCAGAACCTGGCGCTGTCCACGCCGGTGCCGGGCAGCACCTGGTCTTCGATGAAGCGGAACAGTTCGGTGGCCACCTGGAGGCCGTGGACGGTGGTGCGTGCGGTCATGGTCAACCTCGTTGTTGATGATGGTGAGAAGAAAGGGAATCGATCAGGGGCAGCACATCGCGCAGCGTCTGCCCCTGGTGGTGCGGGGTGGTGCCCAGGCGCTCCAATGGGGTGCCCGTGCGGTTGACCCAGAGGGTCTGGTAGCCGAACCAGGTCGCGCCGATCGCATCCCAGCCGTTGCTGGAGACGAAAAGCATATCGCGGGCCGGGAGGCCCAGGGCGTCAACCCCCACCTGGTAGGCTGCCGGATCGGTCTTGTAGCGCCGCGTGGCATGCACGCTGAGCACGTGGTCGAGCAGCTCGCCGAAACCGGCGCTGCGCACGGCGATGGCCAGCATCTCCGGATCCCCGTTGGAGAGGATGGCGGTGGGGATGCCGCGCGCCTTCAAGGCCTGCAGCACCGCACGGTTTTCAGGGAAGGCCGAGAGGTGGCGGTACTGGTTCATCAGCTGCGCTTCGGCCTCGGCGCTCAGGCTCAGGCCCAGTTGCTCGGCAGCGGCCTGCAGCGCGGCCCGGGTCAGGTCCCAGAAGGGCTGGTAGGCCCCGCCCATGGAGGCGAGCCGGGTGTAGTCGATCTGCAGGCTGCGCCACAGGCGGCCCAGCCGGTCGCCCGCACCCGGAAACAGCTGCTCGGCCGTCAGCCCGACGCTGTACACGTCGAACAGGGTGCCGTATGCATCGAAGAGCACGGCGCGCGGAGCGGGCTTCTTGTCCATGCCCTCAATTTATTCGATACTCGGGTGTGCATTAGCCGCGTTGAAATCCATGGATTCATGACTTTTACGCACAAGTGACGCGCCGCACCGCCCATGGACCGCCTCAAACAGATCGAAACCTTCGCCGCCGTGGCCGCCAAGGGCAGCCTCACCGCCGCAGCCCAGGCCGAAGGCGTGGCCCCAGCCGTCATTGGCCGCCGCATGGACGCGCTGGAGGCTCGCCTGGGCGTCAAGCTCCTCTTGCGCACCACGCGCCGCATCGCGCTCACCCACGAGGGCAGCGCCTTCCTGGAAGACTGCCAGCGCCTCATCGCCGATTTCAACAACGCCGAGGCCAGCGTCTCCGAGGGCGGTGTCAAGGCCAGCGGCCACTTGCGCGTCACCGGGCCGGCGGGCTTCGGGCGGCGGCATGTGGCGCCCCTGGTGCCCGCCTTCCTGGCGCAGCACCCCGATGTGAGCCTCTCGCTCAACCTCTCCGACCGCGTGGTCGACATCGTCAACGAGGGCTTTGACTGCGCGGTGCGCGTGGGTGACCTGCCGGATTCCAGCCTGGTCAGCGTGCGCCTGGCCGACAACCGCCGCCTGTGCGTCGCCACGCCCGACTACCTGCGCCGTGCCGGTGCGCCCACGCACCCGAACGAGCTGGCGCGCCACGCCTGCCTGACGCTCAGTTCGGACGCAAGCCAGACCCGCGGCTGGGCCTTCGAGGTGGAGGGGGAGGTGGTGCACCTGCGGCCCAGCGCCCGGCTGGATTGCAGCGACGGGCAGGTGCTCCACGAATGGTGCCTGCAAGGGCAGGGCATCGCCTGGCGCAGCACCTGGGAGGTGCAGAACGACATCGCCGCCGGCCGCCTGGTGAGCGTGCTCGACGGCTTTGCCTCGCCGCCCAACGGCATCTACGCCGTGTTCCCGAGTGCGCGGCACCTGCCGCTGCGTGTGCGCCTGTGGATCGATTTCCTCAAGCACAGCTTCGGTGACCCGGGTTACTGGGCCCGGGCCGGGCAGCGCTGACCGGCGGGTTGCCGGCCAGCTGGGGCGGCCACTTACTTGGAAGCGGCAGCGGCCGGGGCGGCAGCGTCCTTTTCGCACTTCTTGACGAAGCTGGCCTTGGCGGCGCCCGCCAGGGGCTTGCCGTTCTTGTCCACGGCCTTGGCGGCGCAAGCGGCACCGGCGCCACCACCGCTGTCCTTCTCGCACTTCTTGACGAAGCTGCTCTTGGCCGCACCGGCCAGCTTCTTCTCGGCCGCCTTGGCCTCGCAGGCGGTTTCGGCGTGGGCCAGGGTCGACAAGAGGGCCAGGGTCACAGAGGCAATCAGTGCACGCATGTCAAAGCTCCTTCAAAGGATGTGGGGCGGCCCTCGCACATGGGGCCGTGTCCCACCATAACGCAGCCGGACGACAATCCGTGCACCCTGTCACGTCAATCGGTGCGGCCAGCCCCTGAATCAGCGGCCACCGCAGGCCATCACATGATCCTTCGGGGGTGGGCCAGGGCCTCGTGGGCCGCGTGCAGGCGCCGCACCAGCACCCGGATGAAGGACTCGTCAAACAGGTGGCGGCAGGCCGGCGTGAGCTGCTGCATCACCTCCGGCGTGAAGGAGATGGTGGTCACCGGCTCGGTCACCACCACGTCGGTGCTGTGGCGGCGTAGCTCGGGGCTGGGCGCCAGGTAGGCCATCTCGCCCACCGAGGTCCCCGCGCCCAGCAGGGCCACGCGCTTGGCATTGCGATACACCTCCACGCTGCCCTGGGCAATGATGTGGAAGGTGCGCCCTTCTTCGCCCCGGCGGTACAGCGCGTGCCCGAAAGAAAAGCGCTGCCACTTGGCGCGGTGCACCACCTCCCAGAGTTCCACGTCGCCAAAGTTGCTGAAGAAGTCCAGCGAGCGCAGCAGGTTGAAGCGCTCCGAGTCCAGCACGCCTTGGATATGACCCCGCGGCACCTTGTGCTCGGCGATCAGGCCCGAGAGCGCCTGCGCAAAGGCATCCCAGTTGGGGTAGCGGTCGTTCGGGTTCTTGGCCAGGGCCTTCATCACCACGGCGTCCACGGCCTCGTCCACCCCGGCGCGCATGCCAGACAACGAGGTCGGCATCACGTTGTAGATCTGGTTCATCAGCACCGCCTGCGAGCTGGCCTCGAAAGGCGGTCGCCCGGCGATCAGGTGGTAGAGCACGGCGCCCAGGCCGTAGATGTCGGCGCGGCAATCGGGCACCGCGCCATCGAGCTGCTCGGGCGACATGTAGGCCAGCGAGCCCACCTGGTGCACCTGGGTCGACTCGGCCGCCAGGTTCAGCACGCTGCCGAAGTCGCTGATCTTCACATCCGTGATCTGGCCGCTCGCGTTGGTGATGGCCAGGATGTTGGCCGGCTTCACATCCCGGTGGATCAGGCCCTGGCGGTAGACATAGCCCAGGGCCATGGCGCACTTGAAGCCGATTTCCACGATCAGCTCCAGCGGCAGCAGCTGGTCGGGTCGGCAGTAGGGGCGCAGCGTCGTGCCGGGCACGTACTCCATCACCACATAGGGCGAGCCGGGGTCGGCCACGGCGTCGAAGATCTGGACCACGTTCGGGTGCTGCAGGCGGCCCACCAGGGCGGCTTCGGCTGCAAAAAAGCGTGCGTACACCGGCCCGTCCACGGCATCGCCCAGGGCCGAAGCCCGCACCCGCTTGATGGCGACCTCGCGCTCATGGAAATCATCGCGGCACAGGAAGACCTCGCTGGTGGCGCCTTCGCCCAGCTTCTTGAGGACGCGGTACTTGCCAATCTGCTGGCCCGCTTCCAGGTCGATGTCGATGCCGCCCATGGGTGTCCGATCTGGGGGCCACACCGTGCCCCTGCCTGTCAATGCCGCCATCTTGCGCCGATCCAGGCGCGGTCGTGGGCCGATAAGCCCTTTGTAAAGTGTGCATTTCTTGGCAGATCGCCGCCAGCCCCGTGAGGGCAGGGCGGGCCTCGTAGAATCCGGGGATGATCCAAGCCAAAGCCGCCCTCCTGTCTGCCCTGGGTGAAGCCCTGCGCCATGTCGCGCCCGACGCCGCCGCGTCCTTCGCCCCTGTTTTCGAGGCCCCCAAGCAGGCGGCCCACGGTGACCTGGCCGTCACCGCCGCCATGCAGCTGGCCAAACCCCTGAAAAAGAACCCGCGCGAGCTCGCGACCGCCCTGGTGGCGGCGCTCGAAGCCCAGCCCGCGGTGCAGCAGTGGGTGCAGCTGCCCATCGAGATCGCCGGCCCCGGCTTCATCAACCTGCGCCTCAAGCCCGAAGCCAAGCAGGCCATCGTGGCCGACGTGTTCGCCGCCGGCGACAAGTTCGGCTGGCAGCCCCCGGTCGAGCGCAAGGTGCTGGTCGAGTTCGTCTCCGCCAACCCCACCGGCCCACTGCACGTGGGCCACGGCCGCCAGGGCGCCCTGGGCGATGCCCTGTGCAACCTGTTCGAAACCCAGGGCCTGGGCGTCACCCGCGAGTTCTATTACAACGACGCCGGTGTGCAGATCGCCACTTTGGCCAACTCCACCCAGGCGCGCCTCAAGGGCTTCAAGCCCGGCGACGCCGAGTGGCCCGAATCGGCCTACAACGGCGATTACATCGCCGACATCGCCGAGGCCTTTTTGGCCAAGGCCACCGTCAAGGCCGACGACCGCGAGTTCACCGCCTCGGGCGACATCGACGACCTCGACAGCATCCGCCAGTTCGCCGTCGCCTACCTGCGCCACGAACAGGATCTGGACCTGAAGGCCTTCGGTGTCCGTTTCGACAACTACTACCTTGAATCCAGCCTCTACACCTCGGGCCGGGTTGAGGCGGCCGTGCAAAAGCTGAAAGACGCCGGCAAGACCTTCGAAGAGGGCGGCGCCCTGTGGCTGCGCAGCACCGACTACGGTGACGACAAAGACCGCGTCATGCGCAAGACCGACGGCGGCTACACCTACTTCGTGCCTGACGTGGCCTACCACATCGCCAAGTGGGAGCGTGGCTTCCAGCAGGTCGTCAACATCCAGGGCTCCGACCACCACGGCACCATCGCCCGTGTGCGCGCGGGCCTGCAGGCCGCCGGTGTCGGCATCCCCGTGGGCTGGCCCGACTACGTGCTCCACAAGATGGTCACCGTGATGAAGAACGGCGAGGAGGTCAAGATCTCCAAGCGTGCCGGCTCCTACGTCACCCTGCGCGACCTCATCGAGTGGACCAGCAAGGACGCCGTCCGCTTCTTCCTCATCAGCCGCAAGGCCGACACCGAGTTCACCTTCGACGTCGACCTGGCCCTGAAGCAGAACGACGAGAACCCCGTGTTCTACGTCCAGTACGCCCACGCCCGCATCTGCTCGGTGCGCGCCCAGTTCGCCGAAAAGGGGGGCGACCTCGCCAGCCTGAGCGCCGCCAAGCTGAACCTGCTGGTGGCGCCCACCGAACTCTCGCTGATGAGCAAGCTGGCCGAGTTTCCCGGCATGCTGGCCGCCGCCGCCCAGGGCCTGGCCCCGCACGACGTGGCCTTCTACCTGCGCGATCTGGCGGGCGCCTTCCACAGCTACTACGCTGCGGAACGTTTCCTGGTCGACGATGTCGAACTCGGCCGTGCCCGCCTGGCCCTGCTGAGCGCCACCGCCCAGGTGCTGCGCAACGGCCTGGCCCTGTTGGGTGTGAGTGCCCCTGAAAAAATGTGAGCCCGCGGCTCGCCACAAAGGATCTGATCTTGAAGACATCGCAACGCGGGGGCTTCTTCCTCGGCATGATCGTGGGCCTGCTGATTGGCCTGGCGCTGGCGCTGGGCGTGGCGCTCTACATCACCAAGGTGCCGCTGCCCTTCATCGACAAGGTGCCCCAGCGCACCGCCGAGCAGGACGCGGCCGAAGCCGAGCACAACAAGAACTGGGACCCGAACAGCCCGCTCTACGGCAAGAACCCGGGCAAGCCCCGCGCCGTGGTGGTCGAACAGCCCGCCTCCGATGCCGCCGAGCCGGTCGCGGCGCCCGTGAAGGAGGCGCCCGTGGCGCCCCCCGTCGCGGCCTCTGCGGCCTCCAAGGCGGCATCGGCCGCAAAGGCCGCCGCCTCCGCGGCCTCCAGCGCGCGCAACCCGGCCGCCATCCTCAATGGCGAGGCCGTGTCCACCGCCCCGGCGTCTGACGCGTTGACCTACCAGGTGCAGGCCGGTGCCTATGGCAGCCAGGCCGAAGCCGAACAACAGCGCGCCAAGCTGGGCATGCTGGGTCTGGAGGCCCGCATCCAGGAGCGCGAGGTCAACGGCCGCACCATGTACCGGGTTCGCCTCGGTCCCTTCGCCCAGCGCGAGCAGGCCGATGAGGCCCGCAGCAAGTTGCAGGGCGCAGGCATCGAGTCCGCCCTGGTCCGCATCCAGAAGTAAGCCTTTGCTCCTCTGAGGCGCCGCCCCGCGCCCCTGCCGCATCACCGAAAGGACGTTCCATGAACCGCCGCGAGTTTTCGATCCAATCCCTGGGTGCCCTGGGGCTGGGCCTGGGCCTTGCCCTGCCCGAGCTGGCCCTGGCCCAAGGTGGCCCGGTCGAAGGCACCAACTATGTGAAGCTGGGCCAGCCCGCCCCCACCAGCGCCCCGGCCGGCAAGGTCGAGGTGGTCGAGTTCTTCTGGTACGGCTGCCCGCACTGCAACCACTTCGAGCCCTACCTGGCCGCCTGGGCCGCCAAGCTCCCGGCCGATGTGGCCTTCCGCCGCGTGCCGGTGGCCTTCCGCGAAAACCCCTTCGGCGCCCACCAGCGCCTGTACTTCGCCATCGAGGGCCTGGGCCTGGTGCCGCAGCTGCACGCCAAGGTCTTCCACGCCATCCACGAAGAGGGCCTCAAGCTCGACAAGCCCGAGCTCATCGCCGATTTCGTCGCCAAGCAGGGCGTCGACAAGGCCAAGTTCATGGGCGTCTACGACTCCTTCTCGGTGCAAACCAAGGCCAAGCAGGCCCGCAGCCTGATGGACGCCTACAAGATCGATGGCGTGCCCGCACTGGGCATCGCAGGCCAGTACTACACCTCGGTCTCGCTCAACGCCACGCCCGAAAAGGCCCTGGCCACGACCGACTTCCTGATCAACAAGGCCCGCAAGGCCAAGTGAGCGGTCGCACCGGCCGTGCCCTTCACGCGGCGCGGCCAGGCCAGACAGGACAAGGGGCGCTCCAGGGCGCCCCTTTTTCATGGCTCGCGGCGAGGGCCTCAGCCCTTCATGCCGCCCAGGAACTGGGTGGCCAGCTGGGCCAGCGAACCCAGGCCGCCGTCCTGAGGCAGCGTGCCATGGGGCGTCAACTGGTCGACCAGACCGGGCAGGATGCCCGACAGCTGCTGGCTCAGGTCGGCCGGATTCAGGCCCACCTGCGCGGCCAGGGCGCTGACCTTCTCCGAGCCCAGCACCGCCTGCAACTGCTCGGCCGACACCGGCAGGTTGGCGCCGGTGCCGATCCACGATTGCACCACCGAGCCCAGGCCGCCTTGCTCGAAGGCCTGAACCAGCGATGCCAGGCCGCCTTGTCCGCCCTGATTGCCGAGCAGGCCGATGGCCAGCTGCATCAAATCCGGGCTTCCTTGCGAGGCCCCTTGCTGGGCGCCAAGCGCCTGTTGTGCGGCACCGAGCACGCTGTCGAACAATCCCATGCTTTTCTCCTTGGCACTTTGGCCGTTTCGTCAAGTGATCAACCGATGGCGTTGCGCGGAATTCGCATGAGGCAGCCTGAGTGGGCGTTGCTTCGTGGCTAAAATGAATGCAAAATTCATGCCGATGATGCTGTCTACCTCTGGTTTCTCCCTCGCCGCGTTCCGCCCTGTGCGCCCCTCTTCGTCGTCCCGGTTGTCGGGTGCGAGTGTCAGGGTCGTGCTGGCCTGCGGCCTCTCCCTGGCGTCGAGCCTGCTGCCCGCACACGCCGAAAAGGCCGACCGCAACCAGCCGCTCAATTTCGCCGCCGATGCCGCCCGTGTGGACGACGCCCAGCGTCTCAACATTCTCACCGGGAACGTCGAAATCACCAAAGGCAGCATGGTGGTCCGATCGGACCGGGTCGAGGTCAAGCAGAACCCCGACGGCAGCCAGACGGCCACGGCCATCGGCGGCAACGCCGGCCGTGCCTACTTCAGGCAAAAGCGCGAAGGGGTGGACGAGTCCATTGAAGGCGAAGCCGAGCGTGTCGTCTACGACGGCAAGGCCGACACCGTGCACTTCAGCGGCCGGGCCATCATGCGCCGCCTCAAGGGCAAGCTGGTGACCGACGAGGTGACCGGCCAGGCCATCCTCTACGACAACAAGACAGCCGTTTTCCAGGTGCTGGGCAGTGCCGCCCCCGCTGGCGCCACCGGTGCGCCCGCCAAGGGCCGGGTTCGCGGGGTGATCACGCCGCGCGCCACCACCGAAGGTGCAGCCGTCCCTGAGGGAGGCCGCTGAGATGGACACGCCGCTGAGCCAGTTTGCCCCCACCACCTCGGGCAGCGTCCACGTCGGTGGCAGCCAGCTGCGCGCCGAAGGCCTCAAGAAGCGCTATGGCGCCCGCACCGTGGTGCACGACGTGCATGTGGCCGTGGGGGCCGGCGAGGTGGTGGGCCTGCTGGGCCCCAATGGCGCCGGCAAGACCACCAGCTTCTACATGATCGTGGGCCTGGTCCGGGCCGACGCCGGCCAGATCGACATCGACGGGCAGCGCGTCGAAAAGCTGCCCATTCACCAGCGTTCGCGCCTGGGTCTGAGCTACCTGCCCCAGGAAGCGTCGATCTTCCGGCAGCTCAATGTGGAAGACAACATCCGCGCCGTGCTCGAGCTCCAGGTCGATGCCCGCGGCAAGCGACTGAGCAAGGCGGCCATCGAAGAGCGTCTCAACGCCCTCCTGCGCGACCTCAGCATCGAGAAGCTGCGCACCAGCCCGTCCATGGCCTTGTCGGGCGGTGAGCGCCGCCGCGTCGAGATCGCCCGCGCCCTGGCCACCGAGCCCCGGTTCATCCTGCTCGACGAGCCCTTTGCCGGCGTCGACCCGATCGCCGTCATCGAGATCCAGCGCATCATCAGCTTTCTCAAGGCGCGTGGCATCGGCGTGCTCATCACCGACCACAACGTGCGCGAAACGCTGGGCATCTGCGACCGCGCCTACATCATCAGCGAAGGCCGGGTGCTGGCCGAGGGCCGCCCGTCCGACATCATCCACAACGCCGACGTCCGCAAGGTCTACCTCGGCGAGCACTTCCGCATGTAAGCGAGCCGGCCGCCATGAAGCCTTCTTTGCAGTTCCGGCTTTCCCAGCACCTGGCGCTCACGCCCCAGCTGCAACAGTCGATCCGTTTGTTGCAGCTCTCCACCCTCGAACTTCATCAGGAAGTCGAGCAGATGCTGGAGATGAACCCCTTCCTGGAGCCCGAAGAAGAGTTCACCCCGCTGGAGACGGCCGCGACCGCCGAGTTCGAGCGCCAGCGCAACGACAGCAACAGCAGCGAAGAGCATGGCGCCGACCGTGAAGGCGGCGCCGCCGAAGCCGAAACCGCCCCCATCGACACGGCCGAGGCCGGCGCCACCGAGCGCGATGACTGGGAAAACGGCACCGAACGCGACGACTTCGACGGCATCCGCGAAACCCCGTCCCGCCAGAACGACGATGACGACTACGACCCGATGGAGCGCAACAGCGTGTCCATCAGCCTGCAGGAGCACCTGCGCCAGCAGTTGCTCGGCACCCGCCTGAGCGCGCAGGACATGGCCGCCGTCGAGATCCTCATCGAATCCCTCAACGAAGACGGCTACCTGGCCGACACCCTGGAAGACATCGCCACCAGCCTGGTCCTGCCCACCGGCAACGACGAGGAAGACGAAGAAGCGCTCGACGAAATCCTCTCCCGCCTGCGTTGCGGCCTGAGCTGGCTGCAGCACATGGAGCCCGTGGGCGTGGGGGCCTCCAGCCTGTCCGAGTGCCTCATCCTGCAGCTCAACACCTTGCCGAAGGACGAGGTTCGCGACGTCGCCATCCTGATCTGCCAGCACCACCTGGAGCTGCTGGCCCGTCGCGACACCAAGAAGCTGATGGCCGCCACCAGTGCCGACGAGGCCCTGCTGAAAGAAGCCCAATCCCTCATCGTGAGCCTGGAGCCCAAGCCGGGCCGGGCTTTCACGCGGGCCGAGGCCAACATCATCGTGCCCGACGTCATCGTGCAGAAGTCCGGTCGCAACTGGAAGGTTGTGCTCAACCCCGATGTGATGCCCAAGCTGCGCATCAACGACCTCTACGCCCAGGCCTTGCGCTCCACGCGCTCGCCCCGCGGCACGGCGGCCACTGAAAGCCACACGGCGCTCAGTTCCCGCCTGCAAGAGGCCCGCTGGTTCGTCAAGAACATCCAGCAACGCTTCGACACCATCCTGCGCGTGTCGCAGGCCATCGTCGACCGCCAGAAGAACTTCTTCACCCATGGCGAAATCGCCATGAAGCCGCTGGTGCTGCGCGAGATCGCCGATGAGCTCGGCCTGCACGAGTCCACCATCTCGCGGGTGACCACGGCCAAGTACATGAACACGCCCTTCGGCACCTTCGAGCTGAAGTACTTTTTCGGCTCCTCGCTCAACACCGAGGCCGGTGGCAACGCCTCCAGCACGGCCGTGCGTGCGCTCATCAAGCAGCTGGTCGCCGCCGAAGACCCCAAGAAGCCCCTGTCCGACAGCCAGCTCTCCAACATGCTGGAAGAGCAGGGCATCCAGGTCGCGCGCCGCACCGTGGCCAAGTACCGCGAAGCCCTCAAGATCGCCCCCGCCAACCTCCGCAAGGAGCTCTGAGGCGGTCTGCTCGTCAGGGCTGAGGCCGTCGGCCCGCGTCTTTGTGCCGTGCACAAGCGCCCGTTCCCGGCGAGAATCCCGGCTGGATGCGCCAGGTGCGTTCGCCCGGATGCAGCGCCGCAGCCGGCCAGCCTGCGCGCCCGACCCGTGCTGATGGGCGGGTCGAAGACGCGGTCTTGTGCCGCGCAGGTCCCCGCTTTCCGCCCCTTCAGGGGCTGTTCCCGTTTTCTCCGTGGCCCGTCTCAGGCGGTCCACCTGTTCTTTTTCACAAAGGTCTGTTCGCATGTCCACCAAGCCACCCCGCCGCCCCAAGGCCCCTGCTGCACGCCCCGGCGCGGACTGGTTTGCCCTGCCGCCTGCTTCTGCCGATGAGGCCGTGGCCCCGCCGCGCCCGGGTGCGGCCGAGCGCCGCGCCAAGGCCCAGGCGCGACAGGCCGAACAAGCCCCGGTTGCCAGCCAGGCCCCTGCCGCGCCACGCCCGCAGCGGGTGGAGGCCGCACGATCCGATGCCGGGCGTGCTGCCGACCGTGGCCCGGGCGACCTCCCCGATCACCGCGCGCCGCGCCAGCCCTGGTCCGACGCGCCCGATGCCGCCCGGCGTTACCCCGTCGACCGCGAGCGCCGCCCGGGCCACCGCCCAGACAACCGACCCGGCGCCCGCTTTGAAGGCGGCACTGACGCCCGCAACGAGTTTCGCGGCGATTTCCGCAGCGAACCCCGCCGCCCCGCACCCTATGCCGCCCAGGCGCCCCGCATCCTGCCGGTGCCGCCCGCCGGCCCGGTGCTCTCATCCGACCGGCCCCTGGGCCTCTACCTGAACTGCGCCGCCGGCGTCGAAAGCCTGCTCGCCGAAGAGGCGCTGCGCGTGCTCGCTGGCGCCGCCGAGGTCATCGAATCCCGCGGCGGCATCGAAGTCCGGGCCCCTGCCAGCGCCACCACGCCCGAGTCCCGCCGTGCCGCCCTGCTCGATGCCGCCATGCGCCTCAACCTCGAGAGCCGCCTGGCCCAGCGCGTGCTCTGGCGCGTCGCCTCCCGCGTCTACCGCCACGAAGACGACATCTACGCCCTGGCCCGCATGGTCAACTGGTCCGACTGGATCACGCCCCAGCACACCCTGCGCGTCGACGTCACCTCGCGCCGCAGCCACCTGCAAAGCCTGAACTTTGCCGCACTGCGCATCAAGGATGGCGTCTGCGACGACCTGCGCGAACGCACCGGCGAACGCCCCAGCGTCGACACCCGCTTCCCCGACCTCGGCCTCGTCCTCTACATGGACGACATGGAAGCCACCCTCTACGTGGACACCTCCGGCGAGGCCCTCTTCAAGCGCGGCTGGCGCGAAGACACCGGCGAGGCCCCGCTGAAAGAGACCCTGGCCGCCGCCATGATCGCCGCCGCCGGCTGGCAAGGTCGCCCTGAAGACGGCGCCTTGCTCGACCCCTGCTGCGGCGCCGGCACCATTCCCATCGAGGCCGCCCAGATCGCCTGCGACATCGCGCCCGGCCTCATGCGCCGCTTCGCCTTCGAGCGCCTGCTGCCCTTCCGTCCGCGCCTCAACGCCTGGCACGACATCAAGCAGGCCGCCCGCGCCCGCCAGCGCGCCCCGCAGGTCCCCATCTACGCCGGCGACGTCTCCTTCCGCATGACCGATTTCGCCACCCGCAACGCCGAGCGGGCCGGGGTCCTCCACGCCATCCAGTTCAAGACCGCCGACGCCCTTCAGCGCCCAGCGCCCGAAGCCCGCGGCGTGCTCATGTTCAACCCCCCTTACGGCGAGCGCATCGACACCAAGGGCTCCGTCCGCGACGCCTACCGAGCCCGCGACGAGCAGGCCCGTGGCTTCGGTCATGAGGGCGACGGTCGCGAGGGTTTCGATGGCCATCAGGGTGACGCCATCGCGAGCCCTGGCGCCCAGGGCCTGCGCACGGGCCGCGAGCAGTTCGAAGGCAACGAAGAGGCCGCCACCTTCTTCCAGCGCCTTTCAGCCCACTGGAAAAAGACCCACACCGGCTGGACCGCCTGGATCCTCAGCCCCGACATGAAGTTGCCCGGCGCCATGCGCCTGAAGGAAAGCCGCCGCGTCGTGCTCTTCAACGGCCCCATCGAGTGCCGTCTTTTCCGCTTCGATCTGGTGGCGGGCAGCCACAAGCGCCCGCAGCCCGCAGCGGAGCAGGGTGCTCAACCCATCTCCGGCGCGGATGCCGCCTCGCCCGACGCCCGCAACTGAGCCGACGCCGGGGGCTTCCCTTCCTGCGGGCCGGCCTCAGCGCTCGTAGCGTGCGCCAATCACACTCAGCACAGCCAATGGCGCCGTGTCAGCCCGCAGCACCCGCCGGCCCAGGCTCACCGCCGACCAGCCCGCACCCAGGGCGGCGCTTTCCTCTTGAGGCGACAGGCCTCCCTCCGGCCCACTGAGGAAGACAAAGCGCCGCCTTTGGCCTTTGTCCGCGCAGGCCTGCACCCCGCCTTGCGATGCCGGCTCATTCGTGACGGCATCGGCCTGGTCCAGCCAGTCCTGAACCGATACGGCCTCGCGCAGGCTCAGCACGCCCCGGTGGACACCCCCCAGTGCCGCGCCGCCTTCCGAGCTCAGCCAACTGGCCAGCGAGCTCACCGGCCGCACCGTCGGCACCACCGCGCGGCCACTCTGCTCGCACGCCGCCACCGCCACCGCCTGCCAGTGCGCCACCTTCTTCGCCGCGCGCTCCCCATCCAGGCGCAGCACCGAACGTTCGCACACCAAAGGCTGGATCACCCCGACACCGAGCTCTGCCGCCTTTTCGACCAGGGCGTCCATCCGGTCGTTTGCCGGCATGCCCATGGCCAGCGTCACCTCGACCGGCAGTTCGCGGTCGTTCGCCACCGCCGCCCCCACCTCGACCGTCACCACCTTGCGGCCCATCTCCGTCACGGTGGCCTCCCACGTTCGCCCTGCACCGTCAAACAGATGCACGACCGCACCCGGCTGCATCCGCAGCACCTGCACGTGGCGCGCCGCCCCGTCGGGCAACGCGCACGCCAACCCTGGCGACAGGCCCAGTTCGGGACCCACATGAAACCTTGGCAGCACCTCAAGCCTTTGCGCACGACCGGAGCCCCCGGCCTTCTCTGCGCGATTATCGGCTGCTGCCCTCTGCCTCTCGCGCGGCGACTCATCGCGCATCCTGGTGCGCACAGCGGCGTCTGCGCCCTGCCGCTTCCTTGTTCTCCCTGGGTGAAGCCTGCGCACGAGACGCCTCGATGAAAGATTTTTGACTTTTTTGCGTCAGGCTATTGCGCACCCCGTCAAAACAGTGCCATAATTGCGTTCTTCGCTGCTGACGCCGACAATAAACGACGCAGCAAGTAAGCGAAACGATCTTTAAAAATTAACAGCCGATAAGCGTGGGTGTTTGGGCAAGTGAAGCGAAGGCCGAAGAGGCCTGGTCTTTACGACCAAATGCTCACGGAAGAAAGA
>NZ_JAIZVX010000206.1 GCF_021768455.1 Aquabacterium sp. | reverse complement strand
TTCTGCGCATCGGTGCCGGCGGTGGCGTCCATCACCAGCTGGTCCTTAACGGTCGGCTCGCGCATTTTCAGCGCGGAAACCGAAACGCCAGCGATGGTCAGCGGCTTGGCCAGGGTAACGATTGCGTCGCCGTTGGCGTCCAGTTGTACGAATTCCGACATTTATTTTTCCTTGAAATTGATTTGCGAAACGGGCCGGCGCTCACCGGCCCGCGCTGATTACATGCCCAGGTTGGCGCGCTGCGTCGCCATCATGTCCACGCCGTTGACGATGTGGATCATGTTCACCGCGTCGATTTCCTGCACCACCACGTCGCCATGCTGCAGCTTGTAATAGTTCAGGTTCAGGCCGATTTTCAGCGATGGCTTGTCGCCGGCCTTGACGCTGCCCTGGTCAAATTCGGTGATCTTGCCGCGCATGCTATGGACAACCGGCGTCGTGGTGCCGTCGTACGATTCCAGGTTTTCGCGCAGAGTGAACTGCACGAACTGGCCTTCGGCGACGCCGTACAGCGCCAGAATCTTGCGGTCGAACGCGATCATGGAAAAATCGGCGTCCATGGCTTCCTGGCCCATGTTCAGCTTGATAGGCAGGTTCATGCCGCCGGCCCGGAATTCTTCCGTTTTCAGGGTCAGCTTTGGCGGGTTCACCTCGTCAACCTGGCCGGCGTAGCTGGTGCCATCGACAAACAGGTTAAAATTTTTGCGTACGTCGCGGGCGGCCATTTAGAAAATCTCCTTGATGTAGTCTTGGACCAGGTGGCTGCGCAGCGTCACATGCTCGGCCGGATAAGCAGGCGTGAAATCGAAATCGAAATACACCTTGCCCTGCGCGATCTGATCGGAAGTATTCAGGTCAGGATCAACCCAGCAGCTGCCGCCCAGGATCGCGCCGATGCTGACCAGGTGGCGCAGATAGGCGTTCACGCTTTCGGTAACTTCGGCGATGTACTGCTTGGTGATGCCGCGATCCACGGCCCACAGGTGCGCGGCCTGCAGGCTGTCGTTGATGATGTCGGCGGTACGCACCACGCACAGGAACGCCCACTTGCTATCGCTCGACAGCGTGCGGTTGCCCCACAGGCGGAAGCCGTCTTCGCGGATGATCGTGGCCACCTTGGCTTCGTTCAGCAGGTTGGCGCGGCTGGCGGAATCGCCCAGCGCGAAGTCGATAGCGCGCGACGTGCCGGTGATGCCGTTGAACAGCTGGTTCGATGGCGACCACCAGAAGCCCAGTTCATTGTCGATGCGCGCCTGGATGCCAGCAGCGCCCGCGCTCGCGTAGCTCTGCATGGTCAGGCCATCCGAACCAGTTTTCAGCACTGGCGGGTCGATCAGGTACACGCGCTTGCTGCCGAAGTCGCCAGCGTAGGCGACGGCGGCGGCGTCGTTGGTGCCAGGGCCGTCAGCGAAGATCACGGCGCGCAGCTGGTCGGCGATGCCGATCAGTTCGGCGACAATCGAATTGCCCACGGTGCCGCGCGTGATGGTGAACGTTGCGGTCGTGGTGCCTGCGCCTGCGGTGCTGGCCAGGGTGACGGTCGGATTGCTGGTGTAGTCCTGGCCGCTGGCGGTCAGTGAAACGCTGGTGACTGCGCCGCCCGAAACCACAGCGGTGCCGGCCGCGCCAGTGCCGCTTCCGCCAGTGAATACCAGCGCGTGCGTGCCGTTGGTGTAGCCAGCGCCAGCATTGTTTTTCGCAATGGTCAAGATGCCGTTGGCGGTGCGTTGGTGCGTGAAGCCTGGCGCAATCAGGATGCGCGGCTGAACGCCCAGCGTGGACTTCGCCGACAGCAGGGCGTGAACGCCCAGGCGCTGGCCGGTGTTCGCGTCAGTGCCGCCCAGTACGTTGGCCAGGGTCGCGGCGTCGGTCGTTTCCTTTTCGACGCGGATAACGACAACGACAGCGCCGGCTTGATCCAGGATCGAATCCAGCGCGTCGGGCAGGGTTCCCAGGCCGTCGCCGGTCATGTCCAGCTTTGCGGCGGTGGCGCGCGAGCCAGCAATCAGCACAGGCGTGTCCAGCGGGAAAACGGTGGCATCGGCATCCGGCGCAGTGCCGACGATACCGATAACGCTTGTCGCCACGGTCGCAACCGGGCGCGCGCCGGAATCGATGTCTAAGACTTCGACGCCATGCAGGAAGGTTTCAGCCATAAAATTGGTCCCTTAGAAATTCAGAATTCGCAGCCTGAATTTTGCTCGGAACCTTGGCAGCCTTCCTCTAGTGGGTTTTCCAACAAATCCGCCGCTTTGTGTCGCGGCGGAATCGTCAGGTTTTGATGATCCAGTTCACGGCGACATTGCGAATACGAACCGCGTAGTTCGTGTACGTCACGCCGGCATCGTCCGACAGCGCCGCGCCGCCCACCGAACCGGTCGTGGTGTCCGCGCCAGTGATGGCCGAAACCTTGTTCGCCGCCATGCTGATGGTTGTGCCGCCCTGTGCAACGCCCAGCTTGCGGTTCAAGTCGATTCCGCGCCCGCGATCCAGGCCGCGCGGGAATTCGCCGCGCATGTCAGGAATGCCGAAGGTCGTACTGTTGTCGCCTTGGCCCCATGGGCAAATGCTGCCGGCGATGCTGCTGGCTGTGACAGTGGCCGCCGAAGATATCGTGATCGTGGTTGCCGTCATCGCAGTGACTGTTGCGCCATTTGGAACGCCGGCCATGCTGACAGGGTAGCCCACCAGCAGTTCCGCGCTGTAATCAACGCTCACGTTTGTGATTGTGCTGCTGCCGCTGGTCGTGGTGCCAGTAAACTGCGGGCAAAGCGCCTGGAACAGCGCCGCGTACTGGGTCCGGCTACGGGCGTTGCCGTTGGCGAAAATGTACCCGGCTGGCGCAATTGGCCCTGCGTAGGGCATCATCGCTCCGGTGACGCGCGCCCAGTCATCTGACATGGATTTCCAGAAAGTCAGTAATAGATTGCTCATATATCCTTTCTGTTAAGGGCGCTCGGCGTCCGTGATGGCCGCGCCCAGGATTGCAGCGGCGCGCTCAGTGGTCAGCAGGTGCGTGGATACCAGGTAGGCGATTCCGTTCTGCGTGTCGTCGGCGTCCAGGTCGATGAACGTCGCTGCGCCCACCAGCATCATGAAATCAGCCACCACCATGTCGCGCGCCTGCGCCACGCGGACGGCCAGGCGTTCATCGGACGTGAAACGTGAATAGAACGCCAGCAGGGTGATGCGCTTGCTGGCGGTCTGCAAAACCAGCCACGCGCCATCAACGAACTGCAGCGGCGTGGCGGCGTCTGCTGGTGGCGGAACAGTGGTGCTGTTCGCTGGTTGGCCAGGGCCGTAATAGGTGCCGGTGACATATCCGGCTTCGTCCAGTAGCCAGGCCATTATTTCACCCGCACAAATTGGCCTGCGGTGCCGCTCAGGTACAGGTAGGTGCTGTCTGTCAGGTTTTCCGCGTAGGCAGCTGCGCATGCAGTTGGCGACGTGGTGGACGTGGTGAACAGGGAGAAGGTTCCAGCCCCGTATCCTGCGGCCGTAATGCTAGACCCGGAACCAGATGCCAGTGGCAGGTTCTTCTGCTTCCAGCTGATGCCGTCATACGATACCAATACGCCGCCGCCAGCGCCGTATGCGCCGTTGGTACAAATGAAGACGCCATTGCCGAACACGATGGCCAACGCGGTGTTGTTGACGGTATGCCCCAAGCTGCGCGCAGTCCAGCTGATGCCATCTGACGACGTGGCCGTTATGCCGTTGTTCGTTACCGCAACAAACACGCCATTCCCGAAGGCAAGGCCGCGATAACCATTTGTCGACGGTGCAGTGCGAGCGGTCCACGTCGCGCCGTCTGGAGACGTTGCCGATGCGGTGCCGGTGTTATTGAGCGCAACAAACAGACCAGCGCCAAAGGCGAGGTTCACCCAATTATTGCTGGATGGTAGCGTGCGCGCCGTCCATGCGGTGCCATTCGTAGAGGATGCAGCATTCGTTCCTTGCCCGACGACGACAAACACTGTGCCGCTGAAAACGCAGGTGTTGTAACCGGTTCCGGTCAGGGAGGTTTGAGCGGTCCACACAACGCCGTCTGGCGACGTGGCGACTTCGCCAGTAAAGGCAATAGCGACGAACAGGCCGGCACCATAAGCGACAGCTTGCCACTGCTTCGCAGAAGGTAATTCCGCGATTCCCCAGTTGATGCCATCCGAAGAATATCCGACGATCTTTGACGTTGCCGAACTGGTCCCGGTAACAGCGACAAACACGCCAGCGCCATAGGCTACAGCGTTCACGTTTGCAGCGGCCAGCGAGCCAGCAGCAGCCGTGAAACTGCCATTGCGCGGAAACGCGCTATTCATCGCCGGATACAGGCTGCGCTGGATGGATTCGCCCACTGCCTTGTATGCGTCGCCAGATCGCAAAACGGATGCGATGCTGCCGACTGGAACCTGCAGAGTGGTTGCCGCGACTGCTGGCGGCGTGCCGGTATAACGTCCCATGAAATGATTTCCTTAAATTAGGTTGCCGGCACGCCGTGCGCGCGAAAGCTGACGTTCAGCGACGAAGCCTGAACCCACAATTTTTCGTTTTTCGATACCGCCAGGCCGGTGCGCTCCATCGGCTGGTTCGCTGCCACCAGCACGTCGTATTCGATCCAGTCGGCAGCTGCCGGCGATGAACCAGTAGATGGGCCGATGGCCATCCGAATGGTGATGTCCGCTGAATTGCGGTTGCAGCACAGAATGTTCACGATGGCATCGCCATCAACCTGCGCCAGTAACTGCGCGGTGTCAGCGGCGGCGATATCCGCCGACGCGATTTTACCCAATACACTCATGCTAATTGCCCCAAGAAATAGCCACGGCCGGTAATGGTCCGTCGCAGATTAAGCGGTTCGTTCGGCTCGTTTTGAACGAACGCGATTTCATGCCCCGATGTCGGATAGGTGAACGGCAGCTGAATGGTCGTGCTGTTCACTACGGTGAAGCCGAAGACGCGTACGCCTTCGATGTAGACAGCCACCCCATCAGTGGTCAGTGTTGACATCGTGTAGACCGTTTGGCCGGCGACAGTCGTTTGCACCTCTTCCAGTACGTCCACGGCGACGTTGATTGCGTCGGTGATGTTCTTCCAGCCGATATCACCATCGGCATTCGATTTTTTGTAGGCCACCTGCCCGGTAAGGCCGCCTGGCAGAATGTATGCGCCGGTTAAATTCGACTCCACCCAGGCGCGCGTTGCCAGCACAATGCTGGTGTCAATCACCAGTTGGATATTTGCTGCATTGCCCACCTTGATGGCGGCCCGGATTACCATTTCGCGCGTGCTGCCTTCGGTAGCCAGCGGTTTATAGGTGTCGGGGAAATTGCCGATGGCGAACGTCGCGCCGGTCGCATCCTTGATTGCCACTTCACGAATGGCGTACCCGCCTTCATCGGAAGGAATCACCATTTCCGCCATCATGATGGTGTTGTCGATGGTGTTCACCGACAGCGAACTGATTTGCTTTTGCACCACCTGGCGCACCAGCGCTTCGGGTAGTGGATCAGTCGGGATTGGGTTGCCGCCACCATCGCCGGCTGCCATGTGGGTCAACACCACGGCAGCCCCGC
>NZ_JAIZVX010000008.1 GCF_021768455.1 Aquabacterium sp. | reverse complement strand
TGTTCTCGATGCCGAAGCGCTCCAGCGGCTGCGCGAACTCGATCCGCGGGGTGACAATCGCCTGATCGAGCGCGTGGCCAAAGCGTTCGAAACATCGGTGGGACGCCTGTTGCCGCAACTGGAAGAAGCCTTCAAGATGCACGACCAGGCAGCGATCACGCACGTCGCGCATACACTGAAGTCGTCATCGGCCAGCATTGGCGCACTCAAGTTGTCACAGATGTGTGCCGAAATCGAAAACATGATCCGGCGCCAGACAGGAGAAGACTTGAGTTCACGCATCCGCGAGATCCCGCAAGAAGCACACCGCGTGCTGGAATGCCTGAGCGCCTTGCTGGAGACGCCATGAGCCGTGGCTCAAACTTCGCGCACGACGATCTGGACGAGCAACCGCGCGTGTTGCTGGTCGACGACGACGAAGTCAACCTCCTGCTGACCTCCATTGCCCTGCGCGAGCGCGGCTTTGCCGTCACCGAAACCAATGCGGGCGACACCGCCCTGCAGATGATGGCCGACTGCCTGCCCGATGTGGTCGTGCTCGACGCCGTCATGCCTGGGCTCGACGGCTTTGCCACCTGCCAGGAACTGCGCCACCTGCCCGGATACGAGTCGGTGCCGGTGCTGATGCTGACCGGCCTGGACGACGAGGCCTCCATCACGCGCGCCTACGAGGTCGGCGCCACCGACTTCTTCGTCAAGAGCACCCAGTGGAGCCTGCTCGCCGGGCGCCTGCGCTACCTGCTGCGCGCCTCGCGCACCCGGCACGAACTGGAGCGCAGCAAGGCCAAACTGGCCCGCGCCCAGGACCTGGCCCGAATGGGCTCCTTCGATTGGCGTCGCGGTGCTGGCGACCTGGCCTTCTCGCTCGAAGGCCTGCGCGTGTTCGGCATGGGCCCCTCCGACCGCCTGGGCCTGCGCGCCATCGTCCGCATGATGCCCTCCGAAGAACGCCATGGCTTCCAGCGCATCCTGCACGAGGTGCTCGACCACGGCACCGTGCTGTGCAACGACATCCAGGTCACCCTGATCGACGGCCGCCAGCGCATCCTGCACATCGAGGCCGAGCCCGAGTTCAACGAACAGGCCAACCTCATCGGCTACACCGGCATCGTGCAGGACGTGACCGACCGCCGCATCGCCGAAGACAAGATCAAGCACCTGGCGAACTTCGACACGCTCACCGGCCTGCCCAACCGCCGCCAGATCTTCTGGCGTGCGGAGCGCGCGATCGAACACGCCAAGCGCCTGAACCACAGTGTGGCCCTGCTCCAGATCGGCCTGGACCGCTTCAAGGTCATCAACGAGAACCTCGGCCACCATGCCGGCGACGAGCTGCTGATCGAGGTCTCGCGGCGCCTGCGCAACTGCGTGCGCCACTCCGAGCAGATCCTCGAAGGCAGCATGGACCTCAACGGTCAGCGCGTGCACCGCACCCTGGAGGCCGTCGGGCGCCTGGGTGCCGACGAATTCGTCGTGCTGCTGCCTGAAGTGGCCCACGAAGCCGAAGCCATGGAGACCGCCCAGCGCCTCCTGGAGGCCTTGCGCGAGCCCATGATGGCCGCCGGCCAGGAATGCTTCATCACGGCCAGCGTGGGGGCCGCCGTCTTCCCGGCCCACGGCCTCAACGTGGCCGACCTGCTGCGCAATGCCGACGTGGCCATGGACCTGGCCAAGAGCCAGGGCCGCAACACCAGCCTGCTCTACGACCCGCAACTGGCCAGCAAGGGCCGCGTGCGCCTCGACCTCGACACAGCCCTTCACAAGGCCCTGGAGCGCCGCGAACTGGTGCTGTACTACCAGCCCAAGATCGACGTGCGCACCCGCAGGATGGTGGGCGCCGAGGCCCTGATGCGCTGGCAACGCAACGGCCAGCTGGTCCCCCCGGGCGACTTCATCCCCCTGGCAGAGGCCACCGGCCTGATCAACCCGATGAGCCTGTGGGCCATCGAAGAGGCTGCACGCCAGGCCCATGAGTGGCAACAGGCCTTCGGCTTCGACGCCTCCATCGCCGTCAACCTGCCCAGCCGCCTGTTCGAGCAGTCCGACCTGGTCGACAAGATCGAGGCCATCCTGGACAAGGTGGGCCTGGCCCCGCGCGCCATCGAACTCGAGATCACCGAAACCGGCCTGATGAAGGACCTGCAGGGCGTCGTGCCGTCGCTGCACCGCCTGAACCAGCTCGGCACCGAGATCTCCATCGACGACTTCGGTACCGGCTACTCCTCGCTGTCCTACCTCACCACCCTGCCCATCAGCGAGCTCAAGATCGACCGCTCCTTCGTGCGCGACCTGGGCGACACCCCCCAGAGCTCAGCCGTCGTCTCGGCCATCATCGCCCTGGCCCGGGCCCTGGGCCTGCGCGTCATCGCAGAGGGGGTGGAGAACGTGGCCCAGATGGAAGTGCTTTACGAACTGGGCTGCCACATCTGCCAGGGCTTCCTGTTCGCCCGGCCAATGCCCGCCAGCGAGGTCGCGCAGTGGCTGCACGACACGCAGCACGGCCAGACGCTGCCCGGCCTCAGTGCCGACCTGTTTGCACCGGTCGGCCTGGCACCCAAGGCTCGCTGAGCCCCCCTCCCCGTCAACGAGGCACGCACGTGGCCAGCAGCACCGACAAACTGACCCCGGCCCAGATCGCCAAGGCGGCCCTTCGCCGGCTGGCCGAGCAAAAACGCGAACCCACGCCGGACCACTACCGCCAGGCCTACGAGCAAGAGAGTGGCCTGGCCGCACCACCCGAGTCGCCCCCTGAGCCCGGGCGCGATGCCGCATCGGCCACCCCGGCCTTGTCGCCCGCCGACGACAGCGAACGCTGGGCCACCCTGATTAGCCGCATCCTGCGCGGCGCCGAACGTGGAGGGCGGCAATGGACCACAGCGCGCAAGAAGGACAGCCTGCAGCGCGTGCTGACCAGCAGCAAGCGCGCCGGTGACATGCTGCACCAGCGCCTGAGCCAACTGGTGGCCAGTTGGGACAGCGACACGCTGGACAACAGCCTGCTGGAAGGCGGCCAGGACGGCAGCGAGGCAGCCGGGGACGCCGCTGTGCCGCCTCAAGCTGCCCCAGCTTCGCAAGCCGTGATCGCCCCCTCGCCGGCCACGCCCGCCAGCACCACCCCAGACACGCCCGGCCTGACCCTGGCGCACGAAGCCCTGGCCGAACTGGGCGGACTGGTGGACACCGCCTTGCGCCCCTTGGCGCCCCACCCGGCGCCTGCCACCACGGCATCGGTCACTCCTCCCAACCCGGACATGGCGCCGCCTCTGCCGCCCAACGAGCGGGAACAGGCGGCCATCGAATCCGCCCAGGCCATGGCAGAGGCGCTGGACCTGGCCACGGCCGCCCCCCTCACCGCCGACCAGGCCGAACAGGCGCGCCAGGCCCTTGGCAGCGCCTGCCACCAGGCGCGGCGCGTCATCGAGCACCGCCACCACCTCATCGCCCAGTTGACGGACCTGTGCGGCGCCCTGACCGACAGCCTGGTCGACCTGAGCGAAGACGAGAGCTGGGTACAAGGCCAGTGCACCGCCATGCACCACCAGCTGGCCGAAGGCCTCAACCCCATGGGGGTGAGGCACATGCAGCAGCTGCTGGCCGACACCCGCACCCGCCAGCTCAGCCTCAAGCGCGAACGCCAGGCCGCGCGGCTGGCCCTCAAAGAACTGATCCACCAGATGCTGGCCGAACTGGCCGAACTGGGCCAGACCACCGATCGCTTCCAGGACAAGCTGGGCGGCTACGCCGAGACCATCGGACAAGCCGACAGCCTGGAAAGCCTCACCGGCGTCGTGCGCGAGATGGTGGCCGAAAGCCGCCTGGTGCAAAACGCCGTGGCCCAGACCCAGACCCGCCTGCAGGCCGAGCACAGCCGCGCCACCGAGCTCACCGAAAAGGTTCGCCAGCTGGAAGACGAGATCCGCCAGCTCTCCAGCGAGGTGTCGACCGACCCGCTGACCCAGATCGCCAACCGCCGCGGCATGCAAAAAGCCTTCGAGGCCGAGCAGGCACGCGTGGACCGGGCAGGCACGCCCTTGGCCATCGGCCTGCTGGACGTCGACAACTTCAAGAAGCTCAACGACCAGATGGGCCACCAGACCGGCGACGAGGCCCTGAAATTCCTGGCTCGCCGCGTGAGCGAGTGCCTGCGCCCGGTCGACGTGGTGGCGCGCTACGGCGGCGAGGAGTTCGTGGTCATGCTGCCCGACACGGTGGCCGACGAAGCCCAGCAGGTGCTGACCCGCCTGCAACGCACCCTGAGCGCCGAGTTCTTCACGCACGAAGACAAAAAGGTGTTCATCACCTTCTCGGCAGGGGTGACGGCCTACCGGCCTGGAGAGCGCATCGAGGTGGCCCTGGAGCGTGCCGACGTCGCGCTCTACGAAGCCAAACGCACCGGGAAGAACCGCACCTGCATCGGCTGAAAGGCCTCGTCAGGCCCAGAGCGACCGCAGGACACCTGGCAGTTGCTCGGGCAGGTCATCGGCGATGAGACCAGGGCCAAAGGCCTGGGCACAGGCCCCATGCAGCCAGGCGCCCGCACAGGCCGCCTCGAAAGCCGGCAAGCCTTGCGCCAGCAAACCACCAATGAGGCCGCTGAGCACATCGCCCGAACCGGCAGTGGCCAGGGTCGCCGGGCCATTGGTGTTGACCACGGCACGGCCATCGGGCGAAGCGATCACGGTGTCGGCCCCCTTGAGCAGCACCACCGCGCCACTGCGGCGCGCGGCCTCGCGGGTGGCCTGAAGTTTGTCGTGGGCGCTGCGGCCGAACAGACGCAGGAATTCGCCCTCGTGCGGCGTGAGCACCACCGGACCCAGGATGGCGTCAAACAGGGCCTCACCATGCCCCTCGAAGGCGGTGAGCGCATCGGCGTCCAGCACCACACCCCGACCTTGCGCCAGAGAAAGCGCCAACAACACCAGCTCCGACAAGGTCTCGCCACTTGGCTCTGGCAAGCCCAGCGCCGCACCGGGACCCAGCACCAGGCTGCGCCACTTCAGGCTCCCCAACTGGGCGCGCCAGCTGGCCCGCAAGGTGGTCGCATCCACATCGTCCAGCGCCTGCACCATGCCGCTGAGCTGGGCGGTGGCGTACACCGGCCAGACGCCACGCGGCACGAGCAAGGTGCTGAGGCCTGCACCCACCCGCACGGCCGCCCGCGCAGCCAGGCGGGCGGCCCCGGTCATCACCGCCCCTCCCAGCACGGCCACGTGGCCGCGGGTGTATTTGTGCAGCACCCGCTCCGCCAGCAGGCTGCCGGGATAGGGCCAGGCGTGTTGCCACAGCGCCGGGCCGTTTTCCCAGGCCTGCAGAGCCAAACCGGCCTCAAAACCCGGGGGAATGCCGATGTCGCGCACCAGGAGTTCGCCACACAGGCCACGGCCTGGCCACAGCACATGCGCCGGCTTCTTGCGATGGAAGGTCACGGTGAGGTCGGCCGGCACGGCGCCCCAGTCTTCACCGCTGTCCCCGCGCAGGCCGGAGGGCACATCGATGGACACCCTCACCACGCCCGCATGCGCGGCCGCCTTCAACAACGCCGCCGCCTCGCCCTCCAGCGGCGCGTTCAAGCCTGCACCGAACAGCGCGTCCACCACCATGGCCTGGCCCGCGAGCAAGCCGGCGTGCAAGGCCTGCACAGGCAACACGGCTTCGGCCCGTCGGGCATGGTGCAGGGCATCGCCCTTCAGTGCCGCGGTCGGCACCAGGCTCGCCAGGGTCACCGGCCACCCTGCTTCGTGCAACAGGCGGGCCACCACGTGGCCATCACCCCCGTTGTTGCCGGGGCCGCAGGCCACCAGCACCGGCCTCGGCGACCAGCGAGCCCGGATGGCGTCGGCAACCGCCTGCCCGGCCCTGGCCATCAGCACCATACCGGGCACACCTTGATGGGCGGCATGGGCATCGGCCTGCGCCATCTGGGCACAGGTCAGCAAGAGGTGGTCGGTGAAGGGGGAGGCGGCTGCGTGCATGCCCCAAGCTTGCCACGGACCCTGACGGCTGTGGTGCGCTCGTGCGCTGTGTCAAGGCCGTGTCGCTCACCCATGACAGAATCCAGCACTTTCCAGCCCACACCATCGCCCAAGGGGGACGAACCCGTGTACGCATGTTTCGCCGATTCGATCCAGCCCGACAAGCTGGACAAGACCCCCTTCCAGTTCGAGCATAAGCTCATGGGCCATCCCGCACTGGAGCTGTCCAACCTCGCGCAGGTGCTGCCCGCTCTGGGCGAGCGGGTGATGTACTCCAAGGGCATGGCCCAGTTGGGCGCCAACTTCGACCGCGCCCACATCGATCACCAGAACGGACTGAGCATCGAAGAGACGATCGACCAGATCCTCACCACCCAGTCCTATGTCGCCGTCCGGGGCCCTGAGAACCACGCATCGTTCAAAGACCTGCACCGCAGCATGTGCGACGACATCGCCAGGCTGATGAAGCGCAATGGCAGCGGCACCCTGCCCACCGATGCGGAAATGTGGCTGTTCATCGCATCGCCCAACGCGGTCACGCCGTTCCACTTCGACCGCTTCTCGAACTTCCTGCTCCAGTTTCGTGGCAGCAAGCAGGTGGCCGTGTTCGAGCCCTGGAACGACGAGGTGATTGCCCCAACGCAGTACGAGGCCTACACCGCCCGCTCTGACCGGCAGATGCACTGGGACGACCGCATGGACCGCCACGCCCACAAGTTCAACTTCCAGGCAGGCCAGGCCATCCACATCCCCTTCCTGGGCGGCCACTACGTGAAGAACGGCCCGGAAGACGTCTCCATCTCCATGGCCATCTTCTATCACACCGACGTCACCCGTCGCTTCCGCCAGGCCCTGATCATCAACGACCTGCTGCGCCGCCGCCTGAGCCGCTTCGGCCTGGCCCCCAGCGCCGTGAACTCGGCAGGCTCGATGGACGGCCTCAAAAGCGGCCTCTACCCCATCGTCAAGGGCATCGCGAACCTCAAGGGTCGGCTGACAGGCGCCAAGGCCGACGATGCCTCGGAAGGCTACTGAGTCGATTGCGCCACACCCGCCCTTGGCTGCGGGCACAAAAAAAGCCCACGACCTGCGCCGTGGGCTTTTTTCATGTTGGCGGGTGCTGTGAGATTCGAACTCACGGAGGGGATCAACCCTCGCCGGTTTTCAAGACCGGTGCCTTAAACCGCTCGGCCAAACACCCTGAAACTGGGCCACATTGTAAGGGCTCAAACCACCCCGGGCTTTTGCGACTGGGGGCAATCGACCTGAATCACCTCGCGCGTGGCGCCGTCCACACGCACCGCGGTGAGCTGGCCGCCCCACACACAGCCGGTGTCCAGGGACAGAAGGTCATCGCGGTTGATCAGGCCCAACGTCGACCAATGGCCGAAGGCCACCGGCGTGCCGGCCGTGCGGCGCCCGGGCACATCGAACCAGGGCATGTAGCCCTCGGGCGCGCCGCCAGCGCCCTCCTTGGTGGCGAACTCCATGGTGCCGTCGGCTGCGCAGAAGCGCAGGCGCGTGAGGCTGTTGACCACACAGCGCCAGCGTTCGATGCCTTGCAGCCCGTCTTCCCAGCGGTCTGGCGCGTTACCGTACATCTCGGTCAGGAAGCCGCCCAGATCGGGGCCACGCAGCATGGCCTCCACCTCACCGGCCAGGGCCACCGTTTGCGCCGCATCCCATTGCGGCACCACGCCCGCGTGCACCATCAACCAGCCATGTTCGTGCACTGCCAGGCGCTGTTGGCGCAACCAGTGCAGCCAGTCTTCACGCTCGCCCCCGTCGAGGATGCCACCCAGGGTGTCGCTGCGGTGCGGCTTGCGCACCCCATGGGCCACAGCCAGCAAATGCAGGTCGTGGTTGCCCAGCAGGCAGGTGGCCGCACCGCCCAGGGCGCTCAGCCTGCGCAAGACGCCCAGCGAGTCCGGGCCCCGGTTGACCAGGTCACCCAGCACGTAAAGGTGGTCGCGCGAAGGCGAAAAATCGAGCGTGGCCAGGAGCCGCTCCAGGGGGCTGCAACAGCCTTGCACATCACCAACAAGATAGATCATGGAATGGATTCTGCTACGCTTGCTGCGTTCTCACTCGTGGCCCGGCCGCTCCGGCGCCGTTTATGGACTTAGCGCTTCTGATTTTCCTGGTTCTGCTCAATGGCCTGTTTGCCATGTCGGAGATGGCACTGGCCGCCAGCCGCAAGGCCCGCCTGCAGGTGATGGCCGAGACCGGCGATGCCGGGGCACAGGCCGCCATGGCCTTGCATGACAACCCCACCCAGTTCCTCTCCACGGTCCAGATCGGCATCACGTCCATCGGCGTGCTCAACGGCATCGTGGGTGAAGCCACCTTCTCCCCACCCCTGGCCGAGTGGCTCAAGGAAACCTTCCCGCTGCTGACCGACCGCGTGGCCGGCATCACGGCCACTGGCCTGGTGGTGCTGATCATCACTTTCGTCTCCATCATCTTTGGCGAACTGGTGCCCAAGCGCGTCGGCCAGATGTACCCCGAGCCTGTGGCGCGCCTGGTGGCCAAGCCGATGATGTGGCTCTCCAGCCTCACCAAGCCCTTCGTGCGCCTGCTGTCGACCACGACCGAGGGCATCCTCAAGCTGATCGGCGTGCGCGACAACGGCAACCGTGGCGTGACCGAAGAGGAGATCGCCGCCCAGCTGGAAGAAGGCCTGGACGCCGGCATCATCGAAGCCCATGAGCACCAGATGGTGCGCAATGTGTTCCGCCTCGATGAGCGCCAGATCGGCTCGATGATGATCCCGCGCAGCGACATCGCCTTCCTCAACGTCGAAGCGGCCATGGCCGACAACCTGGCCACCATCGCTGCCCACGGCTTCTCGCGCTACCCGGTCTGCCGAGGCGGGCTGGACGATGTGGTCGGCGTGGCAACGGCGCAGCAGCTGCTGCACCAGCTCACCCAGCATGAAGGCAATGACCTGATGGAAGGCATCCTGCCTGCGGTCTTCGTGCCGGAAACGCTCTCGGGCATGGAGTTGCTGGAGCACTTCCGCGCCTCCGACACGCAGATGGTCTTCGTGGTCGACGAATACGGCGAGGTGCAGGGGGTGATCACGCTGCGCGACGTGCTGGAGGCCATCACCGGTGAGTTCACCACCACCGAGCCCGATGACGCCTGGGCCATCCAGCGCGAGGATGGCTCCTGGCTGGTCGACGGCCTGATCCCCATCCCCGAGCTGAAAGACCGCCTGGAGATGAAGGCCCTGCCCGACGAAGACCGTGGCCGCTACAACACTCTGGCCGGCATGGTCATGCTGCTGCTGGGGCGCCTGCCCCAAACCACCGACACGGTGGAATGGGACGGCTGGCGTTTCGAGGTGGTCGACATGGATGGCAAACGCATCGACAAGGTGCTGGCCTCCCGCACGGTCGATCACGACGACTGAAGCACCCGTCGCCGCGTCTCTGCGCGGCACGGCACACGCGCAAGAGCAAGAAAAAAGAAAAGGCCTTCCGACGAAGGCCTTTTTTCATGGGGGCGCAGAAGGAGGGATCAGCCCAGGCGGCGCTCGGTGGCGTCGTCAAAGAGGTGGGTGTCCTGCGCATCGAAACGCAGCCCCACCTGCTCGCCCACTTCGAGGTTGGCGCGGGGGCCGGCCACACGCGAGACCAGGGGGCCGGCCGGCGTGTCCAGGAACACATAGGTTTCAGGGCCTGTGGGCTCGAGCATGCGCACGCTGCCCACCAGCTGGGCGCCTTCGATCGCGCTGATGCTCAGGCTCTCGGGGCGCAGGCCATAGGTCACGCTCGCGCTGGACGACAGGCCGGCCAGGGCCGATGCCTGCGAAGCGGTCACGGGCAGGGCCACGCCATTGGCGTTGAGGCTGCCATCGGGAGCGCGGTGGGCCTTGAGCATGTTCATGGCGGGCGAGCCGATGAACTCGGCCACGAACTTGGTGGCGGGGCGGGTGTAGATGTCGTCCGGGGTGCCGAACTGCTGCAGCACGCCTTCCTTCATCACGGCGATGCGGTCACCCAGGGTCATGGCCTCGACCTGGTCGTGGGTCACGTACACGGTGGTGGTGCGGGTGCGCTGGTGCAGCAGCTTGATCTCGGCGCGCATCTCGACGCGCAGCTTGGCATCGAGGTTGGACAGCGGCTCGTCAAAGAGGAAAAGCTTGGGGTTGCGGGCCAGGGCGCGGCCCATGGCCACACGCTGACGCTGACCACCCGAGAGCTGGCCCGGCTTGCGCTTGAGCAGGTGCTCGATCTGCAGCATCTTGGCCACGCGGGCCACGGCCTCGTCACGCTCGGCCTTGGGCACCTTGCGCATCTCCAGACCGAAGGCGATGTTCTCGGCCACGTTCATGCTGGGATAGAGCGCGTAGCTCTGGAACACCATGGCGATGTCGCGGTCCTTCGGCGGCGCGAAGGTCACGTCGCGGTCACCGATGAGGATGTTGCCGGAGGTGGGGGTGTCCAGGCCAGCGATCATGCTCAGCAGGGTGGACTTGCCGCAGCCCGAGGGGCCGACCAGGATCAGGAACTCGCCGGCTTCGATCTCGATGTCGATGCCTTTGAGGATCTCGTGGCCAGCGTAGGACTTGCGAACGTTGCGGATGGATAGAGCGCCCATGGGCTTTACCTTCTTGTGTGAATCGGTGAATGGGGTGGCGTGTCGGTGCAGGGATCAGGGCATCAGCCCTTGACGGCACCGGCGGTCAGGCCACGCACGAAGTACTTGCCGGCCACGGCATAGACGAACAGGGTGGGCAGTGCGGCGATCAGGGCCGCGGCCATGTCCACGTTGTATTCCTTGACCGTGCTGGAGGTGTTGGCCAGATTGTTCAGGCCCACGGTGATGGGCTTGGAGTCAGACCCCGAGAACACCACGCCGTACAGGAAGTCGTTCCAGATGTTGGTGAACTGCCAGATGAGCACGACCACGACGATGGGCGTCGACAGCGGCAGCACGATGCGCCAGAAGATGCGCCAGAAGCCTGCGCCGTCCAGCATGGCCGCCTTGATGAGTTCATCGGGCAGACCCACGTAGTAGTTGCGGAAGAACAGCGTGGTCGAGGCCAGGCCCGCGATGATGTGGATCAGCACCAGGCCCCAGATCGAGCTGGACAAACCGATCCAGCCCAGCACCTGCGACATCGGCAGCAGCACCACCTGCATGGGCATGAACACCCCGAACAGCAGCAGCGCGAACATCACCTCGCTGCCGCGGAAGCGCCACTTGCTGAAGATGTAGCCATTGATGGCCCCCAGCACGGTCGAGCCCAGCACGGCCGGCACGACCATCAGCATGGAGTTGAAAAAGAAGGGCTTGAGGCCGCCGCAATCGGCGCCGGTGCACGCGGTCGACCAGGCCTTGAGCCAGGCGTCGACGTTGATGGAGCCAGGCAGCGAAAGCAGGTTGCCGGAGCGGATCTCGTCGAGGTCCTTCAGCGAGGTCACCAGCATCACGTACAGCGGCGTGAGGAAGACCAGCGCAAACAGCACCAGGAGCGAGTAGAGGACAAAGCGGTGAAAGCGGTTCATATGGATCTCACCCGGCTTCAGCGGCGAGCGCGCAGCTCGGAATACAGATAAGGCACGACGATGGCGGCGACGGTGGCCAGCATCACGGTGGCCGATGCGGCACCCAGGCCGATCTGGCCGCGTGTGAACGACATCGAGTACATGAAGGTGGCAGGCACGTCGGTGGCGTAACCCGGGCCGCCGTTGGTCAGGGCCATGACCAGGTCAAAGCTCTTGATGGCCAGGTGGGCCAGCACCATCAGCGTCGAGAAGAACACTGGGCGCAGGCTGGGCACGATGATGCGCCAGTAGATGCGGGGGAGCGAGGCACCGTCGATCTGGGCGGCCTTGATGATGGTGTCGTCAATGCCGCGCAGACCGGCCAGGAACAGGGCCATCACGAAGCCGGCGCTCTGCCAGACACCCGCGATCACCACGCAGTAGATGGCGTGATCAGGGTCAACCAGCCAGTCGAAGCTGAAGTTGGTGAAGCCCCACTCGTGCATCAGGTGCTCAAGGCCCAGGCCAGGGTTGAGGATCCACTTCCAGGCCGTGCCCGTCACCACGAAGGAGATGGCCATGGGGTAGAGGTAGATGGTGCGCAGGAAACCTTCTGCGCGTATCTTCTGGTCGAGCAGGATGGCCAGGAAAAGGCCGATCGCCATGCCGAAGAAGATGAACAGGGCGCTGAAGATCCACAGGTTCTTGAGCGCCACCATCCAGCGTTCGCTCTCGAACAGGATCTGGTATTGCTCCAGACCCACGAATTCGTAGTTGGGCAGCAGGCGCGATGCGGACACGGACAGGTAGCCGTTCCAGGCCATCAGGCCATAGATGAAGAGCATGGACACCAGGAAGGACGGGGCCAGGACCAGCTTGGGCAGCCAGTGGGTGCGCGCCTTGTGGATCGTCGGGGTGGGTTGGGTCATGTCGGAGACATCCCTTGCAGGAAAAGAACAGGAGGGCGAGGGTGCGTGCGGTGCGAGCAGCGCCGTGCGGCGGTGGCCACGCGGGCTGCGTGCGCGGCAAACCCGATCGGGGCCGCTTGTGACGGCCCCGATGGGTGTCGGCTCAAGGGCTGAGCCGATTCAGGCGAACTTACTTGGTCTTGGCAGCCGAGGCGATCTTGGCCATGGCGTCTTCGACGGTTTGCTTGTCGCTGTTCCAGAAGTTGGACACGGCATCCTTGATGGCGCCTTCAGCGGCCGAGGACACGGCCATGCCATGGGCCACGGAGGGCACCAGGCTGCCAGACTTGGCGGTGTCGACGAAGTCCTTGGACGACAGCTTGGCGCAGTCGTCGAACTTGCTCATGTCGGCGCCCAGGCGCACAGGGATGGAGCCCTTGTTCAGGTTGAAGACTTCCTGGAACTCAGGAGCCAGGATGGCGGCAGCCAGGTCCTTCTGGGCCTTCACATTGGCTTCGTTCTTGATCTTGAAGAGCGCGAACGAGTCGATGTTGAAGGTGAAGCTCTTGGCGGTGCCAGGGGCCGCGGCGCAAACGAAGTCGGTGCCCGGCTTCTTGCCAGCGGCGATGAACTCGCCCTTGGCCCAGTCGCCCATCAGCTGCATGCCGGCTTCACCGCGGATCACCATGGCCGTGGCCAGGTTCCAGTCGCGGCCAGGGGCGTTCTTGTCGGTGTAGCCCTTGATGCGCTTGAAGGTGGTCAGCACCTTCTTCATGGTGTCGCTCTTGAGCGAGCCCTGGTCGAGTTGCACCAGCGCCTTCTTGTAGAAGTCGGCACCGCCGACGCCCAGCGCCACGCTTTCGAAGGTGGTGAAGTCCTGCCAGTTCTGGCCACCGTGGGCCACGGGGATGATGCCGGCGGCCTTCAGCTTGTCGGCGGCAGCAAAGAACTCGTCCCAGTTGGTCGGCACCTTGGCGCCGGCCTTCTTGAAGGCTTCGGGGTTGGCCCACAGCCAGTTCACGCGGTGCACGTTGACCGGCACGGCCACGTACTTGCCCTTGTACTTCATGACGTTGGCCACGACCGGGGGCAGCAGCTTGTCCCAGTTGTTGGCAGCGGCGACATCGGAGATGTCGGCCAGCACGCCTTCTTGCGCCCATTCCTGGATGGAGGGGCCCTTGATCTGGGCGGCGGCCGGGGCGTTGCCCGACACGACGCGCGACTTCAACACCGTGGTGGCCGAATCACCACCACCACCGGCCACGGCGAAATCCTTCCAGCTGTGACCTTTGGCTTGCAGCGTGGCTTGCAGGGCCTTGGCAGCCTTGGCTTCGCCGCCGGAGGTCCAGTAGTGCAGGACTTCCACTTCACCGGCCTGAGCGGCCATGGTGCTCACCATGGCAGCGACCATCACCGCACCAGCACGCAATGCAAACATCTTCTTGGACATGGGTGTCTCCTTCTCGTCAACGAGGGATGTGTTGAAGTTCAACAGTCGACTAAATCAACCGTTAAGGAATTATTAATAAATTAATGATTCCTGAACGCAGGGGTCTTCCCTAGGTTGAACCCACTTTTGCGGACGGAAGGCTCACCCTGACCCTCAGGCCATGGGGCAGCACGTTGAAAAGCGCCACCTGGCCGCCGTGCTGCTGCACGATCTCCTTGACGATGGCCAGGCCCAGGCCGCAGCCACTGCCGTCGTTGACGCCGCGCACGAAACGCTCGAACACGCGCTCGTGCTCGGCCGTGGGGATGCCCGGGCCATTGTCTTCCACCTCGACCACGGCCAGCGGCCCTTCCAGCCGGGCCCGAACGGTGACCACGGCGCCCCGCCCGGCGTAACGCATGGCGTTGTCCACCAGGTTGACCAGGGCCTCGCGCAACAGCAGGGGGTTGCCGGTCACGGCCACGGCGGCGGCGGCCGGGTCCATGGCCTCGGCATCGGCTTCGCTGTCGTCGCAACCCAGGTCAACACCCAGCTGCAGCGCACGCGGCACCAGCTCGGCCGTGAGCTCGCGGGTGAGCGGGCCCAGCGCCACCCTCACCTGCCCTTGTTTCATGGCGGACTCGGGCTCGGCCCGCGCCAGGGTGAGCAGCTGGTTGACGACGTGGGCGCTGCGGATGGTGCCCTCGCGCACGCGCTCGAGGCGGGCACGCACGGCCGGGTCCTGGATGACGCCGATGGCCAGTTCGGCCTGCGATTTCATGCCGGCCAGGGGGGTGCGCAACTGGTGGGCGGCGTCACTGATGAAGCGCTTTTGCGTCTCGACGTTGCGCTGGACCGCGCCCAGCAGGCTGTTGAGCGCCAGGGCCAGGGCACGCACCTCGGTGGGGGCGCTGGCCATGCGGATGGGGGTGAGGTCGTTGGGATGGCGGTCCTCCACCAGGCGGCGCAGGCGCGAAAGCGGCGCCAGACCCGCGCGGATGCCGGCCCACACGATCAGCGTCATCAGCACGATCAGGCCTGACAGGGGCAAGGCCGTGTCGACCAGGATGCGTCGGGCCAGCAGCTCGCGGCTGGCGCGGCTCTTGGCCACCTGCACCAGCAGGCGCTCGGTGCCGGTGTCGCCGTAGGGCAGCAGCAAGGCGGCAACGCGGACCCGGGTGGTGTCGACGCTGACGTCGTAAAAATAGGGCTTGTCGACCTCGAGATCGGCCCTGGGTGGCGGCGGGGGCAGCTTGCGGTTGCCCAGGATGAAGCGACCGGGCGGCGAGCTGACCATGTAGAAGACGGTGTCGTCTGGGTCGGTCTCGATGATGTCGCGGGCGGCTTTGGGGAAGTCGATCAGCAGGCCGTTGCCGATGGGTTTGACCTGGCGGGCCAGGGCGCGCGAGCTCTGAAAGAGGCTGCGGTCCACGACCTGGTTGGCGTAGCTGAAGGCCACGTTGTAGGTGACGAAAGCGCCCACCAGCCACAGCACGATCTGCGGCAACACGATCCACCACAGCAGCTGGCGGGTGAGGGAGCCGGTGGCCCGGATCTCGCGGGCCTGTTCGGCACTGGCGGTGGCCATGGGGGCAAAGGCTTGGGCGGCGCGTGGCCGTCAGCCTTGCGTCTCCAGCATGTAGCCCAGGCCGCGCACGGTGCGGATCGACAGGCCCGAGGGTTCGAGCTTGCGGCGCAGGCGGTGGATGTAGACCTCGATGGAACTGGGGCCGCTCTGGTTCCGGTCGAGGTCCCAGGCCTTGGCGATTTCGTCCTTGGTGACGACCTTGTCGCGCTGGCTGAGCAGCAGGTCGAGCAGCTCCCATTCGCGGGGCGAGAGCTCGATGGCGTCGCCATCGACCATGGCGCGGCGGGCTTCGCGGTCGAAGCTCAGCCCCCCCAGCACCTGCACGCTGCCACCGGCGGGCTTGAAGCGGCGCAACAGGGCGCGCACGCGGGCCTCGAGCTCCGGAAAGTCGAAGGGTTTGGTGAGGTAATCGTCGGCCCCTGCGTTGAGGCCGGCCACGCGGTGCTCCAGGCCATCCATGGCCGTGAGGATCAGGATGGGCAAGGCGGGTTTGCTGGCGCGCACCTGCTTGAGCACGGTGAGGCCGTCCATCACGGGCAGACCCAGGTCGAGCACGGCCAGGTCAAAGGGTTCGTCGAGCAGCTGGTCAAGGGCCGTGCGGCCATCGCCGGCCACGGCGGTTCGGAAACCGGCATTGCTCAGTTGGGCGGCCAGGGCATCGGCCAGGATGTCATCGTCTTCGGCAAGCAGCACGCGCATCCCGCAAGCATACGGGAGTTTCAATCGGGGGCATCTGGGGGGTACCAGTAGCGGGGGGCGATGTCTCGCCAGCAACGGCCCTGTTCGCCCGCACCGACGGGGCTGGCACTGGACCACCACCAGGCGCCGCAACGCGGGGTGCTGCGCAGGGGCAGGCCCATGTCTGCATAACGACGCAGCACAGCGGGCGCAGGATGCCCATAGGCATTGCGCCGACCGGCCTGGATGATGGCCACCTCGGGCGCCACCGCGGCCAGGAAGCCTCCGGTGGACGAGGTGGTGCTGCCGTGGTGGGGGACGGTGAGCACGGTGCTGCGCAAGGCCGCCCCGCCCCTCTCCAGCAGGGTCCGCTCTTGAGGGGCTTCGATGTCACCGGTCAGCAAGGCACTGCGGCCACCCGGCCCTTCGACCTTGAGCACGCAAGACAGGGCGTTGGGCGGCAGGCGTTTGCGCTGCGCCAGGTCGGCCGGGGTGGGATGCAGGAACGAGAAGCGAACGCCCTCCCAGACCCAGGACTGGCCTGCCATGCACGGCGTGTGGACAGGCTTCTGCCCCCGCGCATCGGGCTGGGCCAACAAGGCGTGGTCTGCAGCCAGGCTGCTGCGCAGGTTCGCCACAGGCAGGCCGGCCAGCACACTCATGGCCCCACCGACGTGGTCGTTGTCTTCGTGGCTGATGACGAGGGTGTCGAGTTCATCGACCGCCAGTGCGCGCATCAGTGGCAGGAGGTGTTGGGCCCCGGCGTCGCCCTGGGTGCCCAGGCGCGGGCCGGTGTCGAACAAGAGTTGGTGGTGGGCGGTGCGCACCAGCACGGCGGTGCCCTGCCCCACGTCGGCGGCGAGCAGGTCGAAATGCCCGGGCGGGGGCGGCGGCAACAGGCGCCAGCCAATCGGCAGCCAGAACAGCGGCAGCATGCACGGCCAGGCCAGCCAACGCCAGGGGCGCGCCCAGGGCTGCAACCCCAGCACGCCGCCCAGCACGGCCATGGCGGCCACCCAGCCCGGCACCACCGGCGCCTGCGCGACGGCCCATGGCAAGGCCGACGCAGCCCCCAGACCCGCCAGCGCCAGCTGCACCAGCCAGGCGCCCAGATCCCACAGCCAGGGACACAACACGCCGGCCAGCGCCAGGGGCGTGATGAGCAGCGTGAACAGCGGGATGGCCACGAGGTTGGCCCCAGCCCCGACGATGGACACCTGCTGAAAGCACACCAGGGCCAGAGGCGTGAGGGCCAGGGTGACGAGGTACTGGGTCTGCGCCATCTCGCGGGATGCGGCCTGGGTCGCGCGCAAACCACCGCGTGACGCTGCCTGAGCGGCGCGGGCCAGCCGCCCCACTCGGGTCGATGGCTGCGACCCGGCATGGGTGGCCGGCGCGGTGGCATCCAGGCCGGGCTGGGGGTCGTGTGACATCGCCGGCACCATCCCCTCGGGCGTCCGCAGCGCCGCTTCGGGCGACATCCCCGCCGACATCAACACCCCCACGGCCACAAAGGACAGCCAAAAACCCGCCTGGCGCAACGCCCAGGGGTCCCAGGCGACCACCACCACGGCAGCCAGCAGCCAGACCAGGCCCCAGGGCCAGCGGCGTCCTCCCGTGTGCAAGGCAGCCATCACGGCCATCATCAGCACCGTGCGCTGGGCCGGCACGCCCCAGCCCGCCAGCAGGGCGTAGAGCACCGAGGCCAGCACCGCCAGCCAGCGCGCGGCCTCGGGGGCGGGCCAGCGCGCTCGCCCCCAGCGCCAGCGGGCCCACAGAGGTCGGCACAGCATGGCGGCCAGGCAGCCCAGCATGGCAATGTGGGTCCCGCTGATGGACACGACGTGCGCCACGCCCGTGCGGCGGAACACATCCCAGTCCTCGCGGTCAATGGCGGACTGGTCGCCCACGGCCAGGCCGGCCAGCACACCCGCCGCGCGCGCATCCGCCACACGCTTCAGGATGCCATCGCGGATGCGCTGGCGCAGGCGATCGATGGCGCCCTCCCAGGGCCAGGTCGGCGCGGGCGACACCAGGCGCGGCATCTCGAGGCGGTGTCGCACCGTGCCCATGGCCCTCACCCCTTTGTCGAAAGCCTGCAGGGGCGCGTCAAAACCTCCCGGGTTGCTGGCCCCATCGGGCGGATGCAGGCGGGCCACCAGCCACCAGGTCTGGCCCGCCTGGGGCGTTGCCACGGTGCGTGCGTCGGCCGGCCAGTTGCCATACAGGCCGATGTGGTGAACCGGCGGGTGGGCCTTGGCCAGCCGGGCCGCATCGCAATCGGGCACGTCGGTGGCCAGCAAGATCGCATCGGCCTGCACCACGCCGCCGGGCATCGGACGCGGCAGGCCCTCGATCTGCACGCAAATGGGCATGTCGCGCCGCGCCCAGTCGGCCGGCCAGGCCTCGGCCATGCGCTGTGTGGCGCGCCAGCCCGTGCTGCCCCAGGCCAGCAAGCCACCCGCCACGGCCACGGCACACAGGCGCCAGACCACAGGACGGCCCGGGTGGCTCGGACCACCGCGCCCACGACACGCCAGCCACGCAGCGCCCACACCGACCGCGAGACCGGCAAGGTAAAAGCGCTCGGGCGCCAGGCGGGCCTCGCTGGTCTGCCAGGCCTCCCCGATCAGACCGGCCAGCAACGCCGCCACACCCAGCCAGAACGCAGCCGCCCCCTCCACTGGCGCCATGACGGGCCCTGCGGCTTCGCGCCGCAATGGGTCGGGAGGCAGCGGAAGGGCCTTCAAACTGGGCTGGCGCATGGCGGGCAAGGCAAGGGCAAAGCTGGGCTGCCAGCGATTGTCCAAACCCGGCCCTTGCCGACCAGCCCCCATCGGAGGTGATCCGTCCCCCCAAAGGGGCCAAGAGGCACCAACACGGGGTCATCGGGAGCGCACCCCGATCCGGTAACCCAGGCTCACCGGCCATCGCCCCGCCCTGCACCATCGTGTTCTCGCCTTGCATTTGTTCCGACCCGACCCCTGCCAGGGTCCTTGCGACATCCCATCCCTCGCACCGAGGTGGCTCGTGTAGGATCACCGCCATCCCCCAAGACCACACTGGCTGGCCGGCACGATGGTCGCCTGCCGCCCCACCCACCATGAGCATCGCCCAACGCCTTGAAGCCCTCGGCATCACCCTGCCGCCCGTCTCCGTGCCCGCTGCCGCCTACGTGCCTTTCGTGCGCAGCGGCAACATGGTCTTCCTTTCCGGCCACATCGCCAAGAAAGACGGCCAGGTCTGGGTCGGCCAACTGGGCAAGACCATGGCCACCGAAGAAGGCAAGCAGGCCGCCCGCGCCGTCGCCATCGACCTGTTGGGCACCTTGGCCGTGGCCGCCAATGGCCTGGACAACGTGGTGCGCATCGTCAAGGCCACCAGCCTGGTCAACAGCGCGCCCGACTTCACCGAGCACCACCTGGTCACCAACGGCTTCTCCGAACTGATCGGCGAGGTCTTTGGCGAAGCCGGCAAGCACGCCCGCAGTGCCTTCGGTGTCGCGCAGATCCCGCTGGGAGCCTGCGTCGAGATCGAACTCATCGTCGAAGTGCGCTGACACGCGGCCCCCGCATGAACCGCCTGTCGCCCCGCCTCGCGCTGGCCGGCCTGGGCCTGGTCTGTGCCACCTCGGTGGCCGCCGCCCTGGTGGCGCAGCACCGTTTCGGCATGGAGCCTTGTCCCTGGTGCATCCTGCAGCGCCTGGTCTTCATCGCCATCGCTGCCCTCAGCCTGCTGGCCGCCGCCCTGCCCTGGGGCCTCCTGCGCCGCCTGCTGTCGGCCCTGACCGTGCCGCTGGCCGGCGCCGGCATCGCCGCGGCGCTCTACCAGCACTTCGTGGCCGCGCAGAGCGCCTCCTGCGCCCTCACCTTCGCCGACAAGGTGATCGGCTTCTTCGGTGTCGACACCCGCTGGCCCGAGGTCTTCGAGGTCCGCGCCTCCTGCGCCGATGCCGCCGTGAGCGTGCTGGGCGTGCCCTTCGAGTTCTGGAGCCTGGCGCTCTTCGCCATCGCCGGCATGGTCTTGCTGGCCAGTGCCGTCACCCCCAACCGCCGTGCTTGATCAGAACCCCGACCTGCCCACCGCGCTGGTCGACTTCCCCGCTGCGCCCGGCTCGCCCGAAGGCGCTCCCCGCCAGCGTTGGCGCTTCGATGCCCCTGTGCGCTGGCTGGTGGCCCATGACCCCAGCCAGGTGCCTGGCCTGCTGGACGCGGCACACACCCTGGCCCTGGCAGGCCAGTGGTGCCTGGGTTGGGTGGCCTACGAGGCCGCCCCCGGACTGGACCCAACCCTGCCCGTCAAGGCCCTGCCCCCCGGCCAGCCTTATGCGGTCTGGGCCGTGTTCGACACCGCCACCCCCTGGGATGGCGACACCGTTCAACCGGCCGGTGAGGCCCCCTGGGCCATGGGCCCCTGGCAGGCCGACCTCGACGACGGCGCCATGCAGACACAGGTCGAGCGCATTCGAGAACTGATCCGCCAGGGCGAGGTCTACCAGATCAACCTGACCGCGCAGCGCCGCTCGGCCTACGACGGTGCGCCCGAGGCCATGTGGTCCACCTTCCAGGCCCTGCGACGCAGCCAGCCCGCCGGCTACAGCCTGATGCTCGACGCCCGCGCCGCCTGCCGCGCCCCAGGTGCGGTGCTCAGCGTCTCGCCCGAGCTCTTCTTCGACTGGGACGGCCACACCCTCACCACCCAGCCCATGAAAGGCACGGCCGCCCGCCGCAGCACGCCCGAAGCCGACCAGGCCGCCGCCGACCACCTGCGCCAAAGCGAGAAGGAACGCGCTGAAAACCTGATGATCGTCGACCTGCTGCGCAACGACCTCTCGCGCATCGCCGAGGTCGGCAGCGTGCGCGTGCCCTCGCTCTTCGAGGTGCAGGCACTGCCCACGGTCTGGCAGATGACGTCCACCATCACCGCCCAAAGCCGTGCGGGCCTGCGCCTCAGCCAGGCCTTTGCAGCGCTCTTTCCCTGTGGCTCGGTCACGGGGGCGCCCAAGCGCCAGGCCATGCACCACATCGCCCGCATGGAACGCAGCGAGCGCGGTCTCTACTGCGGCGCCGTGGGCCTGATGGCGCCGGGCGGACGGGTCACCTTCAACGTCCCCATCCGCACCGTCTGCCTGCACACGCCCCCACCGCCTGCGCCCTGGTCGGCACGCTGCGGCATCGGCAGCGGCATCACGCTGGACGCCACCGGCCCTGCCGAGGCGGCCGAATGGCGTGCCAAACAGGCCTTCCTGACCCGCGCCGAACGCCCCTTCCACCTGCTCGAATCCCTGCGACTCGAGGCCGGCCACATCCCGCGCCTGGCCCTGCACCTGCAGCGCCTGGGCCGCAGCGCCCGGCACTTTGGCTGGCCCTGGTCGGACACGATCGCCTCCGATCTCGAACGGGCCCTGCAAGACACCGCCGCGCAGCATGCACAGGGCGTGCACAAACTGCGTCTGCTCTATGCCCACGATGGCCGCTGGCAGATGGAGGCCGAACCGCTGCAGGGCCCTGGAGCACGAGCCCATGCCAGCAACCCAACCGAGGCAGCGCAGCAGCCTGCGTCCAGCCACGTCCGTGTCGCGCTGGCCGGCCAACCCATCACCGAAGGCGACGACTTCGTGCGCCACAAGAGCACCCGGCGCCAGGCCTACGCGCCCTTCAGCCCTGCGCCGGAAGGCTGTCTCGACACCCTGCTCTTCGACGCCCAGGGCCAGCTCACCGAATTCACCATCGGCAACGTGGCACTGAAGCGTGAGGGACAGTGGTTCACCCCGCCCGAGTCCAGCCTGATGCTGCCCGGCGTGATGCGGGCCCACGCCCTGGCCCAAGGCCACCTGCACACCCGTGCACTCACACTGGGTGATCTGCTGGAAGCCGAAGCCCTGGCCCTGCTCAACAGCGTGCGAGGCTGGCTGCTGGTCGACCTGCCCCACCTGCGCGCCCAAACCGAGGCCCGACTCCAGATGACCGAACCCGGCTCACCACAGGGTTGATGCATCCCTGGCAGACTCCCCGCGTCCCCATTCGAAAGCACACCATGCGCCTCTTGCACACCATGCTGCGCGTTGGCAACCTCCAGCGCGCCATCGACTTCTACACCCAGGTCATGGGCATGACCCTGCTGCGCACGACCGACCGGCCCGAGCAGCAGTACACCCTCGCCTTCCTGGGCTACGGCCGCAACCCCGAGCACGCCGAGATCGAACTCACCTACAACTACGGTGTGGAACGCTATGAACTGGGCACGGCCTACGGCCACATCGCCATCGGCGTGGACAACGCCGCGGCCGTCTGCGAGGCCGTGCGCGACAAGGCGGCCGCACTGGGAGGCGGCATCACCCGGGAAGCCGGTCCGCTCAAGGGTGGCACCACCGTGATCGCCTTCATCACCGACCCGGACGGCTACAAGATCGAGCTGATCGAACGCCCGGAAGCGGCCAGCGAACTGAGCTGATCCCCCCTTTCGCCGCCCCAAGCGGGCGGTTCAAGGCAGGCGGAAATTGCCCACCGCCTTGGCCAGTGCAATCGCCTGCTGCTTGAGCGCGCCCGAAGCCGCTGCGGTTTCTTCCACCAAGGCGGCGTTCTCCTGCGTGACGCGGTCAAGCTCCTGCACCGAGTGCCCCACCAGCGACACGCCCGTGCTCTGCTCACGCGAGGCCATGGCGATGTCCGACAGGAGGCTGTTCATGCGCTCCGCCGTCGAAAGGATGTCGGCCATGGTTTCGCCAGCCTCCTCCACGATCTGCGTGCCCGAGCCCACCTTGCTCACGCTGTCCTGGATCAAGGCGCTGATTTCCTGAGCGGCCGTGGCGCTGCGCTTGGCCAGGGCCCGCACCTCACCCGCCACCACGGCAAAACCGCGGCCCTGCTCGCCAGCGCGGGCGGCTTCCACCGCGGCGTTCAGCGCCAGGATGTTGGTCTGGAAGGCAATGCCATCGATCACATTGGTGATGTCGGCGATCTTGCTCGACGACTGGTGGATGTCGCGCATGGTCTTCACCACACCCTCGATCACCTGGCCGCCACGCGAGGCGACACCCGCATTGCCCGAGGCCAGATCGGCGGCCTCCACGGCGTGGTCTGCGGTGCGCTGCACCGTTGCAGAGATCTGGTCCATCGACGACGCCGACTGCTGCAGGTTGGCCGCCGTGCGCTCCGTGCGCGCCGAGAGGTCCAGCGACCCCGATGCGATCTCGGTGCTCGACTGCACGATCACCTGAGACGCCTGCCTCACCTCCCGCACCAGACCGCGCAAGGCCTTCTGCATGTCGGCCAGGGTGTTCATCAGGCCTGCGGCCTCGTCCTTGCCCCAGGGCTTGGGGCTGGTGGTGAGGTCACCATCGGTCATCGCCACCAGGTGGAAGCGCACTTCCTCCATGCCGCCACGGGTCACGCGGTAGAAACAGTACAGCAGGTAGGCCGCCATCAGCACACACAACACCGTCAGCACGTTCACCGCCCATTCGGAACGGACCAGCCTGGCTTCGCGGTCGGCCAACAGGCCATCCAGCACCGGCACGCCATCGGCCACCAGCTTGTAGGCCGCGGCCACGGCCTCGGTGCCCACCTTGGCGACCTTGTCTGCGTCCGTTCCCTGCACCCCACCGCCCATCGCGGTGGTGGCCATGTCAAGCAGGGCCTGAGACGCATCTTTCAGCGTGGCCGTCGGCAAGGTGGCTTGCAGACCTGGCACGTCACGCCCCGCCTTGCCCAAAGAGGTTTCCAGCTGCGCAAGGCGGCGGGTCACGGTCTGTGCTTCGCGGTCCAGCTGGATCAGTGCCATCGTGTCCAGCTTGTCCCCGCCACCGGACTTCATGGCCGTCACCAGGCGCGCCCGCAAACGGGAAATCGCCTGAGCCAGGTCCGGCGCATCGATCAGCACGGCGTCCATCGTGTAATAGCTGTCGATCTCCGGGTCCAGGGCCAGCTTGGAGCCATCGACCAGCGCCTCCAGCAACGCGCCCTGCGCATCGATGGCCACGTTGAACACCTTGTAAACCTGCTCGGGCGAGGCCGATCCCAGCGAACGGATCCCCTCGGTGGCCTGCACCAGCTTCGCATGCCATGCCGACGTGCCCAGATGGGCGCCATTGAGCGCCTCTTGCGCGGCCAGTTCGGCATAGGCCTTGGCACTCGCCTCGCGGGCAGCGGGCAGTTCCGGTGCGGGCTCCCCCCGGGCGGCCACACGTGCCAGCTGGCGCTCCCGGATCGACGCCTGGGTCAAAGCCAGCAAGGGACGGGCATAAGCCACCCCCATGCGCTCGCTGGCGACGAACTGAAGCTCCTCTCGCTTGCTCAGCGTGAAGGAGGCATACAGCACCATCAGGGGGATCAGGAAGGCCAGGGAGATCGTCATGGCCTTGGCCCGAAAGCCCAGCCTGCGGAACAACCTCACCCCCGGAGCCCAGACGCCGTGGTAACGGAAAAATGCGGCCAGTGCGCCCTTTTGATTGCGCTGCGTGTCGCCCACGTCCGTCACAGAATCCATGCGCCCTCCGGTCAAGGCCAGCAGGGCGCGCGACAACCGCAAACCCCATTGCCGGGGTCACCGCACACCCTTTTGTATACAAGGCCCCGATTTCACCATCCGGGCCGAGTCGGCCAAAGCGTGAACAAGCCGGTTTTCGTGCGCGATTACGCGCTCAAGCCTTCAGCGAGGTGCCTGGGCACCCCACGTTGAGGCTCAAACGCCGGGTCGGGCCGACGCGATGGCAGGCGTGCTCACCTGCACATCCCCGCACTGGGCACGGTGGCGCAGCGCATGGTCGATCAGCACCAGGGCCAGCATGGCCTCGGCGATCGGCGTGGCACGGATGCCAACACAAGGGTCGTGGCGGCCAAAGGTCTCGACCGTGGCGGGCTGGCCAGCCAGGTCGATCGAGGGCTTGGGCGAACGGATCGAACTGGTCGGCTTGATGGCGATCGAGACACGCAGGTCCTGCCCCGTGGAGATCCCTCCCAGCACGCCACCCGCATGGTTCGAGGCAAAACCGTCGGTGAACAGGCCATCGCCGTGCTCGGTGCCGCGCTGGCTCACGCTTGCAAAGCCCGCGCCGATCTCCACACCCTTCACCGCATTGATGCCCATCATGGCGTAGGCGATGTCGGCGTCGAGCTTGTCGAACAGCGGTTCGCCCAGGCCCACCGGCATCCCCGTGGCTTCGACCGTCAGGCGGGCACCGCAGGAGTCGCCATCCTTGCGCAGCGCGTCCATGTAAGCCTCGAGTTGCTCGATCTGGCTGGCGTTGGCGGCAAAGAAGGGGTTCTGGTGCACGTGCTCCCAGCCCTCGAACGCGATGGGCTGCTCACCCAGTTGCGTCATGCAGCCGCGCACCTCGGTGCCGTACTGCTCGCGCAGCCACTTCTTGGCCACGGCGCCGGCGGCCACCATGGGCGCGGTCAGTCGGGCCGAGGAACGGCCACCACCGCGCGGATCGCGGATGCCGTACTTGTGCGTGTAGGTGTAATCCGCGTGCCCCGGACGGAAGGTCTGCAGGATGTTGCCGTAGTCCTTGCTGCGCTGGTCGGTGTTGCGGATCAGCAGGGCAATCGGCGTGCCCGTGGTCTTGCCTTCGTAGACACCACTGAGGATCTCGACCTGATCGGGCTCGTTGCGTTGCGTCACGTGGCGCGAGGTGCCTGGGCGACGGCGGTCCAGGTCGGGCTGGATGTCGGCTTCTGACAGGGACATGCCAGGGGGGCAGCCATCGATCACGCAGCCGATGGCCGGGCCATGCGACTCGCCGAAGTTCGTGACGGTGAACAAAAGACCAAAGGTGCTGCCAGCCATGACGCCAAATCCATACACAAATCAGGAAGACCGCTATTGTCCTCCATCGGCCCCGGCTCCGGGCCAAAACAAAACCCGGCACGCGGCCGGGTTCGGTAGGTGGCAGGCCGCGTGGGCCTCAGAGCAGCGCGGGACGCTCTTTCTCGGCGCCCTCTTCCACCGGCCAGTCGCGGATGTAGGCCTTGAGCATCCGGTTTTCGAAGTCCTGGCCATCGACAACGGCCTTGGCCACGTCGTAGAAAGAGATCACGCCCATCAGCGTGCGCTGGGTCATCACCGGCATGTAACGGGCATGGCGGCTCAGCATCATGCGGCGCACCTCGTCGATCTCGGTGTCGGGCGTGCAGGTCAGCGGGTGGTCGTCCATCACCGTACGCACCACAAGGCTGCCAAAGACGCCGGAGTTGCGCACCGTGGCCTGGATCACTTCACGGAAGGTCAGCATGCCGACCACATCGCCATGGTCCATCACCACCAGCGAACCGATGTCGTGATCGGCCATCGTGCGGGCGGCTTCGGCCAGCGGCTGTTCAGGCTGCACGGTGAACAGGGTGCTGCCTTTGACGCGCAGGATGTCGCTGACTTTCATGGGGATTTCTCCTCGACAAGGTTGAACAGGGTGGCACGGTCGGCCATGTCTCAATATAGCCCCAAGCGAGCGGCCCAGCCAAGAGGTGTCGGGCCGAGCCGACGCTGAAAACCGCCCCCCCGGGCCTCAGCACGCAGCCAGTCAGGGCCCGGAGCCGCATCGGGGATCAGGGTTGCCCCGAGGGCGTGGCGCACTGGCATGGGAGCGCAGCCGGTTCAGGCGCGCAAGGCCTGCGCCAGGGTCATGTCGTCCAGCCCTGCTTCGGACCAGAAGCCCTGCGTGAAACCGTCAGGCCGGATCAGCACCTCACCCAGCAGCGGCGCCACGCGGGTCTGAGCAGGGTCGCACAAGAGCACAAAGCGGCCACCGGCTTCGCCATCTTCGTCCAGGCGGCCAGCCCAATCCAGCTGCACCAGCAACTCCAGCAAGGGCTCGATCTGCAGGGGATCGGTGCGCAGCTGCTGCGCCAGGGCTTCGGCAGAACACCCCCGCTCCGGCGCGTGCTGCACGGCAGCCAGGGCCTGGATGATGGCCAGCACCAGCGAAAACCGGCTGCCCGGCGCATCAGGCCATCGCTTGACCCGCGACAGCAGGCTGGGCGTGTAGGCCGCCACCACCGCGCCCATCAGCACGATCAGCCAGCTCAGGTAGATCCAGATCAGGAAGATGGGCAGGGCCGCGAAGGCGCCATAAATGGTCGCGTAGACCGGCACATTGCTGAGGTAAAGCGCCAGGCCCTTTTGCCCCAGCTCCAGGCACAGCGACGCGAAGATCGCCCCCGCCCAGGCGTGCTCCCAGCGCACAAAGGTGTTGGGCACATAGCGGTACAGCGCCGCAAACCCGCCGGTCTGCAGCATGAACACGGTCAGGCTCAGGAGCAGGCCCACGCCCCCGGGCAGGTCCTCGACCAGGCCCCGTGAGGCCGACAGCACATACGAGGTCATCGACAGGCTGGCGCCCACCAGCAACGGGCCCAGCGTCAGGGCCGCCCAATAGACCAGCACCCGCTGCGCGATCGGCCGGACGGTGCGCACCCGCCAGATGCTGTTGAGGGTGTGGTCGATGGTCAGCATCAGCGCCATGGCAGTGAGCCCCAGGGCCACCAGGCCCAGGCCACCCAGCTGGCTGGCCTTGGTCGCGAACTTGGTGAGCGAGAGCAACACCGGCTTGGCGATGGCATCGGGCACCATGCCCGTGAGCACCTGCTGCTCCAGCACCTTGCGAAAGCGCCCGAACATCGGGAAGGCACTGAACAAGGCCAGCATCACCGTGAAGAGCGGCACCAGCGCGATGGTCGTGGTGAAAGTCAGGCTGCCGGCCGTGAGCCCCAGGCGGTCCTCCCGAAAGCGCTGGCGCAAGGTGACATAGGTTTGCATCCACGGCCATTGCCGCAAGGTGACAAGAAGCAGGGCCCAGCGTTGACGGCTCGCTGCCCAGAAGGTCCAAAATGCGCTCATGCTGGCTATGATGCCAGCCGCGCGCCGCCCGGCGCCCTCTCCCACCGAAGGACACCATGGCCGAGGCCTCTCCCACCCAGCCCGACAGCGCCTCTCCGGCCGCCGCACCTGAAGCCACGCTCCAGGACGTGATGGGCCAGCACCCACCCGAGCGCCTGGCGCAGATCCAGCGCCTGCGCGCCCTCAACCTCTTCTGCCTGCTGGGCCTCATTGCGCTCGGCCTGGCCTGGGAACTCTGGCTGGCACCGCTCAAAGGCGGCTCCGGCGCGCTGGCCCTCAAGGTCCTGCCCCTGTGCCTGGGCATCGCGGGCTTGCTGAAACACAAGCTCTACACCAACCGCTGGCTCTCGATGCTGGTGCTGCTCTACTTCACCGAAGGCGTGCTGCGCGCCACCACCGAGCATGGCCTGAGCCAGGGCCTGGCCATCGTCGAAATCGCGCTCAGCACCGGGCTCTTCGTGGCCTGCGCCGTGTACGTTCGCCTGCGGCTCAAGGTCCTGCCCCCCAAGGTCAAGGGCGACAAGGCGGCCGCCGGGCAGACCGATCCGGCCTCCGCTGCCTGAGCCAGTCGCCATGGCCCACGCCGAGCTGATTCAGGCGCTGCAGGCGGCCCTCGGGCCCCACGCCGTGCGCCAACACAACCCATCCGAGCCCGACGCCCTGCGTCCCTACCTGAACGATTGGCGCCAGCGTTATGCGGGCCAGGCCCTCGCCGTGGTCAAACCAGGCAGCACCGACGAAGTCGCGCAGGTGGTGCGCCTGTGCGCGGCCCATGGAGTGAGCCTCGTCCCCCAGGGCGGCAACACCAGCCTGGTCGGCGGCAGCGTGCCCGACACCAGCGGCAAGCAGATCGTCCTGAGCCTGCAGGGCCTGAACCGCATCCGCGACATCGACCCGGCCAACCTGTCCATGACGGTCGAAGCCGGGTGCGTGCTGGCCCAGGTGCAGGCTGCAGCCGATGAAGCCGACCTGCTCTTCCCGCTGAGCCTCGCCGCCGAAGGCAGCTGCACGATCGGTGGCAACCTGGCCACAAATGCTGGCGGCACCCAGGTGTTGCGCTACGGCACGGCCCGCGAACTCTGCCTCGGGATCGAAGCCGTCACCGCGCAAGGCGAGATCTGGCACGGCCTCAAAAGCCTGCGCAAGGACAACACCGGCTACGACCTGCGCGACCTCCTCATTGGCAGCGAGGGCACGCTGGGCATCATCACCGCGGCCAGCCTGCGCCTCTACCCCAAACCCGCGAGCCGGATGGCCGCCCTGGTTTCGGTCGGTTCGGTTGAACAGGCGCTGGCCCTGCTCGGTCTGGCTCGCCGGCAACTCGATGCCCACCTCACCGGCTTCGAGCTGATGCACCAGCACCCCTTGCAGTTGCTCGCCCGCCATCTGCCCGCGCAGGCCAAAGCCATGCAGGGACTCTGTGCCGATCCGTCGGCCCCCGAGCCCTCCACGCCACCTGCATGGCTCATCCTGATCGACGCGGCCAGCAGTCAGCCCGACGCCACCTTGTCGGCACAACTGGAAGAGCTGCTGTCAGAAGCCCTGGCCTCGGGCCTGGCGTCCAACGCCCTGGTCTCCACCAGCGACAGCCAGTACCGGGCGATGTGGGCGCTGCGCGAAGCCATCCCCCTGGCGGAGAAGGCCGAAGGCCTCATGGTCAAGCACGACATCGCCGTGCCGACCTCGCGCGTGCCGGAGTTCCTCGCCCAGGCCCTGCCCAGCCTGCACGCCCGCTTCCCGGGATGCCGGGTCGTTTGCTTTGGACACCTCGGAGACGGCAACCTGCACTTCAACGTCCAGGGGCCCGCCACGATGGCAGACCGCGACTTCCTCGCCGCCCACGAGCACGAAGTCAACAAGGTGGTCTACGACATCGCCATGGCGATGGGCGGCACCCTCTCAGCGGAACACGGCATCGGCCAGCTCAAACGCGACGAACTGGCGCAGCGTCAGGACCCCATCGGTCGAGCCTGGATGCGTGCCATCAAGCAGACACTCGATCCGCTGGGCACGCTCAACCCCGGTCGGCTCATCGCCTGAGGCACAACGCAGTTCCGCAAACCGACCGCCTCCCGGCGGCCTGGCTCACTGCAGCGGTCCGTCAAAACCTTCCGGCACCGGCAGGCTGAGAACGTCGATCCCCTCTTCCTGCAAGGAGGCCTTCTCTTGCGGCGTGGCCTGGCCACGGATCGCCCGGACGGGCTCCTCACCATGGTGCATGCGCCGCACTTCCTCGGCAAAGTGGCGCCCCACATCCTCGGTGTTCTCCACCACCTTGCGCACCACGTGCAGGTACATCGCCTGCAAAGCCTCCATCGCTTCGGTACCGGTTGACGGCACCGGGTGGCTTTCGACCCCTGGCTTCACGCCAGAAGACACCGCCGGAGAGCCGCCCGCCCCCCCTTGCTGCGTCGCCACCGCTGCGTTCGGCCCGACTGGCTCGGCTTTCGCACCCGACACATTCAGGTGCGGAGCAGAAGGCCTGCGCTGCACATCGAGCGCACCACACACCGGACAGCTCACCAGCCCGCGCGCCTGCTGAGAGGCCAGGTCATCGGCCGAAGCAAACCACCCTTCGAAGTGGTGCCCTTGTCCGCAATGAAGGTCCACGACCAGCATGACTCAATCGGCCCGATTCAAACGTTCTGCCAATCCAGAGGCCAATGGCCCGCGCGCCATTGCTGGAGCCACATCATGCCGACCACCGTCTTGGCATCGGTCAGCAGGCCGTCACGCACCCAGGCCTCCAATTCGGCCAGGGCAGCCGGGAACACGTCCAGGAACTCGCCGTCGTCCAGGTTGCGCTCACCCAGCGTCAGGTCGTCCGCAAACCAGATCTCGATGAATTCCGTCGCGTAACCGATCACAGGGTGCATGACCCCCGCTTTGGCCCAGCGCCTGGCGCGATAGCCGGTCTCTTCCCAGAGTTCACGCTGCGCACAGGCCAGCCCACCCTCACCCGGGTCGAGCTTGCCAGCCGGAAACTCGATCATGGTGCGAGACACCGGGTAGCGGTACTGACGCTCCATCACCAGGCGCCCATCGGGCAGGATGGCCACGATCATCACCGCGCCGGGATGCACCACGTATTCTCGGGTGGCCTCGCGCCCGTCAGGCAGCCGGATGCGGTCTTTGCGCATCTCCAAGAACCCACCGTTGTAGACCACCGTCGAATCGAGGGTGGTTTCACGCAGGTGGCTGTCGCCAACGGGGTCTTGTTGTTCGCTCATGTCGGGGCAGGAAGGGAGAGATCGTCGCAACGATCCTGAAACCAAACGGCTCAACGACGACGCAGGTAGCGCCACACGAAGCCAGGGAAAGCCAGGGTCAGGAAGACACACAGCCACACCGCGACGAACTCCCAGCGAACCGGACTCACCTGGCCCAGATGGCCTTCCAGGCTCCGACCCAGGAGGGCCACGGCCAGGGCGTAGACCAGCAATTCAAGCAGGCGCCACGCCACGCTCTTCGCCTCGCGCCGGGGGCCGAGAACAAAGAGCCGTTCGTTCACAAATGGCAAATTGGCCGCGACGAGCGCGGCCAACAGCACGGCGATCACCGCCCAGACGGGCACGAGGCCCGTCATGAGCGCACCAGAAAAAGGTGGTCCATGCTCTGATCGCTCAACCAGCCAGCGACTGGGTGATGGCGCGTGCGCACAGGGCCATCAGGCCGCCCGGCAAGATGCCCAGGACCAGCACAGCCAGCGCATTGACCGACAGCAGGAGGCGTGCACCACCGGCTTCGGCCACCGGGGAATTGTCGGTGGGCTCATCAAAGTACATGACCTTGACGATGCGCAGGTAGTAAAACGCCGCCACCAGAGACAGCAGCACGGCCACGATCGAGATCTGCAGCAGCAAGGCGGAGTTCGTCGTGATCAGCGCCTGCAGCACGGCCAGCTTGGCGTAGAAGCCCACCGTGGGAGGGATACCTGCCAGCGAGAACATGAACACCGCCATGGCGCCAGCCAGCACCGGGCTGCGCTTGTTCAGACCAGCCAGGTCGCTCACCTGCTCCGACTCGAAACCGGGGCGCGACAGAATCATGATCAGACCGAAGGTGCCCAGGGTCGTCAGCACATACGTCAGCACGTAGAACAGCGAAGACCCGTAGCCGTTGCCGGCCGACACGGTGTTGCCCGCCACCACGCTCGGCACAAAGCCGAGCAGCATGAAACCCAGCTGCGCAATGCCGGAGTACGCCAGCATGCGCTTCAGGTTGGTCTGCGCAATGGCGGCCAGGTTGCCCAATGCCATCGAGAGCACGGCCAGGATCATCAGCATCTGCTGCCAGTCCGTGGCGGTGTTGATCAGACCTTCCACCAGCAGGCGGACGGTGATGGCAAACGCAGCCAGCTTCGGCGCACCGGCCACCATCAGCGTGGCAGCGGTCGGAGCGCCCTGGTAGACGTCAGGCACCCACATGTGGAAAGGCACCACACCGAGCTTGAAAGCCAGACCGGCCACGATGAACACCAGACCGAAGGCCAGAACCTGCTTGTTCACGGTTCCGGCGAGCGTGGCCTTGTAGACCTCGCTCAGGTCCAAAGAACCCGTTGCGCCATACATCATCGACATGCCGTAGAGCAGGAAGCCCGAGGCCAGCGCACCCAGCACGAAGTACTTCATCGCGGCTTCGGTCGACTGGGCATGGTCACGGCGCAGGGCCACCAGTGCATACAGCGACAAGGACATCAGCTCCAGCCCGAGGTAGATGCTCAGGAAGTTGTTGCCGATGATCATGATCGAGATGCCCAGCAACGCGAACATGCTCAGGGTGAACAGTTCGCCTTGCAGCATCTCACGTTCACGGGCGTACACCTGGGCGTACACCAGCGAACCCATGACGGCCAGGGTCGCGCAAAGGGACAGCAGGTGGCCCATCGCGTCGGTCACCACCATCTTCTGCATCGCATAGACGGAAGTGCCACTGTCCAGGGCACACAGGTGCAAGCCGGCCACCGCGGCCAGGGACACCATGGTCAGCACGTACGTTGCCGTGCGGCGGGGAGAGGTGACGAAGAGGTCCAGGAGCGCGACCACGCAGGCCATGCCCAGCAGGACGATCTCGGGGGTCACCGCGAGCCAGTTCAAGTCGTTCATGTTATGTCGGCCCTCAGTTCAGCTTGCTTTGCGACACGTGCTTGATCAGCTCGGTCACCGACACATGCATGGCGTCGGTGAAAGGCTTGGGCTGGATGCCCATCCACAGCACGGCAGCGGCCAGGATGGCCAGGATGAGGAATTCGCGGGCGTTGATGTCGGTGAGTTCGCGCACATGGTCGTTGGCCACGTCACCAAGGTAGACACGCTTGTACATCCACAACGTGTAGGCCGCACCGAAGATCAGGGCGGTCGCAGCCAGGGCACCGATCAGGAAGTCGTGCTGGACCGCGCCCAGGATGACCATCCACTCGCCCACGAAGCCAGCGGTACCCGGCAGGCCGCAGTTGGCCATCGAGAACAGCAGGGCAAAGGCCGCAAACTTGGGCATGGTGTTGACCACGCCGCCGTAGCTGGCGATCTCACGCGAGTGAACACGGTCATACAGCACGCCGATGCTCAGGAACATCGCGCCGGAGACGAAGCCGTGGGCAATCATTTGCACCAGACCACCGACGATGCCCAGTTCGTTGAAGATGAAGAAACCCAGGGTCACGAAACCCATGTGAGCGATGGACGAATAAGCCACCAGCTTCTTCATGTCCTGCTGAACCATCGCCACCAGACCGATGTAGATCACACCAATCAACGACAGGGTGATCACCACGGGAGCGAACTCGTGGGACGCATCCGGCACGATGGGCAGCATGAAGCGCAGGAAACCGTAGCAACCCAGCTTCAGCATGATGGCTGCCAGCACGGCAGAACCGCCGGTGGGCGCTTCCACGTGCACGTCGGGCAGCCAGGTGTGCACCGGGAACATCGGCACCTTCACGGCGAAGGCCGCAAAGAAGGCACCAAACAGCAGGGCTTGAGGCGTGGCTGCCAAGGGCAGCTTCTGCCAAGTGGCGATGTCGAAGGAACCACCCGACTTGTAGTACAGGTAGACCAGCGCAATCAGCATCAGCAGCGAGCCAAGCAGCGTGTACAGGAAGAACTTGAAGGCGGCGTACACACGACGCGGGCCGCCCCACACGCCGATGATGATGTACATCGGGATCAGCGTGGCTTCGAAGAACACGTAGAACAGCAGACCGTCGAGCGCCGAGAACACGCCAACCATCAGGCCGGACAGGATCAGGAAAGCGCCGTAATACTGGTGCGGACGGTCTTCGATGACTTCCCAGCCCGCCAGCACCACGATCACGGTGATGAAAGCGGTCAAGGGAACGAACCACATCGAGATGCCGTCGACGCCAAGGTGGTAGAACACATTGAAGCGTTCGATCCAGGCGGCGTGCTCGACGAACTGCATGGCCGCCGTCGAGTTGTCAAAACCGGTCATCACGGGCACCGTGGCCAAGAAGCCGGCCAGTGCACCGATCAGGGCCACCCAGCGGGTGACCTTGGCATTTTCCTGGCGGCCAATGGCGAGCAGCAGGATGCCGAAAGCCACCGGGAGCCAGACGGCCAGAGAGAGGATGTTGGATGTTGTTTGCATGAACGGGCCCTCGCGCTCAGGGGTGCATGAACACGAACCACGTCATGAGGGCAAACACCCCCAGGATCATGACCAGCGCGTAGTGATAGAGGTAACCAGTCTGGAACAGGCGCACCAGCGAACCAATCAGGCCCACCAGTTTGGCCGAACCATTGACGACCAGGCCGTCGATGATCGCTGTGTCACCGATCTTCCAGAAGCCACGGCCCAGCAGGCGAGCGCCAGCAGCCAGGACGTTCTCGTTGAACCAGTCCATGAAGTACTTGTTCTCGCCGATCACGATCAGCGGACGCAGCACCTTGGCGAACATGGCCGGGATCTGCGGGGCCACCATGTAGAACACGAAGGCCGTGACCACACCACCCAGCGCCAGGAAGAACGGCAGGGTCGAGAGGCCATGCAAGGCCATGGCGGTGGCGCCGTGGAACTCGTTCTTCAGTTCTTCCATCGCAGGATGCAGTTCGTGGTTCACGAAGATCGCACCCTTGAAGAAGTCGCCAAACAGCATGGGTTCGATGCACAGGAAACCGATCACCACCGAAGGGATGGCCAGCAGCACCAGTGGTGCCGTCACCACCCAAGGCGACTCGTGCGGCTCGTGGGCATGGCCATGACCGTGGTCGTCGTCATGGTGGTCGTGCTCACCCGGGAATGGCTTGTGGTGGAAGTGCTCCTTGCCGTGGAAGACCAGGAAATACATCCGGAAGCTGTAGAAGGCGGTCACGAACACGCCGCAAATCACGGCAAAGTAAGCGAAACCGGCTGCAGGCAGATGGCTGGCGTGAACGGCCTCGATGATCGAATCCTTCGAGTAGAAACCAGCAAAGAACGGCGTACCGATCAGGGCCAGCGAACCCAGCAGCGACGTGATCCACGTGATCGGCATGCGCTTCCAGAGGCCACCCATGTTGCGGATGTCCTGATCGTGGTGCATGCCGATGATCACGGAACCGGCACCGAGGAACAGCAAGGCCTTGAAGAAGGCGTGCGTCATCAGGTGGAACACGGCGACGTTGTAGGCCGACACGCCCAGGGCCACGGTCATGTAACCCAGCTGCGACAGCGTGGAGTAGGCGACCACGCGTTTGATGTCGTTCTGGATGATGCCGAGGAAACCCATGAACAGGGCTGTGATCGACCCGATCACCAGGATGAAGTTCAGTGCGGCGTCGGACAGTTCAAACAGCGGCGACATGCGCGACACCATGAAGATGCCCGCCGTCACCATGGTCGCGGCGTGAATCAGCGCGGAGATCGGCGTTGGGCCTTCCATCGAGTCCGGCAGCCACACGTGCAGCGGGAACTGGGCCGACTTGCCCATCGCGCCGATGAACAGGCAGATGCAGATCACAGTGATCAGCGACCAGTCGGTCTTGGGCAGCGTCATGGCGGCCAGCGTGCTGCCCTTGGCGAAGATCTCGCCGTAGTTCAGCGTACCGGTGAAGGCCAGAATCAGGCCGATGCCAAGGATGAAGCCAAAGTCACCCACACGGTTGACCAGGAAGGCCTTCATGTTGGCAAAGATGGCCGTGGGCTTTTTGAACCAGAAACCGATCAGCAGGTAGGACACCAGGCCCACGGCTTCCCAGCCGAAGAACAGTTGCAGCAGGTTGTTGCTCATCACGAGCATCAACATGGAGAAGGTGAACAGCGAGATGTAGCTGAAGAAGCGCTGGTAACCGTCGTCTTCTTCCATGTAGCCGATGGTGTAGATGTGCACCATCAGCGACACGAAGGTCACGACGCACATCATCATGGCGGTCAGGCCATCCACCAGGAAGCCGACTTCCATCTTCAGGTTGCCCAACGTCATCCACTCGTAAACGGTGGCATTGAAGTGGGCACCCTCCCCTGCCACGGCCTTCAAGGTCATGGCGGAGAAGATGAAGGAGATCAGCACACCCAGGATGGTGATGATGTGCGCGCCGCGACGCCCGATCGCCTTGCCGGCAAGGCCGGCTGCGAGCGAGCCCACCAGGGGTGCGAGCGGCACCACCAGGAGCGAGTTGAGGGAAAGCTCTGACATTGTTGTGTTTCTCCTAGCGTCGCGGCATCAGCCCTTGAGGGTGTCCAGCTCGTCCACGTTGATCGAGGCACGATTGCGGAACAACACCACCAGGATGGCCAGACCGATCGCTGATTCAGCAGCCGCCACGGTCAGGATGAAGAAGACGAAGACCTGTCCGTCCATGTCGCCCAGGTAGTGGGAGAAGGCGACGAAGTTCATGTTCACGGCCAGGAGCATCAGCTCGATGGCCATGAGCAGCACGATCAGGTTCTTGCGGTTCAGGAAGATCCCGATCACCGACATGGTGAACAGGATGGCGCCCAGCGACAGGAAATGCCCGAGGGTGATCGACGTGTTCATGCCTGGCCTCCGTTGGCATTCGTGGCCGCATCGGATGCGGCGGGGGCTTCCACCACCGGCGCGACCTTGACGACGCGCAGGCGATCAGCCTTCTTGACGCGGACCTGTTCACCCACCTTCTGGGCCAGCGAATCCTTGCGCTTGCGCAGGGTCAGCGCGATGGCGGCAATGATGGCCACCAGCAGGATCACGGCAGCGATCTGCACAGGGAACAGGTAATGCGAGTAGAGCTCGATGCCCAGGGCCTTGGTATTGGGCACCTTGGCGACATCAGGCGGGAAAGGCTTGGCCAGCGGCAGGTCGAACCCGCGCGTCAGGACGAAGGCCATTTCCACCGCGATCACGGCACCGATGGCACCTGCCAGCGGGAAGTGCTTCCAGAACCCCTGGCGGATGGAGTCGATGTTGATGTCGAGCATCATCACCACGAAGAGGAAAAGCACCATCACCGCGCCCACGTAGACCAGCACCAGGGCGATCGACAGGAACTCGGCTTGCAGCAGCATCCACACGCAGGAAGCACTGAAGAAGGCCAGCACAAGGTGCAGGGCCGCCGACACGGGGCTCTTGGCGGTGATCACGCGGAAGCCCGCGAAAACCAGCACCGAGGCGAAGATGTAGAAAAGTAGGCTGAAAGTGTCCATGATCGGTCAGCGGTAAGCCGCGTCTGCCTCCTTGTTGGCGGCGATTTCTTTTTCGTAGCGGTCACCCACGGCCAGGAGCATGTCCTTGGTGAAGTAGAGGTCGCCACGCTTTTCGCCGTGGTATTCGAAGATGTGGGTCTCGACGATGGAGTCCACTGGGCAGCTCTCTTCGCAGAAACCGCAGAAGATGCACTTGGTCAGGTCGATGTCGTAGCGCGTGGTGCGACGCGAACCGTCGTCACGCACATCGGACTCGATGGTGATGGCCATGGCCGGACAGACCGCTTCGCACAGCTTGCAGGCGATGCAGCGCTCTTCGCCGTTCTCATAACGACGCAAGGCGTGCAGGCCACGGAAGCGGGGCGACTGCGGGGTCTTTTCTTCCGGGAACTGGACCGTGATGTACGGCTTCAGGAAATGACGACCCGTGAGGGCCATCCCCTTGAACATTTCCAGCAGGAAGAAGCTCGAGACGAATTCTTTGAAAGAGGTCGACATGGTGGTCCCTTACTTCCAGATGTTCAGCGGGGACATCATCCACACGCCCACGATCACCAGCCACACCAGCGTGATGGGGATGAAGATCTTCCAGCCCAGACGCATGATCTGGTCGTAACGGAAACGGGGGAAGGAAGCACGCACCCACAGGAACAGCGTGACGATGATGAAGGCCTTGAGACCCAGCCAGATCCAGCCCGGGATGAAGCTCAGCGCCTCAACCGGAGGCAGCCAGCCACCGAAGAACATGACAGCGGCCAGGGTGGAGACCAGAATCATGTTGGCGTATTCGGCCAGGAAGAACATGGCGAAGGCCATGCCCGAGTACTCGATCATGTGACCGGCCACGATTTCCGATTCGCCTTCCACCACGTCGAAGGGGTGGCGGTTGGTTTCGGCCAGGCCGGAAATGAAGTACACCACCGTGATCGGCAGCAGGGGCAGCCAGTTCCAGGAGAGGAAGCCCAGGCCCATGTCGGCGAACTGGCCCTTGTTCTGGCTCAGCACGATGTCGGTCATGTTCAGCGAACCGGCCGTCATCAGCACGATCACCAGGCAGAAGCCCATGGCGATTTCGTACGACACCATCTGTGCCGACGCGCGCAGGGCACCCAGGAAGGCGTACTTCGAGTTGGAAGCCCAGCCGGCGATGATCACGCCATAGACTTCCAGCGAAGTGATCGCCATCAGGAAGAGCAGACCGGCGTTGACGTTGGACAGGGCCACTTCGGGGCCGAAAGGCACAACGGCCCATGCGGCCAAGGCCGGCATGATGGTCATGATCGGCCCCAGGAAGAACAGGCCTTTGTTGGCTGCCGACGGGATGATGATCTCCTTGAAGATCAGCTTCACGGCGTCAGCGATGGGCTGAAGCAGGCCGTAAGGACCCGTGCGGTTTGGACCCGGACGGATCTGCGACCAGGCAATCGCCTTGCGCTCCCACAGGGTCAGGTAGGCCACACAGCCCAGCAGCGGCAGCAGCAGGCACACGATCTTGAGCAGCGACCAGACCACCGGCCAGGCACCGCCCAGGCTGGCCAGGCCAGCGTTGTACAAGGTGTCAATCATCTTGTTCTATCCCTTGCGCTCAGGCTTTGTCGACGCGGATGGCGCCAAAGGAGGCACCCAGCGTAGACGTCAGGGCGTGGCCCGAAGGCACACGCACCACGTTGGCGGGGAGGCTGGCGTCCAGCACGGCGGGCAGCACGGCCGAGGCGCCGTCTTGCGACACCTTGACCTGGGCACCGTCGGACAGGCCGAGTTCGGCCCACAGCGCCTGGGGCAGGCTGGCCACCGGCGCCTTGCCGTCGGCCGTGGCCTGCAGCGAGGGCGAGCGGCGCACCAGGGCGTCTGCGCTGTAGATGGGCAGGTCGGCCAGGCGTTCCAGACCACCGGTGGAGCCGGCAAGGTTGATGGCCGCCGAGGTGGCGTTGTTCAACTTGGCAGGCAGCGCGGCAAGATCACCCAGTGCACGGGCCTTGACCTCTTCCGACGTTTCAAAGTCGAAGCCTTGCAGGCCCAGCATGGTGCCGAGCACGCGCAGCACCTTCCAGCCAGGACGGGCATCGCCGAGCGGCTTGACCGAACCATGGAAGCTCTGAACACGGCCTTCGGCGTTCACGAAGGTGCCGGAGGTTTCGGTGAAGGCGGCGATGGGGAGGATCACGTCTGCGTAAGACGTGGCGGCCGTCTTGAAAGCCGAAAGCGACACGACCATTTCGGCGGACTGCACGGCTGCGAGGGCTGCAGACGGGTTCGCGGCATCGAGTTCAGGCTCGACACCCAGCAGCACGACGGCCTTCAGGGCCTTGCCTGCCAGCATCTGGCCGGCGTTCAGACCGCCTTGCTGAGGCTGCGCACCAACCAGTTGCGCGCCCACCGTGTTGGCGGACTCGGTCAGGTAGCCGACCTTGGCACCCGTGTGCTCTGCCAGCCAGTTGGCCAGTGCCTGCAGTGTGGCAGCCTGGGGGTGTTGGGCCGCGGCATTGCCCAGCAGGATGGCCTTGCGCTCACCCGACAGCAGGGAGGCGGCGATCGCCTTGGCAGCGTCGGTCGCGGTGCCATTGCAGGGGATGGCCACGTTCAGCTGATTGGCCACGGCCACGGCCACGTCACCCAGGGCCTGCGCCCAGGCGCTCGGGGCCACGGTCACGCGCTGTTTGAGGGGGATCAGCCAGTCGTCGTTGGCACCACCGATGGCGGAAACCTGGGCACCACGCTTGGCAGCCTGACGCAGGCGAGAGGCGAACAGCGGGTGGTCCTTGCGCAGGAAGGAACCCACGACCAGAGCACGATCCAGCGTGCTCAGCTCGGCGATCGACAGACCCAGCCAGCGGGCGCCAGCGCCCACGGAGAAGTCGGCGTTGCGCAGGCGGGTGTCGACGTTGTCCGAACCCAGACCACGGACCAGCTGCCCCAGCAGGTACAACTCTTCCACCGTGCTGTGCTCGGTGGCCAGTGCACCGATGGCTGCGGCACCGTGATCGTTTATCACGCCTCGCAGGCCGTTGGCCACGTACTCAAGGGCGGTCGTCCAGTCGACTTCACGCCATTCGCCACCCTGCTTGATCTGGGGCTTGCTCAGGCGATCGGCACCACCAAGGGCTTCGTAGCTGAAACGGTCGCGGTCGGCGATCCAGCATTCGTTGACGTCTTCGTTTTCCAGCGGCACCACGCGCAGGACCTTGCCGTTCTTGACCTGAACGATCAGGTTGGAGCCGGTCGAGTCGTGCGGACTGACGCTCTTGCGACGCGACAGCTCCCAGGTGCGGGCGCTGTAGCGGAAGGGTTTGCTGGTCAGGGCACCGACGGGGCAGATGTCGATCATGTTGCCCGACAGTTCGGAGTCCACCGAGTTGCCCACGAAGGTGGCGATCTCGGAGTGCTCACCGCGGTTCACCATGCCCAACTCCATCACGCCGGCCACTTCCTGGCCAAAGCGGACGCAGCGGGTGCACTGGATGCAGCGGCTCATCTCTTCCATCGAGATCAGCGGGCCGACGTCCTTCTTGAAGACGACGCGCTTCTCCTCTTCGTAACGCGAAGAGGTACCGCCGTAGCCGACGGCCAGATCCTGCAGTTGGCACTCACCGCCCTGGTCGCAAATAGGGCAATCCAGCGGGTGGTTGATCAGCAGGAACTCCATCACACCTTGCTGGGCCTTGATGGCTTTCTCGCTCTTCGTGCGGATGATCATGCCCTGCGTCACCGGGGTGGCGCAGGCTGGCATGGGCTTGGGCGCCTTCTCGATGTCCACGAGGCACATGCGGCAGTTGGCCGCGATGGAGAGCTTCTTGTGGTAGCAGAAGTGCGGGATGTAGGTCCCGTTTTCTTCGGCGGCACGGATGACCATGCTGCCTTCTTGTGCTTGGACCTTGCGGCCGTCGATTTCGATTTCAACCATGTGTGTTGCCCGATCGATCAGATGTAGGCCGGGACCATGCAGGTCTTGTGTTCGATGTGGTGCACGAACTCATCGCGGTAATGCTTGATGAACGCGCGCACCGGCATGGCAGCGGCATCCCCCAGCGCGCAGATGGTGCGGCCCTGGATGTTGTCGGCCACCGAGTTCAGCAGGTCGATGTCTTCAGGACGTCCCTTGCCGTGCTCGATGCGGTCCATCATGCGCCACAGCCAGCCCGTGCCTTCGCGGCATGGGGTGCACTGTCCGCAGGACTCGTGCATGTAGAAGTAGGACAGGCGCAGCAGGCTCTTGACCATGCAGCGGGAATCGTCCATCACGATGACGGCACCCGAACCCAGCATGGAGCCCGCCTTGGCGATGGAGTCATAGTCCATCGTGCAGTCCATCATGATGTGCGCAGGCAGCACAGGCATCGACGAACCGCCCGGGATCACGGCCTTGAGCTTGCGCCCGGCACGAACGCCACCGGCCAGTTCCAGCAGCTTGCTGAAGGGCGTGCCCATGGGGATCTCGTAATTGCCAGGGCGCTCGACGTCGCCAGAGATCGAGAACAGCTTGGTGCCCCCGTTGTTGGGCTTGCCGACGTTCAGGAAGGCTTCACCGCCGTTGCGGATGATCCAGGGGACGGCCGCAAAGGTCTCGGTGTTGTTGATCGTCGTGGGCTTGCCATACAGACCGAAGCTGGCCGGGAACGGCGGCTTGAAGCGGGGCTGCCCCTTCTTGCCTTCGATCGACTCCAGCAGAGCGGTCTCTTCGCCGCAGATGTAAGCGCCAAAACCGTGGTGTGCATGCAGCTGGAAGCTGAAGTTGCTGCCCAGGATGTTGTTGCCCAACAGGCCGGCCGCACGGGCTTCTTCCAGGGCCGCTTCGAAGCGTTCGTACACCTCGAAGATTTCGCCGTGGATGTAGTTGTAGCCCACGGTGATGCCCATGGCGTAGGCCGCAATGGCCATGCCCTCGATCACGGTATGCGGGTTGAAACGCAGGATTTCGCGGTCCTTGCAGGTGCCCGGCTCGCCTTCGTCAGAGTTGCAGACGAGGTACTTCTGACCCGGGAAGGCGCGGGGCATGAAGCTCCACTTCAGGCCCGTGGGGAAACCTGCGCCACCACGGCCGCGCAAGGCCGAGGCCTTGACTTCGGCAATGACCTGGTCGGGGGTCATGCCTTCGCCGCCATCCTTGCCCAGGATCTTGCGCAGCGCTGCGTAGCCACCGCGGGCCTCGTAGTCCTTCAGGCCCCAGTTCGTGCCGTCAATGCCGGCGTAGATCTGCGGTTCGATGTGGCGGCCGTGGAAAACGGTTTCCTTGCCGGTCGCCTGGAATTGGGAGAGATCAAGCGTCATGGTGTCTTGCCTCACTTGGCCTGGGCCTTGAGCGCGGCCAGGAGTTCATCCAGGCGCTCATTGCTCAGGTAGCTGACCATCTGGCGGTCGTTGACCAGGGCAACCGGCGCGTCGGCGCAGGCACCGAGGCATTCCGATTGCTGCACGGTGAACAGGCCATCGGCCGTGGTGCCGCCCATCTCGACACCGAGGCGTTCGCAGACGTGGTTGAGCGCCTTTTGACCGTCACGCAGCTGGCATGGCAGGTTGGTGCACACAGCCAGCTTGAACTGGCCGACCGGCTGCTGGTTGTACATGTTGTAGAAGGTGGTCACTTCATGGACCGCGATCGGTGCCACGCCGATGTAGTCGGCGATCTCCTGCTCGCTCTCGGGCGAGACCCAGCCTCGTTCCTGCTGGATGATGGACAAGCAGGCCATGACCGCGGAGATGCGCTGGTCGGCCGGGTACTTGGCAAGTTCGCGGTCGAAGCGCGCTTTGGTTTGTTCGCTGAGCATGGTGTGTCAGTCTCTTAGCGGTCAATCTCACCGAACACGATGTCCATCGTGCCGATGATGGCCACGGCGTCGGCAATCATGTGGCCCTTGGACATCTCGTCCAGAGCGGCCAGATGGGGGAAGCCAGGTGCGCGGATCTTCAGGCGATAAGGCTTGTTCGCCCCGTCAGAAGCGAGGTAGATGCCAAACTCGCCCTTCGGGTGCTCGACGGCGGCGTAAGCCTCGCCTTCGGGCACGTGGAAGCCTTCGGTGAAGAGCTTGAAGTGGTGAATCAGCTGCTCCATCGAGGTCTTCATCTCGACGCGCGAAGGCGGGGCCACCTTGTGGTTGTCGGTGATGACCGGGCCCGGGTTCTTCTTGAGCCAGTCCACGCACTGCTTGATGATGCGGTTGGACTGACGCAGCTCTTCCACGCGAACCACATAGCGGTCGTAGCAGTCGCCATTGCGACCCACGGGGATGTCGAAGTCCAGCTTGTCGTAGACGTCGTAGGGCTGGTGCTTGCGCAGGTCCCACACGATGCCCGAACCACGCAACATGGCGCCAGACAGACCCATCTGCAGGGCCCGCTCCGGGCTGACCACACCGATGCCGACCGTGCGCTGCTTCCAGATGCGGTTGTCGGTCAGCAGGGTTTCGTACTCGTCGATGAGCTTGGGGAAACGCTGCGTGAAGTCGTCAATGAAGTCCAGCATCGAGCCCTGGCGGTTCTCGTTCAGACGCGCGATCGTCCTCGCGTTCTTGATCTTGCTGGCCTTGTACTGCGGCATGGTGTCCGGCAGGTCGCGGTAGACGCCACCCGGACGGAAATAGGCCGCGTGCATGCGGGCACCCGACACGGCTTCGTAGAGGTCGAAGAGGTCTTCGCGCTCGCGGAAGCAGTAGATCAGGATGTTCATGGCGCCGCAGTCGAAACCGTGACAGCCCAACCACAGCAGGTGGTTCAGCACACGGGTGATCTCGGCGAACATCACGCGGATGTACTGGGCGCGCTCGGGCACCTCGATGCCCAGCATCTTCTCGATGGCCAGGCAGTAGGCGTGCTCGTTGCACATCATCGAGACGTAGTCCAGACGGTCCATGTAGGGCAGCGACTGGATGTAGGTCTTGGATTCGGCCAGCTTTTCGGTGGCGCGGTGCAGCAGGCCGATGTGGGGGTCGGCGCGCTGAATGACTTCGCCGTCGAGCTCGAGCACCAGGCGCAGCACGCCGTGTGCAGCGGGGTGCTGCGGACCGAAGTTCAGGGTGTAGTTCTTGATGTCTGCCATGGCTTCAACCTCGACTCAGTGCAGGCCGCCGTAATTGTCTTCACGGATGATGCGCGGCGTGATCTCGCGCGTCTCGATGGTGACGGGCTGGTAGATCACGCGCTTCTGCTCGGCGTCGTAACGCATTTCCACGTGACCGGTCACGGGGAAATCCTTGCGGAAGGGGTGACCGATGAAACCGTAGTCGGTCAGGATGCGGCGCAGGTCGTTGTGGCCATCGAAAATGATGCCGAACAGGTCGAAGGCCTCGCGCTCGAACCAGTTCGCGCTGTTCCAGATGTCGTTGACCGAGTCCACGATGGGGAAGTCGTCGTCGGTGGCGAACACCTTCAGGCGCAGGCGCCAGTTCTTGCTCACCGACAGCAGGTGGCTGATCACGGCGTAGCGCGGGCCTTCGCTATAGATCGACGGTGCGCCGTCCTTGTAGGTGGAGTAGTCCATGCCGCAGAGGTCCTGCAGCTGCTCGAAGCGCAGGTCGGCGTGGTCACGCAAGGTCTTCGCCACGCCGAGGTAGTCGGCGGCAGAGACGGTCAACGTGAGTTCGCCCAGGGCCTTGTCGAGGCGCTTGACCTTGTCGCCCAGGACGTTTTGCAGAGCGGTCTGCAGGGTGTCGAGTTTGGTGCTCATGTGGTGGCTCTTGGTGCAGCGCTCAGCGGGCGATGGTGTTTTCGCGACGGATCTTGGCCTGCAGCTGCAGGATGCCGTAGAGCAGCGCCTCGGCCGTCGGGGGGCAACCTGGCACGTAGACGTCCACGGGGACGATGCGGTCACAGCCCCGCACCACCGAATAGCTGTAGTGGTAGTAGCCGCCCCCGTTGGCGCACGAGCCCATGGAGAGCACCCAGCGGGGCTCGGCCATCTGGTCGTAGACCTTGCGGAGGGCTGGCGCCATCTTGTTGCACAGCGTGCCGGCCACGATCATCAGGTCGGACTGGCGCGGGCTGGGACGGAACAGCATGCCGAAACGGTCGATGTCATAACGGGCCGCACCCGCGTGCATCATTTCCACGGCACAGCAGGCCAGACCGAATGTCATTGGCCACAGCGAACCGGTCTTGGACCAGTTGATCAGCGTGTCGGCCGACGTGGTGATGAAGCCCTCTTTGAAGACGCCTTCGATACCCATGTGAATTACCTCTTGAAGATTCCTGTGGATGCAACGCGGACGGGGATCACTCCCAGTCCAGCGCGCCCTTCTTCCATTCGTAGGCGAAACCCACGACCAGGATGCCCAGGAACAACATGATGGCCAGGAAACCGGCCATGCCCACTTCCTTCAGGGCCACGGCCCAAGGGAACAAAAACGCGATTTCGAGGTCGAACAGGATGAAGAGGATGGCCACCAGGTAGTAGCGGACATCGAACTTCATGCGCGCGTCTTCGAAAGCCTCGAAGCCGCATTCGTAGGGAGAGTTCTTGGCCTCGTCAGGACGACGGGGACCGAGCAGAAAACCCAGGGCCTGTGGCGCGATGCCGACACCGACACCAACCAGAATGAAGAGGATGACGGGCAGATACTGGTCGAGGTTCACCATGACTCAGGTCTTTCAGATGCTGCAGGACGCGTGATTGAACCACACGGACAAAACAAAAAGCGCGCCAGGTTTGACGTCAATCGGGTTTTCGACCGATTCCACATCTACCAGAGCGCGCTCACGGGAGAACTTTGTGCGGGATGAACGCGAAGCGCATCCACCTTCCAGAGCCTTGTTTTGATCAGCATTCAGGGGATGACCGGAGCTGATCATGGAGGGCTCTACACAAAGACTCTGTTGAAATCCATGGTGCCGACGGCGAGACTCGAACTCGCACAGCTTTCGCCACTACCCCCTCAAGATAGCGTGTCTACCAATTTCACCACGTCGGCCAAGCAGGCTGTTTCAACCCACTCTTCTGAAGCATTCGGTTTGCGTGAGGACTTGCTTACCGAAGACTTCCATTCTAAACCGAAAAATGTCGTTTCGTGAACAACGCGTTCAAGTTTGGTGTCAAACCCACGTCTCGAAACGACACAAGTACCGGTCGGAGACCCCTTACTTCGTTGGGATCAGCGCAGCACCGGAGGCCGGCGCTGCGGGCAGCGACGCGGGCGCTGCGGCGCTGGCAGCCTGGTCCAGCACGCTGGACTGCTCGGTGGCCACTGCACGGTGGCCACCAAAGTAGGCCAGCCCCAGTGTGGACGAGAAGAACACCGTGGCAGCCACGGCCGTGGAACGCGACAGGAAGTTCGCGCTGCCAGTGGCGCCGAACAGGCTGCCGGAGGCACCACTGCCGAACGATGCGCCCATGTCGGCACCCTTGCCGTGCTGAACCAGCACCAGGCCGATCATGGCCAGGGCCGAGATCACCTGCAGCAAGAGCACGACGGTCATCAATGCTTGCATGAAAGAAAACTCCTCAAATCTCTAGAAAGAAGATCAGGCCGCGCGGGCGATGGCGGCGAAATCCGCCGCCTTCAGTGCCGCACCGCCGATCAGGCCGCCATCGATGTCGGCTTGCGCAAACAGTGTGGCGGCGTTGTCCGGCTTGACACTGCCGCCGTAGAGCAAGGGCACGCTGGAAGCGTCGGCATGGGCCGCCTTCAACACACCGCGCAGGAAGGCGTGCACCGCCTGAGCCTGCTCGGGTGATGCGGTTTTGCCAGTGCCAATGGCCCAGACGGGCTCGTAGGCGACCACCACCTTGAGCACCTCGGCGCCCAGGGTGTCGATCACGGCCTGGAGCTGACGCCCCACCACGGTTTCCGTCTGATCCGATTCGCGCTCGGCCAACGTTTCACCCACACACACGATGGGGATCAGGCCATGAGCCAGTGCAGCCTTGGCCTTGTCCGCCACGAGCTGGTCGCTCTCGGCATGGTAGCTGCGACGCTCCGAATGCCCCACGATGGCGTAGCGCGCACCGATCTCGCGCAGCATGACCCCAGAGACTTCGCCCGTGTAGGCGCCCTGGGTTTGCGTGGACACATCCTGAGAGCCCAGCGCAATGGCCGAGCCCTGCAGGGCACTGGCCACGTCAGCCAGGTAGACGAAAGGCGGACACACCGCCACCTCTGCCCGGGGCGCCGTGGCGGCCAGATCGGCCGCCAGAAGACCCTGGATCAGCTCTGCATTGGACGCACGGCTGCCGTGCATCTTCCAGTTGCCAACGACCAGTTTCTTCATGGCGATCACTGCTGCTGTTGTTGCTGAGCCTGGCCTTCGGCCGAACCTTCGCCCTGGTCAGCAGCCTGCTGCTCGGAGCGAGGGGCGCGTTCACGGCGATCACCGCGATCACCACGGTCGCCGCGCGGACCACGGTCACCACGCGGACCGCGGTCACCACGCTCTTCGCGCTCGGGCATGCCTTCCGGACGCTCCATCAGGGCCTTCATGGACAGCTTGATGCGGCCCTTCTCGTCGGTTTCCATGACCTTGACCTTGACGATCTGACCTTCGGCCAGGTAGTCGGAGACCTTCTCGACGCGCTCGTGGGCGATCTGGCTGATGTGCAGCAGACCGTCCTTGCCAGGCAGCAGGTTGATCAGGGCACCAAAGTCGAACAGCTTGGTGACGGGGCCTTCGTAGACAGCACCGATCTCGACCTCGGCGGTGATCTCGCCGATGCGCTTGAGGGCGTATTCGGCCTTGGCGGCATCAGACGAGGCCACGGTCACCACGCCGTCTTCGGCGATGTTGATCTGGCAACCCGTCTCTTCGCACAGACCGCGGATGGTGGCGCCACCCTTGCCGATCACGTCACGGATCTTCTCGGGGTTGATCTTGATGGTGTACAGGCGAGGCGCGAACTCCGACACTTCGGTGTTGGCGGTGCCCATGGCTTCCACCATCTTGCCCAGGATGTGCAGGCGAGCTTCCTTGGCTTGCGCCAGGGCCACTTGCATGATTTCCTTGGTGATGCCCTGGATCTTGATGTCCATCTGCAGGGCGGTCACGCCGGCGGTGGTGCCGGCGACCTTGAAGTCCATGTCGCCGAGGTGATCTTCGTCACCCAGGATGTCGGTCAGCACGGCAAACTTGTTGCCGTCCTTGATCAGACCCATGGCGATGCCGGCCACGTGGGCCTTCATCGGCACGCCAGCGTCCATCAGCGCCAGGCAGCCGCCGCAGACCGAAGCCATCGACGAGGAGCCATTGGATTCGGTGATCTCGGAGACCACGCGCACGGTGTAAGCGAACTCTTCCTTCGGGGGCAGCAGCGGCACCAGGGCGCGCTTGGCCAGGCGACCGTGGCCGATTTCGCGGCGCTTCGGAGTGCCCACGCGACCGGTTTCGCCGGTGGCGAACGGGGGCATGTTGTAGTGGAAGAGGAAGGTGTCGCGGAAGTCGCCAGCCAGGGCGTCGATGCGCTGGGCGTCTTGTTCGGTGCCGAGGGTGGCCACGACCAGGGCCTGGGTTTCACCACGGGTGAACAGGGCCGAGCCGTGCACGCGCGGCAGCACGCCGGTGCGGATCTCGATGGGACGCACGGTGCGGGTGTCGCGACCGTCGATGCGGGGCTCACCAGCCAGGATCTGGCTGCGAACGATCTTGGCCTCGATGTCGAACAGCAGGCCTTCGACCTTGACGGCGTCAAAGGCAATGCCTTCGGCGGTCAGGGCGGCCTTCACGTCGGCGTAGGCGGCGCGGCATGCTTGCGTGCGGGCCTGCTTGGAGCGGATCTGGTAGGCCGCACGCAGCTTGTCTTCGCCCAGGGCGTTGACCTTGGCGATGAAGTCTTCATCCTTGGCAGGAGGCTGCCAGTCCCAGACGGGCTTGCCGGCTTCGCGCACGAACTCGTGGATGGCGTTGATGGCCACGGCGCTCTGCTCATGGCCGTAAACCACGCCGCCCAGCATGACCTCTTCGGACAGCTGGTCGGCCTCGGACTCCACCATCAGCACAGCGGATTCGGTGCCGGCAACCACCAGGTCCAGCTTCGACTCGGCGATCTGGGCCGGCGTCGGGTTCAGCACGTACTCGCCATTGATGTAGCCCACGCGGGCGGCACCGATGGGGCCATTGAAGGGAATGCCGGAGATCGACAGAGCAGCGCTGGAGGCGATCAGGGCGGCGATGTCGGCCGTGACTTCAGGGTTCAGCGAGACAACGTGGATGACCAGTTGCACTTCGTTGAAGAAACCTTCGGGGAACAGCGGGCGGATCGGACGGTCGATCAGACGCGAGGTGAGGGTTTCCAGTTCGGAGGGCTTGGCTTCACGCTTGAAGAAGCTGCCAGGGATCTTGCCGGCGGCGTAGGTCTTCTCGATGTAGTCGACGGTCAGGGGGAAAAAGTCCTGGCCGGGCTTGGCGTTCTTGGCGGCCACGACTGTAGCCAGCACCACGGTGCCCTCGATGTCGACGAGCACGGCGCCGGAAGCCTGGCGAGCGATTTCGCCGGTTTCCATGGTGACGGTACGCTCACCCCACTGGAAGGTCTTGGTGACTTTGTTGAAAATGCTCATGGATGGGATCTCCGGTTTGAGTTGGGCGCCACAGGCACCCTTTCGGTGAAGCCCTCACTCAGTCGCGATGCCATTCCAGCGAGGCTGAGGCCTCAGCCCCGTTGGAATGACACAGCGGTCGCTTGGTCGAGTGGGAGGCGTTGAAAAACAAAAAGCCTGTGCTGGAGGAACCAGACAGGCTTTTTGTCGTCATGGCGCGATTACTTGCGCAGGCCGAGCTTGGCGATCAGGGCTGCGTAGCGGCTGAAGTCGCGGTCCTTCAGGTAGTCCAGCAGCTTGCGACGACGGCTGACCATACGCAGCAGGCCGCGACGACCGTGGTGGTCCTTCTTGTTGGCCTTGAAGTGGGGGGTCAGCTCGTTGATGCGCGCGGTCAGCAGGGCCACTTGCACTTCAGGAGAGCCGGTGTCGGCTGCGCCACGTGCGTTGTCCTTGATGATGGCTGCGGTGTTGATGTCTGCGACGGACATGGTGTTTCCTTTACGGATGGCAGGCCTCGGGCGGCATCGACCTGGCGAACCAGTGCCCAAGGTTTCTGCGTTGAACTTGCGGCGCCAGGTGAAACCAACCCGGACCGTGCGAACATGGCACGCCCTGAAGCATGCCAAGCCCTCTATGTTAGCACAGGGCCCTCAGGGGGATCAAATCAGTCCTCGGAGAGGTCCCAGCGGGGCTTGACGTCGAAAGCAGGCTCCTGACTCAGGCGCGCCTGGCCGGACTGCAGGCGCATGGCGGCGGCCAGGGCGATCATGGCGCCGTTGTCGGTGCA
>NZ_JAIZVX010000001.1 GCF_021768455.1 Aquabacterium sp. | reverse complement strand
CGGCCGCATGGGCCGCATGCTGATCGAGGCCGTGCAGGCCTCGCCCGATGCCCACCTGGCTGGCGCCCTTGACGTGGCCGGCAGCCCGGCCATCGGCAGCGATGCCACCGCCTTCCTGGGCCAGACCAGCGGCGTGACCATCACGTCCGACCTGCACGAGGGCCTGAAGAACGCCCGCTTCCTGATCGACTTCACCCGTCCCGAGGGCACGCTGGCCCACCTGCGCGTGTGCCGCGAGCTGGGCGTGAAGGCCATCATCGGCACCACCGGTTTCACCGATGCGCAGAAGGCCGAGATCGAAGACGCCGCCCGCGACATCGCCATCGTGATGGCGCCGAACATGGCCGTGGGCGTCAACGTGGTCTTCAAGCTGCTGGCCCAGGCGGCCAAGGCGCTCAAGGAAGGCTACGACATCGAGATCATCGAGGCCCACCACCGCCACAAGGTCGACGCCCCCAGCGGCACGGCCCTGAAGATGGGCGAGGTGGTGGCCGAGGCCGTGGGCCGCGACCTCAAGGAATGCGCCGTCTACGGCCGCGAAGGCGTGACCGGCGAACGCGATCCCTCCACCATCGGCTTTGCCACCATCCGTGGTGGCGACGTGGTGGGCGACCACACCGTGCTGTTTGCCGGCATCGGCGAGCGCATCGAGATCACGCACAAGTCCTCCAGCCGCGCCACCTATGCCCAGGGCAGCCTGCGTGCCGCCCGCTTCCTGGCCAACCAGCCCCATGGCCTCTTCGGCATGGATGACGTGCTGGGCCTGAAGTGAGCAAAAGGGCAGGGCAGGCACGATGAGCGGCTGGACGCACTTCTGGGAACAGGGCGATGCCATCGGGCGAGCCGTGGCCATCATGCTCTTGCTGATGTCCATCGGGGCCTGGGTCGTGATCTTCTGGAAGGGCTGGCTCCTGGCCCGTGCCCGCCGCGACCTGGCCCACGGGGCGAAGGCCTTCTGGCAGGCGCCTGACCTGGACCAGGGCCGCGCCACGCTGGCGGCGATCGACCGCGAAGCCGTGCTGCTGCCCCTGGTCGATGCCGCCCGGTCCGAGGTTTCGGCCGCCACGCTCGAGGGCCAGGCCGGTGCCGAAGCCCAGTTGACCCGCCGCCTGCGCGACAGCCTGCACGGTGTGCTGGCCCGCCTTCAGGCCGGCCAGGTGCTGCTCGCGTCTGTGGGGGCCGTGTCGCCCTTCGTGGGCCTGTTCGGCACCGTCTGGGGCATCTACCACGCCATGCTCAGCATCAGCGCCGAAGGCTCGGTCAGCATCGACAAGGTGGCGGGCCCGGTGGGCGAAGCGTTGATCATGACCGCAGCCGGGTTGGCCGTGGCCATTCCGGCCGTGCTGGCCTACAACGTGTTCGGCAAGTACGTCTCGGCCTGCGAAGCCGACCTCGAAGGCTTCGCGCACGACCTGCGCGAAACCCTGCTGGCCCGTCTCGCCCGTTCGGGGCGCTGAAGGCCGCACGCCATGGCATTCGGTCGCCTGCAGCGCCCCCAGGGCAGCCAGCCCATGAGCGAGATCAACATGACGCCGCTCATCGACGTGATGCTGGTGCTGCTGATCATCTTCATGATCACGGCGCCCATGATGACCTCGCGCCTCAAGCTCGACCTGCCCAAGGCCGATGCGGCCCAGCCCTCGCAGCCGGTGCCCGACAGCCTGGCCGTGGCCATCACGGCCGATGGCCTGCTGCACCTGGACGACCAGATCGTTTCGCCTGAGGCCCTGGCCCAGCGTGCCCTGGCCCAGGCCAAGGCCAAGCCCCAGACCGAGGTGCAACTGCGTGCCGACAAGGTGGTGGCCTACGGCAAGGTGGCCGAGCTCATCGGCCTGCTGCAGAAGGCCGGCCTGAACCGCATCGCCTTCGTGACGGAAGGGGCCGGAGAGGCCCCCGCACCCGCCCCACAGCCTTGAGATCATGGGGCATGAACGGGCCTGCCTGAGCCTGCGGTGAGCCGGTTGGCGGCCGAGTGTCGGCGCGCGGCGACAGCCCCACGGTGGGTGGTCTTTTCCGAGGCTGGCGGTCATGGAGGGCGCGCACAATGGTCTTCACGTTGACTGTTGGCAAGGACCCTCGATGGCAGCCCCCAAGTTCCCCACCCAGCGATTCGACAAGGCCGACGCCGCCCTCAAGCACGTCACGCAGCTCTACGATTCGCAGATCAGCTACCTGCGTGACAGCCTGCAGCGCTTCGTGGCCGGCGACCAGCTCAAGCACCACGTGCGTGCCAAGTACCCCTTTGTGCGCGTGCACACCGACACCGTGGCGCGAGCCGATTCACGGCTGTCCTACGGTTTTGTGGCGGGCCCCGGCACCTACGAAACCACGCTGACCCGCCCTGACCTCTACGCCGACTACTACCGCGAGCAGTTCCAGCTCCTGCTGGCCAACCACGGCGTGGCGCTGGAGGTGGGCCTGGGTTCCGACCCCATCCCCATCCACTTCAGCCTGGGCGAGCACCAGCACCTGGAAGGCAGCCTGAGCCCCGAGCGCCGCCTGCTGCTGCGCGACCAGTTCGACCTGCCCGACCTGGCCTCGATGGACGACGGCATCGCCAACGGCACCTACGAGACGCGTGGCGGCTCGCGCCCGCTGGCCCTGTTCACGGCGCCCCGGGTCGATTACTCGCTGCACCGCCTGCGCCACTACACCGGCACCTCGCCCGAGCACTTCCAGAACTTCGTGCTCTTCACCAATTACCAGTTCTACATCGACGAGTTCGTGCGCATGGGCCATGAGCTGATGCGCCGCGCGCCCGATCCGGCCCACCCGCGTGACGACGACGACTGCATCGCCTTCGTCGAGCCGGGCAATGTGGTGACACGCCGTGTGGGCCAGGAGGTGGAGGTGGGCGATGCCCTGGGCGCCGTGCCGCCGCGCCTGCCGCAGATGCCGGCCTACCACCTGATCCGCAAGGACCGCAGTGGCATCACCATGGTCAACATCGGGGTGGGCCCGGCCAATGCCAAGACCATCACCGACCACATCGCGGTGCTGCGCCCCCATGCCTGGATCATGCTGGGCCACTGCGCCGGCCTGCGCAACTCCCAGCAGCTGGGCGACTACGTGCTGGCCCACGGCTATGTGCGCGAAGACCATGTGCTGGACGAAGACCTGCCGCTGTGGGTGCCGATCCCGCCGCTGGCTGAAATCCAGCTGGCGCTGGAAGGGGCGGTGGCCGATGTGACCCAGCTGCATGGCTACGAGCTCAAGCGCATCATGCGCACCGGCACGGTGGCCTCGACCGACAACCGCAACTGGGAGCTCCTGCCCCAGCGCGAGCCCGAGCGCCGTTTCAGCCAGAGCCGTGCCGTGGCGCTGGACATGGAAAGCGCCACGATTGCTGCCAACGGCTTCCGCTTCCGCGTGCCCTACGGCACCTTGCTGTGCGTGAGCGACAAGCCCCTGCACGGCGAGCTCAAGCTGCCCGGCATGGCCAACACCTTCTACCGCGAGCGGGTTGATCAGCACCTGCGCATCGGGTTGCGGGCCATCGAGCGACTGCGGGCCAACATGGCCGGCCAGCTGCACAGCCGCAAGCTGCGCAGCTTTGCCGAGGTGGCCTTCCAGTAAGGCGCGGTGCCCGGAAACGAACACGCCACCTCACCCTTTCGGGTAGGTGGCGTGGGGGTGGGGCAGAAAGCGGGATCAGGCGGCGGCGAGGGCGGCGCGGTCCAGTGCTTCCTGGATGGGGGCCACTTCGCGGCGCACCTGTTCACCGGCCAGCTGCTCGGCCACTTTCAGGTCGAAGGCGGTCTGCAGGTCCATCCAGTATTGCGGCGTGGTGCCGAAGAAGCGGGCCAGGCGCAGCGCGGAATCCGGGCTGATGCCACGACGTTCGCGAACGATGTCGTTCACACGCGGCGCGGGCACGTGCAGGCGGATGGCAAGACCGCTGGCCGACAGGCCATGGGGGTCCATGAATTTGGCGCGCAGGATGGCGCCGGGGTGCACAGCTTGAGAGGTGGTCATGGTCCTGGGCTTTTCAAAGATACTGCAATGATCGTATGTGCTTTGCCGCCCGAAGATTGTCAATCCGACGACAATTACACGCGATCCATCTAACCATTTCGGGGGATTGTGGCGCCAAGGTGCCACCGTTTACCGGTTGACGACGTCCATGCCGCATCGATCCAGCCCCACGCCGGCCAGCCTGTTGCCCGCCTTGCGCACGCACCTGTGGTTCGCCAGCTGCCCGGAGGCCTTCCAGCTGGCCCTGGTCGAGCGCTCGCGCCTGTGGCAGATCAAGGCGGGCGAGACCCTGTTCTCGCGCGGCGATGCGCACGATGGCCTGTGCTGCGTGGTGGCCGGGGCATTGAAGCTGGGCTCGACCAGCCCGGTCGACGGCAGCCACCGTCTCACCCTCTATGTGGAGCCCTATCACTGGTTTGGCGAAATCAGCCTGATCGACCGCCTGCCCCGCAGCCAGGACGCCGTGGCCGACATGGACAGCACGGTGTTGGTGGTGTCGCGCGCGCAGATCGAGCCCTGGCTGGACGAGCACCCCGCCTGCTGGCGCGACGTGGCCCGCCTGGGCTGCGGCAAGCTGCGCCTGATGCTCTCGGCCATGGAGGACAACGCGACCCTGCCGGTGGAGCAGGTGCTGGCGCGACGCTTGCTGTTTTCGGTGACGAACTTCGGCCAGGCCACCCAGGGCGCGCCGCGTCGCCATGTGCGCCTGCCGCAGGAGTACCTGGCCCGCATGATGGGCGTGTCCCGCCAGACGGTGAACAAGGCCTTGCGCGCCATGGCGCGTGACCAGGTGCTGGCCTTGCACTATGCCGAGATCGAGATCCTCGACATGGGGGCCCTGGTCCAGCGTGCGGGCCGCATCGACCCGGCGCTGGTGGGGGTGCTGCTGCCGCCGCGTCCGCCCAAGGCGGGCGAAGCGGTCGCCTGATCCGATCTGTCGGATCGCAAGGCGATCAGCCGCGCACGCGGGGCTTGACCTTGGCTGCCGCGGCCAGGGCCTTGGCACGGGCGGTGTCCACGTCGGGGGCGGTGGCCAGGGCCACGCCCAGGCGGCGCTTGACGAAGCTTTCGGGCTTGCCGAAGAGGCGGATGTCGGTGCCGGGTTCGCTCAGGGCTTCGGCCACGCCGTCAAAGACCACGTCTTGCGCGTCGACGCCGCCGTAGATCACGGCCGACGCGCCCGGTGCGCGCAGGCTGGTGTCCACGGGCAGGCCCAGGATGGCGCGGGCGTGCAGTTCGAACTCGCTTTGCACCTGGGTGCTGAGCGTGACCAGGCCGGTGTCGTGCGGGCGCGGGCTGACCTCGCTGAACCAGACCATGTCGCCCTTCACAAAGAGCTCGACGCCGAAGAGGCCCTGGCCGCCTAGGTTGTCGGTCACGGTGCGGGCAATGGTCTGGGCGCGCTCCAGGGCCAGGGGGCTCATGGGTTGGGGCTGCCAGCTTTCGACGTAGTCGCCGCTGACCTGCTTGTGGCCAATGGGCTCGCAGTAGGCGGTGGCGATCTGACCGGCTTCGGCGCCCTGGCCACGTGCGCGCACGGTCAGCAGGGTGATTTCGTAGTCGAAGTCGATGAAGCCTTCGACGATGACGCGGCCGTGGCTGACGCGGCCACCGGCCATCGCGTACTCCCACGCCTTTTGCACGTCGGCGGGGCCATCGATCTTGCTTTGACCCTTGCCGGACGAGCTCATGACGGGCTTGACGACGCAGGGGTAGCCGATGGCAGCACCCAGGCCGTCGGTGCCGTCGATGGCGGCCTGCAGCTCAGCCAGCGAATTGCAGAAGCGGTAGGGGCTGGTGGGCAGGGCCAGGGTTTCGGCGGCCAGGCGGCGGATGCCTTCGCGGTCCATGGTGAGGCGGGCAGCCCGGGCCGTGGGGATGACGCGCACCACGCCTTCGGCTTCGAGCTTTTCCAGCTCGGCGGTGGCGATGGCCTCGATCTCGGGCACGACCAGCTGCGGGCGCTCGGCCTCGATCAGGGTGCGCAGCTGGGCCGCGTCGCTCATGGTGATGGTGCGAGCGTGGTGGGCGACCTGCTGGCCGGGTGCGTTCTCGTAGCGGTCGACGGCGATGGTCTCGACGCCCAGGCGCTGCAGCGCGATCAGCACCTCCTTGCCGAGTTCGCCCGAGCCCAGCAGCATCACGCGGGCGGCCGAGGGCGACAGGGGGGTACCGAGGGTCAGGGTCTGGACGGGCGTGCTCATGGCTGGGGCTGGCCGCCGCGGCGGCGAGGGTGAAGACAGCCGCTATTGTCGCGCCACCAGCGGCAGGATCACGGCAAAGCGCGAGCCGAGGTCGAGGGTGCTGTGCACGCTGACCTCGCCGCCCAGGCGTGCGGTGAGCCGTTGCACCACGGCCAGGCCCAGGCCGGAGCCGCTGGCGCGCTGCACGCGCTCGTCTTCCAGTCGGATGTAGGGCTCGAAGATGCGCGTCAGCTCTTCGGGCGGGATGCCGATGCCGGTGTCGATCACTTCCAGGCAGAGGCGGTCGGGTGGGCCAGCCAGGCGGCTGGCCTTGAGGATGACCTCGCCGGTCAGCGTGTACTTGAGGGCATTGCCCAGCAGGTTGAGCAGGATCTGGCGCACGCGGGTGGGGTCGAGCTCGACCTGGCGCAGCAGGGCCTCGTCCGCCGGAGCCACGCGGTGGTGCAGGGCCAGGCCCTGGCGCTCGGCCTGGGGGCGCAGCTGTTCGGCCACCTCTTCGACGAGGGCGACCAGGTCGATCACCTCGTTGTGCAGGCGCCAGCCGGGGCTGTCGAGCCGTGTGTACTCGGTGACGTCGCGCAGGTGGGTGTCGAGCTGGGCGGCGGCCCGGCGCAGGCGATCGACGGCGCGTTGCTCCGGGCCGCCCTGCACCTTGAGCGCCAGCAGTTCGATGGAGCCCAGCATGGCCTGCAGTGGCGTTCGGATTTCGTGCGAGAGCATGGCCAGGAAACGCTCTTTGCCTTGCTGGGCCTCGCTCTCGGCGCGGTGCAGGCGGCCCTTGAGGGTGGCGATGTACTGCAGGGCCAGGATGCAGGCCGGGTGCACAAACAGCAGCACGGCCCAGACGTGGCTGCTCATGGCGCGGAAGGGGGTGTCGGGCGGCAGGCCGCGCACGCCGTAGAGCCAGCCGTACAGCGCCAGCACGCCGGCGTACATGCCCCAGCTCAGCAGGGCGGCGCCGCTGCGCATGGCCACGAAGGCCGTCACGTAGACCAGGGGCATGAACTGGGCGTTCGAGGCCATGGAGTACAGGCCCACGGCCGACTCGATGCGGGCGGCCTCGTGGAGCGTGCCCAGGAAGAAGACGGCCGTGATGCCCAGCGCCACGGCGGTGACCGTGTTCAGCCACAGGGGGCGGCGCCACAGCAGCAGGCTGGCCACGGCATAGACGCCGGACATGGTGATGGCGGCGTAGCGGTCCCAGGGGGTGTTCCAGCCGGCCTGGCCATCGTGGTACCAGGCGAACAGGGCGCCCACGGCCACCACGCCGCAGACGCGGGCCAGCAGCCGGGCGGCCAGCAGGTCGGTGTCGGGGCGAGGGGGCGTGCCGCCTTCAGCCATGCGTGTCGGGGGATGACAGGCGGTCGAGCTTGCTCTGGATGGCGGCGGTCAGCACGGCAGGGCGCACGGGCTTTTCGAAGAAGGTGACGCCCTGCGTGCGCAGCAGGGTGGTCAGCGTGGCTTCGGAGGCGCGGCCATCGCGCAGCTGGCCGGTGAGCAGCACGATGGGGGCGTCGGGCTGTTCGCGGCGGATGCGCTCGACCAGGGCCTGCGAGGTCTGCCCGCCGGCTAGGATCAGGTCGACCACGTAGGCGTCGTGCTGGTCGAGCGGGGCGGACAGCAACTGGGCCGGGCTGGTGTAGGCCTGGGCGCGGTAGCCGGACTCGTTGAACCAGTCGCTGAGGGCTTCGGCCGCGTCGGCGTCGTCGTCGACCACGGCGATGCGGGCGCGTTCGGGCTGGTCTGGGGCGCTGAGTTGCAGGTGGTCGACGCCATAGCGTGCGCCCGTCACGCCATCACGGTCCAAACGGTTGGGGGTGGCGACCAGCCAGCCTTCGGGCCCGTAGACCGCCTGCAACGACGAGGCGCCCGGGGCCTCGAGGGGGCCGAGGCGGATGTCGCAGGGCAGGGTCTGGTCTTCGCTGCGCAAGCGCGCCGGGTGGTGCAAGGCACGGGGAGGCTCGGCGCTCGCGCCCTGGTGTTCGCCTGGCCCGAACACCTCGCCCAGGCTGACCCCGAAGTGCCGGCAGACGGTCTGGACCTCGTCGAACAGCCACACGGCCCCGCGGAGCTTGCGCCGGGCCTGGCTGATGGAAATCGCGCATATTTGCGCGATCTGGGCAGCCTGGTGTCGCAGGGGAACGCCGTGGCGTCCCATGAGGTCGGTCAGCGCTCGTGCTGTGGGCGAGGGGGCATCGGCCCCCAACGGGCTGCTGTCTTCAAGGGGATCCAGTCGGGCCATGGGGGAGAAGTGGAGGGCGGCGCGCAGAAAAGGGGTCGTGCGAGGGTGTTTTGCGATTATCGGACGGTTTGCAGTCGCCTCAGGGGGATGGCGGGATTTGGTGAATTGCGTCAAAAATGAGCGTTTGAGCAAATATGGCACATATACTGCGCAGGTGCGCTGGACATTCATTCACAACATGGCGCCGCTCAGGGACATTCATCCAATTCACCAACCCCGCAAGGGGCTGGCGAGCGGGCCCTCCTGTCAAGGATCAAGGCCACGCTCGGTGCCGAAAGGCTTTTCCAAACCACCCTGCGGGGTGGTTTTTTCATGGGCCGCGGCATGATGCGAGGGTGTGCAAGCTGGCTTCGTGATCCCCTGTTGTCCCATGTCCTCTGATTTCCGCCCACCCCTGTCTGCTTCCCCAGGTCGCATCGGCATCATGGCCGCCATGCCGGCCGAGCTGTTTGCCGTGCTCGCAGCCATGCCCGATGAGGCCCGTGTGACGCGGGCCGGCCGCGATTTCTGGGTAGGGCACCTGCATGGCCGCGAGGTGGTGGCGGTGCTGTCGCGCATCGGCAAGGTGGCGGCGGCCACCACCGCCACACTGCTGCTGGCCGAGTTCGGCGTGACCCAGATCGTGTTCACCGGCGTGGCTGGTGGCCTGGGTGAGGGCGTCAAGGTGGGCGATGTGGTGGTCGCCGATGCCCTGCTGCAGCACGACATGGACGCGTCCCCCCTGTTCCCGCGCTTCGAGCTGCCAGGCACCGACATCAGCCGCCTGCATCCTCCGCGGGCCCTGGTCGACACCGTGTGCCGCAGCCTGCGCGAGGCATTGGCCCCCGAGACCCTGGCGGCCCGCCAGCCTGCGCTGATGGAACAGCTCGCCAGCCTGGGTTTGGGGCAGCCGGTGGTGCACCGTGGCCTGGTGATCAGCGGCGACCAGTTCCTGTCTTCGGCGCGCGCCTGTGCGGCCTTGCGAGGGGCCTTGCCTGACGCGCTGGCCGTCGAAATGGAGGGCGCGGCGGTGGCCCAGGTCTGCCACGATTTCGGGGTGCCGGTCACGGTGCTGCGCACCATCTCCGACCGTGCCGACGACACCGCCCACCTGGATTTCCCCCGCTTCCTCGAGGCCGTGGCCAGCCCCTATGCGGTGGCCATGCTGGGGGCCTTGCTGCCGCTGATCTGAGGCGCGGCCAGCCCGGTGCAACCGGGCGCCCCTCAGACAAACCACGATAGCCTGCCGTGATCGCGCGTCCCGCCGCGCCATCTGCTGATCGATGAGGCGAAAACCTACAGTCGCCTGACTCTCTGTGATGCCCGTCACAGACAGAAGAGGCCCCACCCAAGGGGCCCGTTTTCGAGTCCATCCACATCGAACAGGAGACATGCATGCTTCAATCTTTCCCGCGTCGTGCGGTGGCCGCGGCCATTGCGACCCTCACGGCCACATCGCTCGGTGGTCTGCTCAGTGCCTGCGGAGGCGGCAGCGATGCCGCCACGGCGACCACCGCCAGCACCGGCACGAGCACAACCACCTCGACCGCGGCCGCAGGCGTGTACGACGCCCAGCTGGCCTTTGACCCGAGCAACTACAAGACCATCACCGTCACGCTGGATGGCGTGGCCACGCCCGTGCGCTGGTACCGCGAAGTCTGCTACGTGGGCAAGCCCATGCAACTGGCTCCCACGCAACCCGCCGGGGCGGTGGACAACCAGACCTGCGGCTACCAGAACCTGAACATCTTCGTGCGCGAGGTGGACGCGGCCAAGCAGGACAACGCCATCTTGCTCAACGTGAACAACGCAGGCTGGATGGCCAGTTACCAGGGCGGCAAGGGGGGCTGGAACGGCACCGATGCCATCACCGGCAGCAACTACGCTGGCGCCGACATCGTCGACGGTGGCACCTATGTCAGCACCAGCGACAGCAACAAGGTGGGCGCCGCGCTGGCCCGGGGCATGGTCTACATCAACATGGCCTCGCGCAGCCGCGGTGCGGTGGCCCCGGCCGGCGTCTACGACGATGGCATCTACCAGGGCAAGGCGCCCGCCGCCATCGTGGACGCCAAGGCCGCCGTGCGCTACCTGCGTCTGAACGACGGCGTCATGTTCGGCAACGCCCGCCGCATCGTGGTCAACGGCACCAGCGGTGGGGGCGCCCAGGTGACGCAGCTCGGGGCCACCGGTGACCATGCCGACTACCTGCCGTACCTGAAGGCCTTCGGTGCGGCGGGCGTCGATGCAAATGGCCTGAGCTCCATCAGCGACAGCGTCTATGCCGTGGTGGCCTATTGCCCCATCCAGGACCTGGGCAGTGCCGACCTGGCCTATGAGTGGATGTACAACGTGCTGGACACCCGTGCGCTGGTCTCTGCCGACCAGAAGGCGGGCCTGATCGTCGATGCCAGCGGCAACGAACTGGTGCGCGCTTCGAATTCGGACCCGCAAGCCAGCCAGGAACTGATGGCCAAGTTCGTGAGCTACCAGGCCAGCCTGGGCCTGAAGAACGACGATGGCTCGGCGCTCACCACAGACAACATGCTGGCGGCCTTGCAGACCGAAATCAAGAAGGCGGCGAGCACCTACGTGAAGGCCGGCAAGACCTTTGTGGCCTACAACAGCCACGGCTCCGCGGCGGCGAACGGCCGCAATGGGGGCAGTGGCACGCTGTACTACCTGAACGATTTCATCGACGTGGACGCCAGCGGCACGGTCAATGCCTTCAACATGTCGAAGTACCTGAAGTTCGTGGCCACGCAATCGCGACTCAAGGCAGCGCCGGGCTTTGACCAGGTGGGCATCACCTCGGCGCTGGCGGCCACGGCCACCTCCGACACCACCCAGGCCGGCGCCATCATTTACGGCAACTACGGGGGCGGGGAGTCGAACCTCTTCGGCACGGCGGCACAGGTCTATTCCAACTTCACCGAGTTCGGATGGAATCACAACAACGGTGGCGATGCGATCAACGCCGCACAAAGCGATGTGGGTCTGCTGAACACCGGCTACACCTGGGACGCTGCGCCCCAGAAGGCCTTCCTCTTGAACCAGTACAAGATGATCAACGCACTGGCCTATGTGGGCAAGACCGATGCGATCACCCGACACTGGCGCATCCGCAATGGCGCGCGCGACCGCGACACCTCCTTCACCGTGGCCTACAACATCAGCCGCGCGCTGAAGGCCGACAGCAAGGTCAAGGATGTGGACTTTGCCCTCCATTGGGACCAGGGGCACGCCGGCAACTATGACGTGCAGGACGCGTTCAGCTGGATCGATGCCCGCTTGGCGGCAGGGGATTGAGACGGGGCTGCCTGACCGCGGCGGGCTGGGCTCGCCGCGCAAGAGCCTTGCCTGGCGGCACACGCAGCCAGGGTGCGGGTTCGTGCGGGATGGTGCGCCGTCAACGGACCGCGCGGCCCATGAAGAGCTTGGCGATCAGGCCGCGGAGCCAGCGGTTGCCTGCATCCTGGTGATAACGGGCGTGCCAATGCTGTTTGACGTCGAACGAAGGCACATCCAGCGGGCAGGGATGGACCGCCAGGTTACCCATGTGCGCCAGGGTCTCGCCGATGTGTCGCGGCAGCGTGGCGATGAGGTCGGTGTTGGACACGACGGGCGCCAGGCCCAGGAAGCCTGGCAGCTCGAGTTGCACGCGGCGCTGGATGCGATGCTGTTGCAGCGCCGACTCCAGCAATTGGTAACCCGTGCCTGAGGCGATGGAAATGTGTGCTTCCTCGCGGTAACGCTTGAGCGTCAAGGTCTTGCCAATGCGCGGGTGAGACCGGCTGGTGATGCACACCCAGTCCTGCGGGAACAAGGTCTGCTGGTAGATGCCGGACTCCAGCCAGGGTGCAAACCCCAGCGCCAGATCGGCCTCCCCCGAAGCGAGAGACTGAGCGGTCTGGCCGTCAATGCGTGCCGCCTCGAGTCGGACCTGAGGCGCCTCCGCCCTCACGTGCGTCAGCAGCTGCGGCAGCAAAGTCACATGGCTGGCATCCGTCATGCAGATGCGAAAACGGCGCTGTGCCGTCCGAGGTACGAAATCTGACTCCCATGCCGACAGCCGCCGAAGCGATTCGAGGATTTCGCGGCTCTGGCCGATGAGGGCGTCCGCACGTGGCGTGGGCTGCATGCCGCTGGCCGTCCGCACAAACAGTGGATCACGCAGGTGCTCGCGCAGGTGAGCGAGCCAGATGCTCACGGTCGGCTGGCTCTGGCCCAGTTGTTCGGCGGCACGCGTCACGCTTCGCGTGTTGTACAGGACGTCGAACAACTGCAGCAACTTCAAATCGGGCAGGTTGGGGGTGTCGGGATTCATTGCTGTACGCAATATACACATTTCAATCATTGCGTTGCGCTTAATTTGATCGCGGCCTACATTGCGTTCACCGTCAGCGCATCGGCGTGACGGACACCCTGGTGGGGCCCGTTTCGACGGTCTTGCCCCCCTCGATTCGAGCTTTCTGGAGGTTCCGTGAAAATCTGCATTCTGGGTGCCGGCGCATTGGGATGCGCCATCGGCGCAGCACTGACGCAAGCAGGCTCCGACGTCTGGCTGGTGACGCGTTCTCAAGCCAATGTCGATGCCATGAACGCCAAAGGACTGACGCTGGTGGAGGCCGACGGCGAGCGCAACGTGGCGGTCAAGGCGGCCGTGGAGGCAAAAGGGATCGGGCCGGTCGACCTCTTGATCGTGTTGGTCAAATCAGGCGACACCCGTGCGGCCATCGGGGCCTCAAGCAGCCTGATTGGCGCCGAGACCTGCGTGATGTCCCTTCAAAACGGCCTGGGTCACGAGGACATTCTGGCCAGCGCCGTCGGGGCGCATCGTGTTCTGGCAGGCAAGACCTATGTGGGCGGCGTCCAGTTGGCCCCGGGCCGCATCATCTCGGGCACGCGAGGCAAGCAGACCTTCATTGGCGAACTGGATGGCAGTGTGACCGCCCGAGTGCAGGCCATCGCGGCCGAGTTCAACCGGGCGGGCCTGGAGACAACCGTCAGCGCCAACATCATGGGGACGATGTGGGACAAGCTGCTGGTCAATGTGGCCACGGGGGCCTTGAGCGGCATCACAAGGCTGCCCTACGGGGGGCTCTATGCCGTGCCGGAAGTCAAGGCGACGGCCCTGGCTGCCGTGGCCGAAGCCATGGCCGTGGCCCGGGCCCGTGGCGTGACGCTGAGCTTCGCCGAGCCCGAAGCGGCCTGGCTGCACGCAGGGCAAGGCCTGCCCGACAGCTTCAAGGCCTCCATGCTGCAAAGCCTTGAAAAAGGCGCCCTCACCGAAATCGATTTCATCAATGGCGCGGTGGTGCGCTGGGGCGAGCAACTGGGCGTGCCCACACCCGTCAACGCGGCCCTGGTTGGCTGCATCAAGGGCATTGAAAAGGCATTGACTTACCAGCCTGCGGAGGCAAGCGCATGAGCACCCGAGCCTACATCGAACACGTGGCCATCTGGGTCAAGGACATCCATTGGCACATCCGCTTCTTCCACGAGGTGCTGGGCATGACGATGCGTGAAGTGCAAGGCAGCATCGAAGAGCCTGTTCAGTACTGGACGCTGGGCGGCATGCAGTTCATGTCCAAGCCCGACTTCAACGACACCGAAGGCAGGCTGGGGCACCTGGGCGTGATGTGCGAGGACATGGAGGCAGCGCTGGCTGCAGCCCAGGCCTTTGGCGTGACCGAGATGCCGCAAGGCCGCAACTGGCTTCGCCTGCCAGATGGCCTGGTCGTCGAGTTGATCCAGGCCAGCCCCGCACGTGCCGTGTCGGACATCCTGGCCATCAACGCACGCAGCTGAACACAGGCACGCCTGTGCCTCATACGGAGACACCATGATCATTGAAAAGTACTGGGATGACGCCCAGGTCGGGGACGAGTGCGTCAGCCCGACTTACACGTTCACCGAAGCCCGCGTGATGGCCTATGCCGAGCTGACCGGCGACCACACGCCTGTGCACACCGACGAGGCCTATGCGCGCACCACACCGTTTGGCACGCGTGTGGCGCATGGCCTGTTTGGCCTGTCGGTCGCCGATGGCCTCAAGACCATCAGCGACTACCGCTTCGTGCCTGGCATGTCTCTGGGTTGGGAGTGGGGCTTTGTGGCCCCCATCAAGCTGGGTGATGTGGTGCACGTCCGGTTCCGGGTCGGCAGCATGCGTGAATCGAAGAGCAAGCCTGGCTGGGGCATCGTGGTGTTGCCATCCGAGCTGGTCAACCAGCATGGCGAGGTTGTCCAGAAAGGCGAGCACCGTCTGATGATCCCGCGCCGTCCGGCGCAAGGAGCACCCGCATGAGCCAGCCACTTCCGCTTGAAGGCATCCGCGTCATCGATTACAGCCACTTTCTGGCTGGGCCGCACCTGTCGCGCAATCTGGCCGCGCTGGGCGCCGAGGTGATCAAGGTCGAGCGTCCCACCTCGGGTGACGCGGGGCGCCAGCACGCCTACTTCATCAATGGCCAGAGCGGCTACTTCATGCAGCAGAACATGGGCAAGAAGGGCTTGTGCATCAACCTGAAGGACCCGCGCGGACTGGAGATGATGCACAAGCTCACCGACACGGCCGATGTGTTCATCGAAAACTACCGACCCGGCGCACTCGACAAGCTGGGTCTGGGCTACCAGACGCTGTCTGCGCGCAACCCAGGACTGGTGTACTGCTCCATCTCGGCTTATGGCCACACGGGGCCGGAGTCGCACCGCGCGGGCTTTGGCCTGATTGCCGAAGCCAAGAGCGGCATCATGCAGATGGTGGGCACGCCGGGCGAGGCGCCACCGCTGCTGCGCATCGCGCTGGGCGACATGTACACAGGGCTGAATGGTGTGGCCGCGGTGTGCGCTGCGCTGCTGGGTCGCGTCAAGTCCGGCAAGGGGCAGCACATCGACCTGGCCCTGTATGACTGCCTGGTCTCGATGCATGAATACGCGGTTCAGGCCTACACCTTGTCGGGCGGCACCGAGTTGCCTGAGAAGGCAGGACACGATCTGCCCCAGTCCACGCTCTATGGCGCCTTCAGCGCCAGGGACGGCGACCTGGTGATTGCGGCGCAGGTGGACGAGGCCTGGAAGCGCCTGGCCCTGCTGGTCGGTGGCGAGGCGCTGGCTGGCGACACGCGCTTTCACAGTGCGGCGGGCCGCAACGCGCACCGCATGGAAATCTTGCCCATCGTGCGTGCCTGGGCCGCCGAGCGGAGCGTGGCAGATTGCCTGGCCGCCCTGGATGCCGTCGATGTCCCTTGCGCCAAGGTGCAGCGCATTGACGAGGTGCTGGCAGACCCGCAGATCATCGCCCGCAACATGGTGATCGAGCAGGACCACCCCGTGGTGGGCAAGGTGCGCCTGCCCAATCTGCCCTACCACTTCTCTGATTGCGACACCACGCCCAAGTCGCCCGCACCGCTGATGGGGCAGCACAACCGCAGCATCGCCGCCGACCTGGGCTATTCGCAGGCTGACATCGATGCACTGGCCCGCGATGGCGTGCTGTATGCCGAAGAGGCCGTCGCAAGCTTGCAGAACTGAAACGAAAGACACACATGACCGAACGCTACGCTGTGATCGGCAACCCGATCGGGCACACCAAGTCACCGTTGATCCATGGCATGTTCGCCAAGGCCACGAACCAGTCGCTGCATTACAGCGCGATCGAAGGGCCGCTAGACGGCTTCGTTGGCGCGGTCCAGGCCTTTCGCGATGGTGGGGGCCGCGGCATGAACGTCACCGCCCCCTTCAAGCTGCAGGCTTTTGAGCTGGCCGACGAACGCTCTGAGCGCGCCAACCTGGCTGGTGCCGTGAATGCCTTGAAGTTCGAGGGCGGGCGCATCCTGGCTGACAACTTCGATGGCATCGGCCTGGTGAACGACATCCAGCGCAACCTGGGCATGTCGCTGGCCGGCAAGCGCGTGCTGCTGCTGGGGGCTGGGGGCGCGGCCCGTGGCGCCTTGCTGCCTTTGCTGGAGGCCGCGCCTGCGGAGCTGGTGATCGCCAACCGATCCGTGGACAAGGCACAGACCCTGGCTCGGCAGCTGGCCGACCGCGGTCCCGTGCGCGGTGGGGGGTATGGCGAGGTGGGTGAAGCCACCTTCGATGTCGTGATCAACGCGACATCGGCGAGCCTCAAGGGGGAGTTGCCACCACTGTCGCCGGTTGTTTTCGCGGCCGATGGCCTCGCTTACGAGCTGGTTTATGGCAAGGGCCTGACACCGTTCCTGCGCCTGGCCGCCAATGCAGGCGTCAAGCGTCTGGCCGATGGTGTGGGCATGCTGGTTGAGCAAGCGGCAGAAGCATTTGTGTGGTGGCGCGGCGTGCGACCCGACACCCGCGCCGTGATCGACACCTTGACCATCCCCTTGGCATGAGGCGGGAGGCCCCCATGAACATCCTGATGCTGCACGGTATCAACCACAACATGTTCGGCAAGCGTGACCCGGCACAGTACGGAACCATCACCCTGGCCGAAATCGACAGCCGGCTCCAGGCGCTGGGGCGCGAGCTGGGTGTCGAGGTCAGTAGTTTCCAGAGCAACAGCGAAGCGGCCATGTGTGAGCGCATCCACCAGGCCTATGCGGACGGGGTGGACGCGGTGCTGATCAACGCAGGCGCCTGGACGCACTACAGCTATGGCATCCGCGATGCGCTGGCCATCCTCACCGTGCCGGTGGTCGAGCTGCACATGTCCAACATCCATGCGCGTGAGCCGTTTCGCCATCACTCGGTGTTTGCCGAGATCGTCAAGGGCCAGATTTGCGGCTTTGGCGTCGACAGCTATCTGCTGGCCTTGCGCGCGGCCGTCTCGGCCGTCACGTCGCAGTGACGAAGTCGCCCATGGCCGTGGGTGCTCGTGAGGTGCCAAGCCGCGTGCATCTTGGCCATATGGTGCGTCATCCCCGTTGACCGGTAGGCGATTCGCCCGAGCGATCAAACGCTTCGCGCGCATCTTCAATGGCCTGCCGGTTCGCGTAGGCCCACTCGCCCAGGGCGCTGATGGGCTGTCGCAGCGAATGCCCGAGTTCCGTCAAGGCGTAGTCCACACGCGGCGGGACGGTCGGGAACACGGTGCGCGTGACCAGGCCATCGCGCTCCAGGGCGCGCAGGGTCAGCGTCAGCATGCGCTGAGAGACGCCGTTCACCAGTCGCCGGATCTCGTTGAAGCGCTTCGGCCCGCTGCCCAGCAGCATCACAATGAGCACGCTCCATTTGTCGCCAATGCGAACCAGGATCTCCGCGACCGGGCGACAGTCGTGTTCCAGTGCCTGATGACCACCGCCTTCGCGCAAGCGGCGCTCCAGCTCATGGGGCTCGATGGGAGGCTTGGTTACTTGCATGTGCCCTGGTGCTCTGCGTGTGCCTTCTTGTGCAACGGCGAGGTCGTCCCTAAGATTGCCTAGGTTACCAATTTATACCAACCCAGGCAAAGCGAACCCTGTCATGAAGCATGCGAAGCGGATCTGCTGGGCCATCACAGGCCTTCCGGCCGACATCCAGGCGGGATGCCTCAGGCTGGGCTGTGCGCGCGATCTGGTTCGAGGAGCGTGAACGTGAAGGTGCTGGTTTTTGGCGCGACCGGGCCGACCGGGCAATGGGTCTTGCGCCAGGCGCTGGAGGCAGGTCACGAGGTGACGGCCTACGCTCGCAGTCCCGCCAAGCTGGTGCCCACGGCGCCCGGGCTCCATGTGATCGCGGGCGAGTTGACCGATGCCGCTGCGATACGGCGGGCCGTGGCGGGGCAGGATGCCGTCATCAGCCTGCTCGGACCGGGGGGCAAGTCGACCGGCACGCCCATCGCCGATGGCATGGCGCTCATCGTTCAGGCGATGCGCAGCCTCGGTGTCAGGCGACTGATCGCCACGGCCACCACCAGTGCGCCCGACGCGAAAGACCGCTTCAGCCTGCCCTTCTGGCTCGCCATGCACGTGGTCAAGGCCCTGGCGGGCAGTGCCTATGAAGAAATCGTCACCACGGCTGCCGTGGTCCGCGAGTCGGGGTTGGACTGGACGCTCGTCAGGCTGCCCATGTTGTCCGACAAGCCCTGCAGCCGGCCCGCGGTGGCCGCCCATGTGGGCGACCCGAGGATCAAACTGTTCTCGATGTCACGAGAACGCCTGGCGGAATTCCTGGTCGCGCAGTTGAGCGATTCGCGCTGGCTTGGCCAATCGCCGGCGGTCAGCAACGGGGCTTGAAGGGGGCGATGGCGTCGAGCGATGCGTGCCGATGAGGAATCTGCTCGACGCCATGCGCCCTACAGGTCAATCGTCAGGCAGCTGCCGCGAGCACGTGACACACACAGGCACATCCTGTCTCCTGCAGCCTTCTCTTCTTCTGAAAGGTAAGCGTCGCGGTGATCGATGTCACCGTGGGTCACCGAGGTGATGCAGGTGCCGCAGGTGCCCTGCATGCAGGCGAAGGGCACGTCGATCCCCTCCCGCGCCAGTGCGTCGATGGCCGACTCCTCTGGTCGAACGGCGATCTGCTGACCCGACCGCGCCAGCTCGACCGTGAAAGGCCGATCTTCTTCGCCAGATTGTCGCAAGGTGCCGAAGTTCTCGACGCGAATCTGTGCAGGTGCCCAACCCTGGCGAGCGGCTGCAGCGCGCATCGATGCCATGAAGCCCTGGGGGCCGCACAGGTAGAGCATGGTCGCACCGTCATGCTCGGCGAGCAGTGCGTCGGGGTCCAGCGAGGAACGCCCTGGTAGCGTGTCGACATGGATGTGGGCACCACATCGCAGCAACTCGTCCATGAAGGGCACTGCAGCCTGGTCACGTGCACAGACATGCAGGGCAAAGGGCTTGCCGAGGGACTTCAGGCGTCGAGCCATTGGCAGCAAGGCGGTGATGCCGATGCCCCCAGCCACCAGCAGAAACCGCGGGGCGCTTTCATAGAGGACAAAGTTGTTGCGCGGTTTGCTGATTGCCAGCGTGTCTCCCACGCGCAGTGCGTGCATCGCCACCGAGCCACCGCGGCCATGGTCTTCGCGCTTCACTGCCAACGTGATCTGCCCGTTCCCGGCGCTCACCACGGAGTATTGGCGGACCATGCCCTGGGCCTGCAGGTGCACATCGACATGCGCGCCCGCATCGGCCGGGAGGTCGCGGCCATCGATCGTCCGGAGCGCAATGGCACGGATGCCTGGTACCTCGTCGTGAACGGCCGTCACCCTCACAGGAATCGGCTGCTGAGCGTCGGGCCCGGGCACGGCAATCTCGCCAGGGCCGGCGAACCAGCTGCGTGAGGGGATCTCTTGCCGCTTCAGCACGCCATTGGCCAGGTCCCACACACGCTTGTACTTGAACCATGGAATGTGCGGCACGACGTGATGGATGATGTGTTCCTCCTGCCCGAACAAGAGACGGCGCAAGGGCGAGTGGCCGCGCATGTACATGGTGGACTGGAAGGGGGCCTTGTCCCAGGTGAGCCCTTCAGGATGCTGGATGTGCGCGAACGTGTACGCCACCACGCCCAGGCCCACGCGCTGCGGGATCACGTAAAGAAGCAGGAAGGCCTTCCACCAGGGCGAGACGAGGAAGGCGACGTGAACGGCCACCATGGTCACGAGCAAGAGCGCGAGGTAGATGGCCACCTTGCGTGACCAGATGTGCCGCCCATGTTTCAGATACCAGAGCACCCAATGGACGTCGGCGAACATCAGATAGAACAGGCCAAAGGGCTTGGGCGGCATCACGAAGGCGGTGTCCGGGTCACGGCCTTCTTGCCCCGTGTAGCGGTGATGGTCCATGTGGATGGCCCGAAAGACCGTCATGTTGACGGCCGGCAGAAGCAGTTGCCCCGTGATGATGCCGATGGCATCGTTGAGGAAGGGGCTGCTGGACACGGCGCGATGCGACGCATCGTGCAAGGGCGTGAACGACAGGTAGACCGCCACGAGGTTGAGCAGCATGGCCACCCACACCGGGATGAAGCCCGCGAGGGCACCGTAGGTGGCCAAGCCAAAGATGCCCAGCGCGCTCACGGCCAGCACGATCTGCTGGGGTGAGATGAGCGGCACGTGCATGACATCGGGGTACCTGGGATCGTTGACGATCTGATTGAGTACTTCCCGCGCATCAAGGTTTCTGGTCAAGGCCAAGATGAGTCTCCTGTTTTCAGATGGCCGCGCTGCTGGACGATGGTGATGAGAATCAGGTCGGCTGGCGGCGAATGTGGGCGATCGACCGGCGGACGCTCCCGGAGCGCACGGCGTTGTCGCTGTAGAAGACATCATGCAAAGAAGGGGTATGGCAGGTCGCCATCCTTTCAGATGGTGCGCATGGGTACTTTCACTGACGACAAGTCGCGGTCACGCAGCGGTGAATCGATAGAGGAGGTACACGCCAGCCAAAGCAAGGCTGCCGTGCAGCAGCGCCAGCCCCAAGCGTGAGCCCTTGGGCTTCATGAGGCGAAACAGCACCAGGCCACCACACCCGGCCGAGCCCAACAGCCCGACTGCCCACAAGGCCGTGTCGGGAATGGGCCTTGCCACGTGTGACAAGGCATAGCCCAGGACGCCCAATGCAGACAGGCCGATCAGCCCGTGGGCAGCGCCAAACCATCGAGGGTATCGGACCTTCAAGGCGATGAGCAGGGTGAAGAGCAGGCCACCACAAGCGCCGGCGGCCAACATGGAGAAAGCGATTTGAACAAGGGTCATCGGGGTGAGCATGGTGGGGAGGGGGCCGTCAGGCCTCCAGCAGTTGATCTTGCAGACGCTGTTGGGTGGCCTGCGTCAAGCCAAGCCTGTTGCGCAGAAAGCCTTGCGTGCCGCCTGCATCGCTGGCCATGACATCCAGGGCCGCTTGCAGGAAGCGGGCGTCGGCCGCCTTGACCACATCGAGCACTTCGGGGTCCACATCGGTGCCCAGCATGAAGCTCAGGTCGCGCCGATGGCGGTTGGTCAGCAGGTAATCGCTCAGGATCTCCTGGTGAGACACGCCCAACGCCGACAGCACCATGGCCGTGGCAACGCCCGTGCGGTCCTTGCCGCTGGTGCAATGAATCAGCGCGGGCAGCCCATGTGGGCCACTCAGTTGCATCAACAGCCGACTGAAATGCGGTGCCTGGTGAATGGGCATCAGGCGGTACATGTCGAACATCGTCTGCCAGGCCTCGTCCTTGCCGATGGCGCGCTGCCTCACCCGCGCCATCAAGGAATGTGCACCCTGGGGATAAAAGCCGATTTCGTGCACCTGCAGCGCGGCATCGTCGGGCAGCCGATTGGGGCGCAGGCGACGCTCATCTTCGTGGCGAAGGTCAAATACATGGCGCAGTCGCAAGCCCTTCAACAGCGCCTGGTCGCTGTCGGACAGATCGGCCAACGAGTCGGCACGAAACAGCATGCCCCGGCGCACACGCCGGCCATCAGGGGTGCAGAGTCCACCCAGGTCACGGCAGTTGATGGCACCTTGCAGTGCGATGCGGCGTTCGGCCGTCAAGGGCGTGGACATGCTGCTTCAGCGCTTGAGCAGCTCAGGCAGTTCGGCACGGTGGAAGCCCTGGAACGGCGCATTGCGCTGGTGGGCCTTGAGCTTCCAGGTGTTGCGGGCATTGGGCGTGCCGCCATCCACACGGATGCACGAGCCCGTGATGTAGGCCGCCGCGGGTGAAAGCAGGTAGACGATGGCCGCGGAGATTTCGGACTCCGTGCCATAGCGCTGCAGCGGCACCCCTGCCGGGAATTCCAGGATCTTGGCCTTGGCTTCCGGGGTGTAGCGATCAAAGCCGCTGGAGGCGATGCCACCCGGGGCGACCGTGTTGACGCGCACCCCAGACTCGGCCCATTCGCAGGCGGCGGTTTCCGACAAGGTGAGCATGCCCCCGCGTGCCGCAGCAGAGTGGGCGAAATCCGGCCAGCCATTCCAGATGTCGGCGATGATGTTCACCATGGCGCCGCCGTTGTCTTTCATCCAGCGGGTGTAGACCTCCCGCATGACGATGAAGCCACCCGTGAGGTTGTTGCGCACGACCGCCTCAAAGCCCTTGGTTGAAATGGTCTCCATGGGGGTGCGGTATTGGCCGCCGGCGTTGTTGACCAGGCCGTCGATGCGGCCATGCTGCGCCAGCACCGCCTCGATGCAGGCGATCACTTGCGGCTCGTCGCGGATGTCGCACACGTGTGTGCTGACCCGGCCGCCGTCGGCTTCGATTTCCTGCCGCACCGCTTCCAGCTTTTCTTCGGTGCGGCCCCATATGGCCACCGTGGCGCCCAGTGAGGCGAGCTCATGGGCTGTGCAGCGGCCGATGCCACTGCCGCCACCCGTGACGATGACGGTGCGGCCTTCAAACAGCTTGGGGGCGAAAACGCTTTGGTAGCTCATGTTCTTGTCTCCTGAATGGTGGTGACGCGCCGTGGCGAAGAGAGCCATCCCGCCACAGGCCTCAGAGGTATTGCACCGCCGCGCGGCCGATTTTTTCGCGGGCAATGATCAGCTTCATGACCCCGGCGGTGCCGTCGCCAATCTCCAGCCCCATGACATCGCGCATGCGTTGCTGATGCGGCAGGTCCTTTGACCACCCGTAGTGACCAAAGGTCAGCAGGCACTGGTGGATCACGTCGAAGGCCGTCTTGGGGCCCATCCACTTGATCATGGCGGCCTCCGCCGTATGCGCTTGCCCGGCGTCACGCAAGGCCAGTGTGTGAAAGGCCAGCTGGCGAATGGCAGCGATGTGCGATTCGCCTTCCACCAACGGAAAGGTCACGCCCTGGAACTGCCCGATGGGGCGCCCGAATGCTTCGCGCTCCTTGGCATAGGCAAAGGCCTCGTCAAGCGATGCCTGTGCGGCACCCACACATTGCAGGCCGATGAGCGCGCGGCTGTAGTCGAAGCCCTGCATCACCTGGGTGAAGCCTTTGCCCTCGTCACCCAGTCGGTGATCAAGCGGCACGCGCACATCGTCAAAGAACACGGAGCCACGGCCGGCGATGGCGCTGCCCACATCATTGAAGCAGGTGCGCTGGATGCCCGGGCTGTCCGCCGGAACGAAGAAGGCCGTCACGCCGCGCGCGCCCGACTCCGGCGTGCCGGTTCGCGCAAACACGACATACCCATCGGCCCGGTCGGCAAAGGTGATGGACGTCTTCTCGCCATTGAGCACGTAGTGATCGCCAACCCTTCGAGCGCGCAGTTGCAGGTTGGCGGCATCCGAGCCGCCTCGCGGCTCGGTCAGGCAGATGGCCACCACAGCCTCGCCACGGATCATGCGTGGCACCCAATGCTGCATCAGCTCGGGCTGCGCGTTGCGGATCAGGATGGCCGCGTTGAGCGACATGCCCACCGGCAGCAGGCTGATGTTGAAGTCGCCATAGGCAATCTCTTCGGCAATGATGCCGGCGGTGACGGCATCCTGACCCAGACCACCTAGAGCCTCGGGCAACTCCACGCCCAGGAGGCCAAGTTCGCCCATTTCACGCAGCAAGGCCCTGTCGAGGACGCCCTCCTGCTCTCGCTTCTGGTAGAGGGGCAGCAGGCGCTCGCGAGAGAATCGCCGCGCGGTTTCCTGCAGTGCGCGTTGGTCGTCGGTCAGTACCATGTTGGTTCCATCAGTGGGTTCGCTGGATCACGTTGGGCGGCGCAGCATCAAGGCCTGTCGCGTGCAGGTCACGACCTCCTGCCCGCGTTGGTTGAAGCCTTGATGCAGGAAGGTCACGATGCCGGCATTCGGGCGCGACTTGCTGGCGCGCACCTCCATGACGGTGGTTTGAGAGCGCAGGGTGTCTCCGGCAAAGACGGGGTGGGCGAAGCGCACGTCGGTCATGCCCAGATTGGCCACGGTGGTGCCCAACGTGGTGTCCTGCACGGACAGGCCGATGACCAGACCCAGCGAAAAGATGCTGTTCATGAGCGGCTTGCCAAACTCGGTGCCTTCACAGTAGGCCGCATCGATGTGAATGGCTGCGGGGTTGCACGTGGCGTTGCTGAACCACATGTTGTCGGACTCCAGCACGGTGCGGCGGATTTCATGCGCGAACACCTGGCCGACTTCGAATGCTTCAAACCATTGACCTGCCATAGGGAATTTCCTTGAACGACTTCGCAAAAAGATGATGCACATGATCATACACATGCGTACCATCATGGTCTAGGCTTTACCCTTTGTCGTTTCAACTTCTTCATGTCGGAGCTGCTACCGTGTCATTGATCAACCGTCAGGTTCTGCTCAAGTCTCGCCCTCAAGGCATTCCTCAGGCTGACAACTTCTCGCTCTCATCGGCGCCCGTGCCCGCGCTGCTGCCCGGCCAGGTGAGGGTTCGCAACATCTACTTGTCGGTCGAGCCGGCGATGCGCGGCTGGGTCAGCGCCGTGCGCAACTACAGCGAGCCCGTGCCCATTGGTGGCGTCATGCGCTCGTTCACGGTTGGCGTCGTCGATGCGTCGAGCGACCCGGCATGGCCAGAAGGCACTTGGGTCACGGGCTTGTTTGGCTGGCAGGACTACGCCGTGGTGACGGCTTCGGCCATCGATCGCGTCATCACCGATCGCGACCTGCCCATGTCAACCGCATTGGGTGTACTGGGCATCAATGGGCTCACGGCACACCATGGCCTGCTCAAGATCGGCGAGCCGCAGCCAGGGCAGACGGTCGTGGTGTCGACGGCCGCTGGCGCGGTGGGCTCCTGTGTGGGGCAGATTGCGAAGCTGATGGGGTGCCGCACCATTGGCATCACTGGGGGGGAGCGCAAGCGCCAGCTCTGCCTGGACACCTTCGGCTATGACCACGCGCTGGACTACAAATCGGAGGCGTTTGCGGAGCAGTTGGCGCAAGCCTGCGGGGGGGGCGTGGACATCTATTTCGACAACACCGCCGGCCCCATCAGCGATGCGGTGATGCGCCATCTGCGCCCTGGTGCGCGCGTGGTCGTGTGTGGCACCGCATCCATTTCGAATTGGGATCCGCTGCCTCAGGGCCCCAGGGTCGAGCGGCACCTGCTCATCAACCGGGCCCGCATGCAAGGCTTCGTCATCTTTGACCACCGCGATGGCTTTGCCGATGCCTTGGTGGACCTGGCTGGCTGGGTGAGGCAAGGCAAGCTGCGGTACCTGGAGGACGTGCTCGACGGCATCGAGCACGCGCCAGACGCCATTGCCAGCCTGTACCGTGGCGACAACCTGGGCAAGCGCCTGATTCGCATCGCTTCAATTTGAGTTGAAGCGACGAGTGCTCAGGCTGCAGATTGCAATTTGCTCTGCAAGGTGTCGCGCAGCAAGCGCTTGAGAACCTTGCCGGCCGGGCTGGTCGGCAAAGCGTTGTCGAAGCAAATGCGCTTGGGCACCTTGTAGCCGGCGATCAGCTGGCGGCAGTGCTTGACCAGTTCTTCTTCACTGGCCTGGTGTCCTGCTTTCAGGACCACGACGGCCGAGACCATCTCGCCCCAGTGCGCGTCCGGCAGCCCGACGACCGCAGACATGGCCACGGCCGGGTGCTTGGCCAAAGCCTGCTCGACTTCTGTGGAGTAGACGTTCTCGCCGCCCGTGACGATCATGTCCTTGACGCGGTCGACCAGATAGAGCAGGCCGTCACTGGCACGGTAGCCTGCGTCTCCGGTGCGATACCAGCCATCGTGCAGCGCAGCAGCGGTGGCTTCCGGCTGGTTTCGGTAGCCGCGAAAGTTCGCTGGTGTGCGCACCAGCAGTTCACCGATTTCGCCATCCGGGCAGGGCTGGCCGTTGGCATCCACGATGCTGACCTCGGTCAGCGGCAGAGGCGTGCCGCAGGACTTGAGCTTCTCTTCGTGGACCAGGTCATGCTGATCGGGCCGCAGGATGGTGATGGCCCCACCGCTCTCGGTCGCGCCATAGAACTGCATGAATTCGCATTGCATTTCCTTGATGGCGCGCTTGAGCAAGTGGGCCGTGATGGCCGAACCGGCATAGATCACCTGACGTATGGACGAAAAGTCTGTGGTCTTGGCGTCCGGGTGGTCCAGCAGCATCTGGATGGCCGTAGGCGCCAGAACGAGCATGGTCGGGCGATCCTGCGCGATCATCTGCAGGAGTTTGCCGACGTCCAGTGCCGGCATCAAGGTCACCGTGGCCTGGCTGTAAAGGGCCTGTATGGGTACCGACAGTCCCAGCAGATGGAAGTTCGGCATGGCCATGACCAGGATGTCCGACGCAAGCCATTGATAGCTGGGTTCCAGGTGCTCGCAAAGCCGCATGTGGCTGATGCTTTGGTGTGTCAGCTCCACGCCTTTGGGCTTGCCCGTGGTGCCGGATGTGTAGATCAGCAGCGCCACGTCGCGAGGGCTCACCTCGACCCCTGGATCGATGTCGCCTTGTCCACTGCAGAAACTGGTCAGGCCGGCTGCCACATCAAACGGCTCGATGCGGACGCTTCGCTGGCTGATCTTGCACGCGGCTTCCAGCTGGGCCAGACATTCGTGTTCGGCAAAGATGATCAGCGGCTGGGCATCGTCGATCACCTGTGCCAGCTCGGCGGGGGTGAGGCGCCAGTTCAGTGGCAGGAACGTGCATCCAGCCTTGCCGGCGCCAAAGAGCGATTCGAACACGGCAAGGGAGTTCTTGCCCAGGAAGCCGATGACGTCTCCGGGTCTGGCATTGGCCTGGATGAGGCCGTTCGCAACCTGGTTGCTCCGAAGGTCCATCTCCCGGTAGCTGTACGTCTTGCGCTGGTCAATGAGCGCGACCTTGTCCGGCGCCTGCCTGGCGTGATACCGGATGACATCAGGTAAGTACTGAATGCTGGCATGGAGCCACATGTTGATTGCCTCTCGAATGGGGTGGCACCGGCGACCACGCAGCCAGTGAATGCTTCGGCAAAGATCGTACGCTACGTTACCAAGTCAAGGCAAGCGCCCTGATGCGCTTCTGCATTGGGGTTTGCCCTTTGTCTTGCATCAGGACCTCCAACCTTCGGGTTCCTACTGAGCATGAATTGTTGAATAGATGACAACATGACCATGTGAATCATATGCATGCGTACGAAAAACATGTGTCCATGAGGTGGCAACAATTTTGAGTCGGAGACGACCAGGAGGCGATATGAGGAGTCAGTTCAAGTTCCGATTGACGAGGCAGGCTGTCCTGCTGCTTTGTGCCGGGTTGGCCGCATCGGCCCAGGCAGCGGATTTCGAGTTTGGCGAGGGGTGGGCGGGGAGCTGGACCTCTTCCTTGTCGCTGGGTACAGCGATACGGGCGCGCGATGCGGACAGCCGTCTCTATGGTCAGATTGACGGTGCCACCGTGGGCAAAACCAACGGGACAGGCAACAACACCATTGATGAAGGCAACCTCAATTACAACAAGGGCGACGCGTTTTCAACGCAGCTCAAGCTGATTTCCGAAGTGGCTGTGCACAAGGGCGACTTGGGCGCCATGCTGCGGGCCAAGGCCTGGTACGACTACACGCTCAACAACCAGAACGTGCGTTTCGGCAGCCAGAACAATGGCTACTCATCCCGCGACCCGCTGAGCGACAAGGGCTTCGAGCCGCTCAGCAAGTTCCAGGGCATCTATCTGCTGGACGCCTATGTGTACGACACCTTCGAACTCGCTGGCCAGCCCTTGCAGGTGCGTCTGGGCAATCAGGTGGTGAACTGGGGCGAGAGCCTGTTCATTCAGGGTATCAACCAGGTGTCGCCGATCGACCTGCCGTCCTTCCGCAAGCCGGGTGTGCAACTCAAGGAGGTTTTCCTGCCGGTGCCGCTGATCTTCGCCAACCAGAGCCTGGGCAGCCATGGCTCGCTGGAAGCCTTTTACCAACTGCAATGGAAGCCCACGCCGATTGAAGGGGCTTGTGGCAACTACTGGGCTGCGGCAGCCGCTTCCATTTCAGCCTCACAAAACTCCTGCAGCACGGCCGTGACCATTGCGCCCGGCACCAGCAACGCGCAGGGCTACGCCGCAGGCGCGTACGTGCCAACCATCGATGGCAAGGAAGGGCGTGATGCTGGCCAGTACGGTCTGGCCTACCGCTTCAACTCTGAAGCCCTGGACACCGAGTTTGGCCTGTATGCACAGCGCCTGAACTCGCGAACACCGAATCTGAGTTCGCACTTCGGCACCTTTCCCGGAACGGTCAGTCCCTTCGCCGTGTCTTGGGACTACGCCAACGACATCAAGATGTACGGCATCAGCGCTGCCACCAACCTGGCGGGCATCTCTGTGGGCGCGGAGTTGAGCACCCAACGCGGCGTGCCGGCCCAGGTGGATGGCAACGACTTGCTGTATGCGAGCCTGGCAGGCATCGGCCCCTACGCATCGGCAGCGGCCACTGCCAGAGCGGGCAATGGCCTGCTCCTGGGCTACGGGCGCACCAACAAGACCCAGTTCCAACTCAATGGAGTGAAGGCCGGCAGCAACCTGCTGGGTGCCGGGCAGTACGTCCTGATCGCAGAGGCGGGGTTCCAGTGGAATGACCTTCCCAACTACAAGAAGGACCCCACAGCGGTGCGCTACGGCACTCGGGCCTTCATTTTCGGGCCTGGCTCAAGTGCCAGCTATGGCGGCAGCACCTGTGGGACCTTGAACATTTCCTCGGCCGGCTGCAAGAACGATGGCTACGTCACACCCTTCTCCTGGGGGCTGCGCGCCAAGTTCGACCTGACCTACAACAACGTCCTGGATACCGGTGTGACGGTGGTGCCCAGCATCTTCCTGTCGCAAGACGTCTACGGCTATTCGGTGGACAGCCAGTTCCTCCAGGGGCGCCGCGCCATCGGCCTGGGCAGCCGCTTCGAGTACGCCAAGAAGTACACCCTGGACCTCAACTACGTGACCTACAACCACCACGCCACCTACGACGCCTACCGCGACCGCGATTACTTTGCCGCGACGCTTGGCGTGAGCTTCTGATCGACGGAGTATCCACATGAATACCAAGCAACCCACATTCGCACCGAGCAAGCGCGCGGCCATTCTGGGCCTGTGTGTCTCGTCCTTGATGTCCCTGGCACACGCCGCTGTGGATGCAGACCGACTGGGCAAGGACCTGACGCCCAGCGGCGCAGAGCGAGCAGGCAACAAGGACGGCAGCATCCCGGAATGGACAGGCGGGCTGACCAAGCCACCCGCTGGCTACAAGGCCGGTGGGGCGTATGTCGATCCCTTCGCTGGTGAAAAGCCCTTGTTCCAGATCACCGGTCAGAACCTTGAAAAGTACAAGGACAAGGTCTCCCCGGGCATGCAGGCCTTGCTGAAGAAATACCCCCATCTGTCGATGCCGGTCTACCGCACGCACCGCACCTTTGCCAACCCGCAATCGGTGTACGACGCGACCAAGGCCATGGTCGGCAAGGTGATGCTCAAAGGGCTGACCCTGCAGAACTACACGATGCCTGGCACCCCATTTCCCGTGCCCAGCAATGGGGTGGAGGCCATGTACAACCACCTGACGCACTTCTTCGGCAGCTACAACCGTTGCGCGGACTGGCTGCCGGTGCGTCCCAACGGCGATTACTACCGCGTGGGCTTTTGCGAAGACATGGTGCAGGGGCAGAACTTCGATCAGCGCCAACCCAACCATGTGTTCTCCTTCTATGGCGCTTATGACGCACCAGCGACGCTGGTTGGCACCATCTACCTTGTGCACGATCCGGTGGACTATTCGGTTGCAGGGCGCCAGGCCTGGATCTACAACGCTGGCCAGCGCCGTGTGCGCCGGGCGCCCGATCTGGCTTACGACGCGGCCTCGGATGGCGACGAGGGGATGCGCACCGCAGACGACTACTGGGGCTTCAATGGCGCACTGGACCGCTACGAATGGAAGCTGGCAGGCAAGCGGGAGATGTACATCCCCTACAACGCCTACAAGGCCAATGACAAGAGCCTCAAGTACAAGGACATGATCGACAAGGGCTCGCTCAAGTCTGATCTGCTGCGCTACGAGCTGCACCGCGTGTGGGAGGTTCAGGCCACCTTGAAGACCGGCATGTCGCATGTCTATGCCAAGCGAACCTTCTTCATCGACGAAGACAGCAACACCATCGCCTTGGCCGACCACTACGACAGCCGCGGCAACCTGTGGCGCACCCATGTCTTGTCGCTGGTTCAAGCCTACGACGCGAACGTGATGTTCCAGGCCCCGTGGATCCAGCATGACCTGATCAGTGGCAGCTACATCGTCGAAGGCCTGACCAACGAACGCAAGGAAGCCACGGTCTGGAACGAGCCCAAGAAGTGGTCCGACTTCCAGGTGGACGCCATCCGTCGCAAGGGCGTGCGCTGAACGCCGCGGAGCACACGATGCACATGCCCAAGTACATGAAGGCGATGGTCCTGGCCTCGGCCCTGGGGTTGGGGGGCTGGCATCAGCTCGGTCACTCCGTGTCGGGGCCGGTCGCCGCGTCGGTAGACGTGACCAGGTTGGCGCTGTTTGACGTCCAAGCCGTGGCGGGCAGGCTCGTGGCCGTGGGCGAGCGGGGGGCCATCGTGACCTCGCTCGACCAGGGCCGCACCTGGCAGATGGGCCAGGCCTTGACCGATCGCACGCTGACGGCACTGGCCTTCCAGGGTGAGGTCGGTCTGGCGGTGGGCCATGGCGGTTCCTTGCTGCGATCGGCCGATGGCGGACAGAGCTGGGCGAAGGTCGCCGTCAAGGATGCCGGAACCGACTCCATCCTGGGTGTCACGGCACTCCACGATGGGCGCTTTGTGGCCTACGGCTCATTCGGGCTCTATCTGGTGTCGTCGGACCGAGGCTTGACCTGGGTGCGCCAGCCCACCATTTCGCCCGAGTTCGATCGGCACATCTCCAAGGTGATCGAAGCTGGCGGCAAGTTGCTGCTGGTGGGCGAGTCCGGCACCTTGGCCGTCTCCAGTGATGGCGGCAGCACGTGGGCGGCGCTCAGCTCGCCCTATGAGGGCTCGCTCTTCGGCGCCCTGGCGCTGTCTGACGGTGCCTGGCTGGTGTACGGCATGCGTGGCAATGTGTTCCGATCCAGCGACGAGGGGAAGACCTGGAGCAAGGTGAGCTTTCCCGCCGTGGTGGCCATCAACGGCGGCGCCATCGGTCCCAATGGCCAAGTGGTGCTGGTTGGCAACGATGGCGTGATGGCCGTCAGTGCCGACAACGGCCGCAATTTTTCGTCCAGCAATGTGCCTGTTCGTTTGCCGCTCGCCCAGGCCAGCTTTGCCAGAGACGGTGCCCTGGTCTATGTGGGCTATCTGGTGGCAGGGCGCCAGGACCGTGCTGCCACGCGCCCCGCACCAGTCAGCAAGCCCTGATTGACATCGAAAGTTGAAGTTGAAAACCACCATGCTTTCCATCCCCGACGAGGACACGATCGAGTCCGTTACGCCAGGATCGGCCGTGCAGCCAGACCCTGTGGTCGCCCCTTCCGAGCGCCTGATCGCTCGCGTGGCCGACGGCATCTTTCGCATGCGCAAGCTGTGGCTGACACTGGGCATTCTGGTGACCGTGCTGCTGGGCTTGTCCGCCACGCGGCTGCATGTGACGGCTGGGTTCACCAAGATGATCCCGCTGCACCATGAGTTCATGCAGACCTTCACCAAGTACCAGAGCGACTTTGGTGGTGCGGACAAGGTGCTGATCGCGGTCAAGGTTCGCCAGGGGGATGTGTTCTCCAAGGATGGCATCGATGCGGTGCGCAAGATCACCGACGAGCTCTTCTACATCAAGGGCATCGAGCGCAGTTCGTTGACCTCGCTGGTCACGCCGAATGTGCGCTGGAACGAGGTGGTGGAAGAGGGCTTCAAGGGCGGGCCCATCGTGTCGGCAGACTTCAAGGGGGCGCCCGATCAGCTGTCGGCCATCCGGCAGAACCTGGCCAAGTCCGATTGGGGGGGGCGCATCGTGTCGAATGATGGCTCGGCCACCATCGTGTCGGCCACCTTGCAGGACCGCGACCCCGAGACCGGCGAGCGTCTGGACCTCCGGCAGGTCGGTGCCCAGCTCGAAGACATCCGGTCCCGGTACGAGAACAGCAAGATGTCCGTGCACATCGTGGGCTTTGCCAAGTCCAGTGCCGACATCGCGCAGGGCGCCAGTGGTGTGATCAAGTTCTTTGCCCTGGCCTTTGTGGTCACGGCGGTGATGCTTTACTGGTATTCGGGTTCGGCCATGCTGACCTATTGGGTGCTGCTCGCTGCGGCCATTCCCGTGGTCTGGCTGATGGGCATCCTCCCGCTGTTGGGCATGGGCCTGGACCCGATGTCCATCCTGGTGCCTTTCCTGATCTTTGCCATCGGCGTGTCGCACGCGGTGCAGATGACCAATGCCTGGAAGCTGGAGACACTGGCGGGCCAGGATGGCATCACGGCGTCGCGCAATTGCTTCGTGAACCTGTTCATACCCGGCGCCACCGCCTTGCTGGCCAATGCGGTGGGTTTCATCGTGATCGCGATCGTGGACATCGAGATCGTGCGCGAGCTGGCACTCACGGCCACCATCGGCGTGACGGTGATGATCGCCACCAACAAGGTGCTCTTGCCCATCTTGCTGTCCTACATGAAGCTGTCGCCATCCAGGGCCAAGAAGCTCGAGGGCAAGGAAACGGCAGGTGACTGGTTCTGGGAGCGTCTGGGCTTTCTGGCCACGCGCCGCGGTGCCATGCTACCCCTGTCCTTGAGCGTGGCGCTGACGGCATTCGGTCTGTACGAGGTGCGTGACCTCAAGATTGGCGACCTGGGTACGGGCGTGCCTGAGTTGCGCGCCGACACCCGCTACAACCAGGATGTCCAGGTGGTGACCAGCCACTTCGCCATTGGCCTGGACGTGCTGCAGGTGATTGCCGAACTGGAAGGGGACGCCTCGCCTTGTCTGAACCGAGAGGTGCTGGCCAAGGTCGAGGCCTTCGAGTCCGACATGCGTCAGACCGAAGGCGTGGCCGCGGTGCGCGGCATGGCCTCGTTCATTGGCAAGGTCACGCAGGACTTTTCAGAAGGCTGGGTGAAGTGGCGCGTGCTGCCGGAAACGCGCGAGCAAATCGCGCAGGCCACCGGGTTTGCATCGCGGCTGGGCAATGAGTTCCGCAACACCCAGTGCAACGCCATCCCCATTTCGGTCTTCCCGATCGACCACCAGGCCACCACGATTCGCCGCATCGTCGACAAGGTCCAGGCCTTCAAGAAGACACACGATGGCCAGGGCATCACCTTCCGTCTGGCCTCGGGCAACATCGGCGTGATGGCGGCGACCAATGAGGTGGTCGAACAGTCCGACAAGTGGGTCAACCTGACCCTGTTCGCCGCGGTGAGCCTGTTGTGCCTGGTGACCTTCCGCTCGGTTCGGATCACCTTGTGTGTGATCCTGCCTTTGGCGCTAGTCACGCTGCTTTGCAACGCCATCATGGCCATGCTGTCCATCGGCGTGAAAGTGAACACCTTGCCGGTGATCGCCATCAGCGTCGGCGTGGGGGTCGACTACGGCATCTACCTGTTCGAGCGCATGCGCCACGAGATGGCCCACAGCGGCATGAACCTGCGCGACGCCTTCGTGGCCTCGCTCAAGCAGCGCGGCACGGCATCCATCTTCACGGCTGCGATGATGACCATCTCGGTGATCACCTGGACATTCTCCACGCTGAAGTTCCAGGCCGACATGGGCGTGTTGCTGGCCTTCATGTTCCTGGTCAACGTGTTTGGTGCGATCTTCCTCTTGCCCGGTCTGGCTGCCTGGATCGTGCCGGATCGCCTGCCCGCCAAGGGCTGAGTGACATGACGGCGTACCGACTCGGGATGACAGGGGCCCTTGGGTGCGCTGTCAGGCTGAGCCTTGTGTGGGTTATGTCTGCGCAGGGGGCGCCCGTCGGGCTGACGTCAGTGGGCGCCGAGCTCGCGGGTAACGCCCAGGGCAGCATTCCGCCGTGGCGCGGTGGGCTGTCTCAGCCTCCACCGGGATGGCTGGCGGGGCAGGGCCTGGTCGACCCTTTCCCTGACGAGAAGCCCTTGCACGTGATCGACGCGGCAAGTGCCGCCTCGCCCACCCATCAGCCCTGTCTGAGCCCTGGCTTGCTGGCCTTGCTCAAGCAGGCGCCGGCCTTTCGCATGCATGTGTATGCCAGCCACCGGACGGCAGCTTTCCGGGCCAATGCCGCGGCAGTGCCCTTTGTGACGCCACGCAATGGGCTGGAGGCCATCACCAACCACCTGCTGCGTGACCAGGGCGGGGGCGTCAGGCGCGACGTGGACACCTTTGTTGTGCGAGCCAATGGCCACGCCCAGCAAATTGGGGTCCATGAAGACAAGGTCTATGAGGCGTTGCTCGACGAGCATCAGCCCGATCGGTTGTTCGTGTCCAGGCTGCACTTCCTGAGCCCGGCCGATCTGGTGGGCACGATCTACCTCGTGCACGAGCCAGACCCCAGGACACAGGCCGAGCGCCGTGCCTGGGTTTACAACGCCGGTCAGCGGCGTGTTCGGCGGGCACCCGACCTGGCCTATGACAGCGCGCAGAACGCCGCGGACGGCCTGGCCATCGTCGACCAATACGATGGCTACAACGGCCGACCTGATCGCTACGACTGGACGCTGGTGGGCAAGCGTGAGCTTTACGTGCCCTACAACAACTACCGCATCGCGGACAAGCGCATCCCGTACACACGCATCGCCTTGCCAGGATCACCTGCCCCGGAGTTGATGCGCTTCGAGCTGCATCGGGTGTGGCAGGTCGAGGCCACCCTCAAGGCCGGGCAGACCCATGTCTACGCGCGCCGCGTTTTCTATCTCGACGAGGACAGCTGGGCCGTGTTGCTCAGCGAGGCCTATGACGCCAAGGGCCAGCTGTGGCGGGCGGGCGTACACGGTCTGATGCAGGTCTACACGGTGCCCGTACCTGCTTACCGATTCGAGTGGTGGTTCGATTTCAGCAACAAGAGCTATGTGCTCACGGGGCTGGACAACGGCTACAGCGCCCCCTGGCAATTTGGTCAGGCAGGGCGCACCCAGGATTTTCAGCCTGACGCCTTGCGGCGCGCAGGCCACTGAGCGCAGACCACCTTTGGTGGCATGCACCTGTCGAACGGCCTTGCCCAACAAGGAATGCCCATGCAAGTCATAGACCGAGACAAACCTTCCGCAGCGTGGATCGCTGCCATGCGTCAGCGCTACCCGACCGAGCGGGAAATCGACCGCATCCTCACCAGGCGCCTGGAGCGTCGCGCCGGCCCCGGCTTTGCGCCATTGGCCCTGCACACCCTGGTCGATGGCGTGAAGGCGCTGATCGCCGCCCATCACAAAGGCGCCTTCGAGATCACAGAAGCACGCTGGCTGTCTGGCGGTGCGTCCAAATTGCAGATGTCCTTCGTGCTGGATTGGACGCAACCGGGTGTTGGCCACCAGCTGACGCGCATGGTCTTGCGCATGGAGCCTTCCGAGTCCATCGTCGAGACCAGCCGCCTGCGCGAGTACCAGCTGATTCGGGCGGCGCAGGCCGTCGTGCCGGTGCCTCCGGTCTTCTGGTGCGACGCCCACGGAGAGTTTCTGCCCTACCCGGCACTGGTCTACGGCTTTGCCGAGGGGGTGACCAAGCCCAGCCAGACCACCAGCGGGGTCAGTGGCTTGCAGACCAGGCTGCCCGACGCCGTTCGCCACAAGCTGGCCCCGCAGTTTGTCGAGCATCTGGCCCTGATCCACCGCATGGACCACCGGCAGGCAGACCTGTCGGCCTTCGACGTACCCGAGCCGGGCACGCAATGCGCCTTGTGGGGCGTCAACAACTGGGAGCGCGTCTGGGAAGAAGACGCCGATGAGGACGTGCCTTTGATGCGGCTGGTCTCGGCATGGCTGCGACGACACATGCCGGTGCTGGACAAGCCCTGCGTGGTGCATTCCGACTACCGTGTGGGCAACTTCCTGTTCACCGAGGCCGATTGCCGGATATCTGCCTGGCTGGATTGGGAGCTGGGCCGCATCGGTGACCCCCACCAGGATCTGGCCTGGACGACCAGCCCCGCCTTCGGCAGCAACGATGACAAGGGGCAGTTCCTGGTGTGCGGCCTGATGCCTGAGGGCGCCTTCTTCGATGCCTACCAACAAGCCAGCGGTCTGACGGTGAACCCCAAGGCGCTGCATTGGTACAAGGTCTACAACGCGTATTCGATGGTGACCTTGACCTTGGGCACGGGCTACCGCATTGCACGAAATGGCAAAACGCACCAGGACGTGCTGGTGACCTGGCTCATGGGTATCAGCGCCATGTTGATGGCCGACATGCAAAACCTGATTGAACAAGGAGCCTGACATGCAGATGCGCCCCGACATCCAGATCCGCAGCATCCTCAAGGCCATGAGCGATGTGATCCTGCCCGCCATTGACGACCAGAATCAGCTGGCGCAAGAGCAGGCCCGCTTGTGCATGGGTCTGCTGCAGTTGATGAGCAAGCAGCTGCCCCTGCAGTACCGCTACGACTGTGACGAGTTGACCCGCCTGCTGGACATGGGCCAACAACTGCTTGCTCTGGCCGATGGTGACGCGGCCAGCGAGGCCAGCGCCGCGGCGCTCAAGCAAGGTGTGGCGCTGGCCAGCCAGGTGCGGGCCCGTGCGATGGCCGAGCCCCAGGAGGTGCTGGAAGCCGTGCGGCAGTTGCGCGCCGTCAGTGGCAGCTTCCTGCAGGAGGCTTATGCGAAGGCAGAAATCCCCACCGCGCTGGAGCGCATTGTGCTCGACACCAGCCGGGCCCAGTTGCTGCGTGAGCGCGCCTGGCTGGTCGCGCAGGGCTGGGAAGCCAGGCCGGAGGACCTGCCCGACATCGGCACGTTGCTGGCCGCCGTTTTTGACCCATCGACATCCACCGAGGCGCGATGACGCCTGCACAGGAAGCAAACATGAACCACGAGAAATTTGAAGCCCATGTGGCGGGCCAAGGCGAAGCCCAATGGAACCAGAGCTATTACTTCAATGCCTATGACCCTCAAACCAATGCAGGTTGCCTGATCCGCATTGGCCTGCTGGAATATGCCCAGCAATCGAACAGCTGGCTGATTGCCTTTCAGGATGGCCTGCCCATCTTCACGCGAACCAATCTGCAACTGCCCTACATCAAGGAGCGGCCTGCAGGCGGCATGCACATCGCCGGCATGCATGTGGAGGTGATCGAGCCCCTGAAGAAGTGCCGCATCCGGTTTGACGAGGGCGAGTTCTCTCTGGACCTGGTCTGGGAGACCTTGCACACCTTGGCGGACAGCATCGCCATGAGCTCGGGCGAGAGCGGCAATTTTTCGGATGACATTGCCCATGTGCACCTGGAAGGGCCTTGCAAGGTGCGCGGCCACATGACCGTGCGGGGCCGTCGCATCGAGATCGATGCCCATGGCTTCCGCGATGTGGCCGCCGGTGTGCGCAACTGGGCGTCCTTGAAGCATTACCGACTGGCCTGGCCCGTCTTCGAGGACGGCCGCACCTTCTGCGGCATCCGGGGCATCGACACGCAGGGGCGCAGCGGCTACCTGCGCATGTACCACGATGGCCAGCGCTGGCTGCGCGTGCAGGACATCGAGGACCACAATGAATACGAGTTGGCGGACCCTTTCACCGTGAAGACGCTGCACTGGGCTTTCAAGGATGAAACCGGCAAGCGCCAGGAGGTGACGGGGCGCCCAGTCTTCCGCTGGCTGTTCCCGCAGGACGACTTTGTGCTGTGCGAGCAGATCATGGCCTACCAGCTCGACGATGGCACTCGGGGCCATGGTTTGTGCGAGGGCGGTTTCCGGTTGCCTTGGGGTGGTCTGGCCTGAGCCAGCCTGACGTGAAAAGGGCCAGGGAATCACCCTGGCCCTTTTTGTTGGGTGTGTTAAGCGTCGATTCAGTTGAGCCCCGGCTGGGCCTCGGCCTGCTTGCGGGCGTCAATGAAGCGCTCGCGGGTGACCAGGTAGATCGGGAACGCCATCGACACACCGATGTAGGACAGGCCCACAAAGAACCAGCCCCATTTGATGCCCATCCCGATGCGCTGGGCATCGATCACCACCCACACCATGAACACCACCCAGGCGATGGCCATGTCGATGCTGAGGAAGGCCGCGGTGCCGCCTGCGTTGATCGCGTCGGCAAAGAACTGAATGGGGTTCAGGATGTTGCCGCCCTGCCGCATCCATTCCAAGGCATGAGGCCAGGTCAGGAACAGCGCGGCAATGCCGACGACGAGAAAGAAGCCATGCCTCAAGCTCAGTTTCATGGTGTTGCTCCGTTCTGCCCGGTAGCTCAGGCGCCAACAAAGTTGGGCTTGCGGCGTGCGGCCATGGCGGCAATGCCCTCCTGGGCATCCTGGCTGCCCGCCACGCGAGCCAGGGTCAAGGCCTCGTCTTCGAGCTGCGCTTCCATGGATTGCTGACCCACGCGCAGGAAAAGGCGCTTGATTTCGCCGTAGGCCACCGAGGGGCCTTGGGCCAGGCCGGTGGCCAGCATCTGGCAGTGATCGGCCAGCTCCTCGTCGGCCACGACCTTGTCCACCAGGCCGGCCTGCAGGGCCTCTTCGCTCTTGAGCACCTCGGCCAGCAAGGTGAAGCGCCGCGCTCTGGCCGCGCCCATGCGGGCGCTGAGCGTCACGCTGGAGCCCGAGTCGCAGCTGAAGCCCAATTGCGCAAAGGCCGAACCCAGCTTGGCCGACTGTGCGGCCACCACCACGTCGCATCCTGCCAGCAGGCCCACGGCGCCCCCCATGGCCCACCCTTGGACCTCGGCCACGACCGGCACTGGCAACTGCCAGAAGCGAGACAGGCCAGCATGCAGGTCGGCCGTCCACTCGCGAATGGGCGCGCCGAGGTTCTCGCGTAGCGGCGCGAAGGATTTGATGTCGCCGCCAAAGCTGAAGTTGGGGCCTTCGGCGCGCAGCAGCACGGCACGTAGCCCAGGCATGTTCCACAAGCTCAAGGCGGCTTGCCGAAACTCGCGGCAGAAGGTCCCGTCAATCGGGTTGCCACGTTGGGCCTGGGTCATGGTGAGCGTGGCCAGGCCGGCATCACGGGTGAGCTTCAGTGAGGTGAATGCTTCAGACATGCGGTTGTCCTTTCTGAGGTCAATGCGCGAACGCGGAAGGCGCGGCGTGCAGGAGGTGTCATCACCCTTGCGAGCTGGGCGACGGTGTACGTGCTCACGTCTGGCTGGTGCGCTCTTCTTCTTCCAGACGGTTGATGGCGACAAACATGTACCAGCTCAGCAAGGTCAGCCAGACAAACCATGAGCCGAGCGAGACCCAGTAGCAGAAGGTGCCAGCCCATGTGAAGGCGCCTTCGTAGAAAAAGGGCATCAGGCTGAGGGGCAGAAAAGCGAGCACCACAAAAATCGCGTACCACGACAGCCACCGCGGGATCAGGGGCTCGGACCTCGGGTCGCGGAGAAACACGTTGGACATGGCCAGCATCTGCAAGCCGGTCACCATGTAGGTTGTGTCGAAGAAGAGCCAGCCAAAGTCATGCAGTCCACGAACTTGCGCGGGGGTGAACTCGGACACGCGGTAGGCTGCGGTCAGCCAGCAGATGCCAGCCACCATGCCCACCACGGTGGTCGTGGCCCCGCCGAGTTGCTCGACGATGGCCATGGGCCCATCCGCCCCTTCGATGCGTTGCATCACCCGAGACACGGCACTGCTGAACGCGAAGTAGAAGGGAATGAAAAAGACGCTCAAGACAAAAGCGCCGCGCAGCCGGTAACTGTGCTCAAGGTAGTGCGCATGCAAGGCATTGACGTCGATGCCGGCAGGCAAGGGCGGAATGTTCATCCCCATCACGCCCCAGGACAGGACATAGCCCGCCAGGAAAATGGGGCCAGCCCATGCGCAGGTTCGCAAAAGGGCATAGCGCTGCTTGATGGACAGAGGGGTGTTGTTGGGCATTCAAAGGTTCCCATTCAATGGAGGTGGTGGGCAAGCGCTTGCATCAGGGGCTCAGCGCCACCAATAGGCACCGAGGATCAGGCACAGACAGGCGATGTTCCATGCCTCGAAAATGGAGCGCCAGGCCAGCGGGGCGTCGCGCAATTCCATGTAGTTCAGGATGACCAGGCGAGCCTTGAACGAAGCCGCGCACAACGCGGCGGTCGTCGTGACGGCAGGGCTCACCGAGCCCCACTCGACCAGATAAGTCGTTAGGCCGGTGATGGCCAGCAGCAGCAACCAGACGCGGGTGACGTCGGCAGGGGTGTGGGTGGCTTGGCTCATCGCTGCAGGTAGAGGAGGGGAAAGAGCATGATCCACAGCAGGTCCACCATGTGCCAGTAGGCGCCTGTGGACTCGACCCAGCCGGTCAATTCCGGGCCCATGGCGTCCTGCCGTGCCTTGGACAGGGCCACCATCAGCGCCACCATGCCCACCACAAAGTGGAGGAAATGCACGCCTGTGAACACGAAGTAGTACATGTAGAACTCGTTCGTCAGCAGGGTGATGCCCGCCTGGATCTTGTTGGTGTACTCCCAGACCTTGCTCACCGCGAAGGCGCTGCCCACGAGCATGGCCAGAACGAGGTGGCGGCACAAGGCCGCGCGGTCGAGGCGGCGCGCGGCGAGCACGGCTTGTGCCATCAGTGCGCCGCTGCTCAGCAAGATCACGGTGTTGAGCAGGCCCAGTTCAACCTGGAGGTGGCGAGCTGCGCTCTCGTACAAGGCTGGCTGCGCATGTCGACCGATCGTGAAGACCAGAAAGAACACGCCAAAGGCCAGGGTGTCCGCAGCGATGAAGAACCAAAGGCCGCTGTCGCCCACCAGGGTGCGCACCTGGGCGCTGGCGTTGGCCTGGGTGCGCGGCGTTCCAACCGCAGGCAGAGCGTTGCTCAAGGCGCCATCCTGCTTTCGCGCTCGATGCGGTTGATGGCCCTGAGTGCAAAGAAGCTCAGAGTGGGCACCCACACGAACCAGATCATGAATTCGATCCAGAAATTCAGCACACCTTGGCGGGCAAAAGCGCCGCTCTTGAAGAAGGGCATCAGGCACTCGGCAACGAACATGAAGCCGACCCAGATGCCATACCAGGCAAACCATTTGGGGATCAGCGGGTTGGCGCGCTTGTCCTTCAAGATGCCGACACCCAGGGCAAACATCTGCACCGACGTGACCGCATAGGCCAGGTCGATCAGCAGCCACGCCATGTCATACAGCATTTGCAGGATGTTGTCTGGCAGCGCGTCCGGTCGATAGGAGCCGGTCAGCCAGAAAGAAGTCGACACCAGCACCGGCACCACGGTCAGGCCGGCGCCCCAGACCTGAAGGTCAACCAGGATGCTGTCCTTGGCCACGATGTGACCCATGACGCGGCCAATGGCCAGCCCCCATACCGCGTAGCAGACCGCGAAGGTCATGGCCACGACCATGCCCAGCCGGATGGTGTTGGCCTCGGCGCGGAACCAGTTGGCGACATCGGCCGCAGGCGCGTCGCCCGACCAGGGGGGGATGTTGTGCCCCATCATGCCCCAGAAGACGATGAAGACACCCATGAAGACCGGGCCCATCCAGGCGCAAAAGCGCCAGTAGCCAAACTCTTTGGGATCGACTTGAGCTGCTGCCTCGGCCATGAGGGCTCGTGCTGTTTGTGGAAGTGGTGCGTTCATGGGGCGTCCTTTCCGTCAGTGAACTTGTCGTAGAAGATGGAGGCCAGCGGCATGCCTGCATCGACCAGGCGAGAGATGGCCGCGTCGATCATGGGCGGCGGGCCGCACATGTAGGCTTCGGCCACGGCCCAGTCGATGCCGGATGCGGCGGTGCTCAGGTGGTCGGTGACCATGCCGCGCGCGCCAGTCCAGTCGCTGTCGGCGGGCTCATGCGACAGCACCGGCACAAAAGTGAAGGCGTCCAGCCATGCGGCGCCAATGGCCTGCAGGGCGTCGACCATGTACAGGTCGGCCTGTGTGCGAGCGCCGAACAGGACCACGCAAGGACGCTTGATGCGGATGCGGCGGGCATGTTCCAGCACGCTCAGCAATGGCGCCAGGCCACTGCCGCCCACAACGCAGACCATGGGCGCATTGCCTGGCCTGAGGTGAAAGTGCCCGTGCGGCGCATTCACGATGAGGGGTTGGCCTGTCAACTCGCCCTTGAACAGGGCTTCGGTGAAGCCACCACCAGGCACCTTGCGGATGAAGAAGGTCAACTCCTTGCGCCCTTCGCGCTGCGGTGCATCGGCAAAAGAGTAGTGGCGGGCGCGCGGCAGGCCTTCGGCCGTGATGCTGGCGTACTGGCCGGCCACGTAGTGAACGGGGCGGTCCGTGCGCACGCAGACCTTGACGATGTCGTGCGTGAGGGGCGTGGTCGAGGTGATGGTGCCAACGAAACGCTCGGCTGGCGGCATGTCGGCGGACTGCGGGCTGACCTCGATGATGGTGAGCTCATCGCGCGGAAACGCCTGGCAAGCCAGGATGAAGCCCGCGTCCAGCTCCAGCTTGGAGAGAGTGTAGCCAAAGGGCGTGGCCTCTCTGACCCGGCCTTGCTTGAGATGCGATTTGCACGAGGCACAGGTGCCCACGGTGCAATCGTGCGGGTAAGCGATGCCGTTGGTCAGGGCCGCCTCCAGGAGCGTCTGCCCTGGGGCGATGTCCACGGTGACACCTTGGGGCAGCACCTGGAGTCGCTGGGGTGCCGAGGGGCGCCCCAGCAAGGATTGGAAAAACTTGCGCATGGCGTGGGTTCGCAGAAGGTGGGCGACGGGTGGGGTGCGCTCAGTGCGAGGCTGCGGGCTGCGCAGACCAGTCTTCCCAGCCGGCCTTTCGGTTCTGCTCGGCTGCCAGCTTGCGCTCTTCAGGGGTGGCGTAGTGGGCGTCCCATTCGCGCAGGGCCGGCTTGATGATCATGTTGAACCAGACTGGCGGGATCAGCGCGGCAAAGAAGCACACGAACACGCTGGGCATGCGCACCGACTCGCGGTGCGGCACCAGCTCGTAAAACGCCAGGTAGGAGTTCAGATGGTGGTCGGCGTGGTTGGTGATCTCAAAAGCCACCAGGCGAGAGAGCGTGCCAAAGTGGTTCCACACGTGGCGCTTCTCGATGGGGGTGCCGCTCACGCGCACCTGACCGTAGTGTTGGAAGTAGTTGAAGGTCTCGATCCAATAGCGTGCAATCACCATCGCAGTCAAAGCCATGGCAACGGCCTGCCAGCCACCGATTGCAAAGAGCATGCTTTGAAAGATGACCTGAGCCAGGATCGCGCGCCACAGGTGGTGGCGGATGGACCAGCGTCCGTAGCCGCGCTTCTCCAGGTTGTCGGATTCGATGCGCTGTGCCAGCAGGGTGGACTCGATCACTGCAGGCCCGGCGAAGGTATAGAGCGTCTCGCCTCGGGCGGCGGTGTCCGCGTCTTCGGCGGTGCCGACATCACGGTGATGGCTCACCACATGAGCCTCCATGCGCGTGGTATCCAGATAGCAGACCTGCGCATAGCGGCTGACCGTGCGGCCAATGCGCCCGCGTGCGTGGTACAGCTCATGAAAGGCCGTCACGCCAGGCAGGACCGACAGCCAGGCGCAACTCATCACCAGGCCTGTGATCTCCCAGCCGCTCAGCGCCTGGTGCGCGACGACCCAGGCCATGACCACGTACAGGGTCGGGCAAAGCAGCGTGCAAAGCCAGATGGGAATGAAGGCCAGCGTGCGGTTCTTGATCTGGCGTTTGGCCAGATCAGGGGGCAACAGGCTGTCGATCACGGCAAGCAGGGGCAGCATGGCCAGGCCGGTCCACACGAAGGCACCGCCATGCAGCATGCCGGCGATGGCCAACACCAGCGTCAACGGTGCCAGGTAGTATTTGATGTAGTCCCACATATTGGTCTCCAGTGCGAGATGAAACGGGTTCAGAACAACACGACAGGCTTGATGACCGAGCCGTTCTCTGATGAGGCGATGGCTTCGTTGATCTGCTCGAAGGGGAATGTCTTGATCAAGCGATCAAATGGCAGTTGCCCGTCTTGATGGAGTGCGATCAATTGGGGAATGAAGGTGTGCGGGTCACTGTCGCCTTCGACAATGCACTTGATGCCAATCCCCTTCACGTAGGCGCTCATGATCGACATGGGGAAGTGCGCGTCCGGTGGTGGGATGCCGATCAGGCCGAGTTGTCCGTTGGGCAACAAGACCTCGGTTGCCGTGGCGGCCACCGACGGAATGCCCGTGGTGTCGAGGGCGTAGCTCACGCCCGTGCCGCCCCCTGCTGCGCGGATGGCCGCCAGGGTGTCGCTGCCATCCAGCGGGTCGATGGTGGCGGTGGCGCCCAGCTCCAATGCCAGGGCGCGGCGCTGGCTGTTGGGCTCTACGAGGATCACGGCACTGGCCTTGAGCGCCTTGGCCGCCATCACGGCGCTCAGGCCGACCGCACCGCCGCCAAAAACCACGATGGCACGCCCGGGCTTGAGCTTGAAGGTGTTCATGACAGCGCCGGCGCCGGTCTGGATGCCGCAACCCAGCGGGCCCAGCATCGCCAGCGGAAGGCTCTTGTCTACCTTCACCGCATTGCTGGCACGCACGATGGCCAGCGAGGCAAACGATGACTGCCCGAAGAAATTGCCGAAGATCGGTTCACCGTTCTGGCTCAAGGGCGTGGCGCGACCATCCTGGAAGGCCCCGCCAAAATTCAGGCCCAGAAACTGATGGCAGTAGGCCGGTTCGTGGCTCTCGCAGTTGGCGCAGCTGCCACACGAGTTGAAGGACATGACCACGTGGTCACCAGGGGCATAGCCGGTGACGGCTGCGCCAACCGCCTCGACCACACCAGCGCCCTCATGCCCCAGCACGATGGGCATGGGCACAGGGAAGCCATCGCGGCAGACGATGTCCGTGTGGCAAATGCCGCTGCCCACCATGCGGACCAGCAGCTCGTCGGCGCGGGGCTCGGCCACGTCGATGTCTTCCAGGAGCAGGGGCGTCTGAGGGCGGCGAGCCAGGGCAGCGCGGGCGCGGCGTGCCGAGGCTGTGTGTTGAAGCGGTGAGCCGTCGACCAGGGCGTTCATGGCGTTCCTTCTTGTGCGGATGTGTGGTGTCCTGCATTGGATGCCGGCGCAGCCATGCAAAGCACCATCCCTAAGGAGGGGTGGAGGAGGGGCTATCCCTGCATCGGATGACGCGGCCCCCGCGCAATCCCGCTTGAGTCTTGGTGGGCCGCACGCTAGCATCGGAGCGGGCCCGTTGCGGCTGGCGACCTCAACTGGGTGTAAACCCTTGCGCTCGACATCGAGATGGCCGTCTCTTTGTCGGTCTGCGCGCATTGGTCACCCGGATTGCGGCACGTGATGCCTGCATGTCGAATATGATATGCATGTGCATGGTAAGCACGGTAATGATTTGGGGTTCATGTGATGGGTGAGACCTTTGCCGGCTTGGTCAGCGCCGTTCAGGCTGGCGAGCAGGATGTCGTCGCGCACGAGACGCGCATCGCTCCCCCGACTTTCAAGTTCGATGCCGTGGACACCCGTGCGCTGGCTGCGCTGCAGCAGTTGCAGCCATTGCCCAAGCTGGTGCTGGTGACGGCACCATCGGGTTATGGCAAGACGGTATTGCTGACGCGGCTGCACCAGCAGCTGGTCAACGAGGGGCGGCGTGGCGTGTGGGTCACACTCGATGACCGCGACACGGACCTCTCGACGCTTCTTTACCTGTTGCGGATTGCCATGTCGCATGCCTGCTTGCTCAGCCTGGGCGAGCCGGCGTCGATGCTTCAGGCGCTGTCTGGCCGCGGCGTGGCGCGCGACGACATCTTTGAGCAGTTCAATCAGCTCGAGTCAGAGGTGGTGCTGTTCATCGACAACCTGGGCTATTGTCGTGACCCGCAATTGCCGGCCTTTCTGGATCGCCTGATCTTTCAGAGCGGCCCTCATCTGAAGATCGTCGTTTCCAGCACGCGTGAACTGCCCATCGACATGGTGCGCGCCAAGCTCGAGTTGTCGGCGCTGGAGCTGGGCGTGCCTCATCTGCGCATGGACCAGTCAGGCGTGGCCAGCCTGTTTGCCGAGGCCGGCCTGGTGCAACTGGACGAGCGTCTGCTCAAGCGCATCGAGGCGCAAACAGAAGGCTGGCCCACGGCGCTGAGGCTGTTGCAGGTGCTGATGTCTGGGGAGCAGCGGCTGCAGGGGGAGGGCGCCCATCTGGATTTCGATGGGGTGCTGGCGCGTTTTGGCGGCGACCAGATCGACATCGCCCGCCTGCTGGCGCGGCGAGTGCTGGTCGGCTTTGACGACCAACAGGTGCAGTTCATGCTCGAGATCGCGCCGCTTCGCGAATTCAGCGTCGAGTTGGCCGCGCACATGACGGGTTGCTCAGAGGCCAGGGCGTGGCTGGATGATCTGCTGGCGCGCAATGTGCTGATCTTTCCACTGGACCGCAATCGGCGGTGGTTGCGCTTCCACACCCTGCTGCGCGAGTTCTTGCTGGCGGAAGGCAGGGATCGCCTGAGTGGCGAGCGCCGACGTGAAGTGCTTGAGCGTGCTGCGAGCTGGCATGCACAACAGGGTGACGACATCAACGCACTGCCCATCGCGCTGGATGCGCAGGCGGTGGTGCTGGCTGAGCAGCTTCTGGATCGCGTGGCGGCCGTGGTGGTGGGCGACCAGGATCGGATGGCGCCCTTCATCACCTGGGCCGACCGTCTGATGGCCATCGGCGGAGACATCTCGAGCGAAGCCCATGGCTGGTATGTCTGGGCGCTCTGCCATACCATGCAGTACGAACGCGCGAGCAAGGCACTGGACCGCCTTGGCGTGCAGGGCCTTGCGCAGGCCGGTGTGCGTGAGCAGGCGCGGGCCGAATTCCTGGGCCTCATCATCAATGTGTACCTGGATCGCTTGCCCGAGGCGCGGGCGTGCGCGAGCGCCTGGCTGGAAAGGGACTGCCCTCGTGATGCCCTGAGTCATGCCACGGCCATCACCCTGCTGGCCATGACTGAAATCGACCATGGCGACCTGATGGTGGCCGCTCAACACCTCACGCAGGCGCAGGCGGTGATCGACCGATCCAGCAGCCCTTGGGGCATGGCATGGGTCGCCATCGTGCGCGCCTGTGCGGAAATCACGCAGGGGCGACCCGATCTGGCCGATCAGCTCTTGCAGGCGGTGCGAGCCAAGGTGGTTGACCTGATCGGCGCGGACGTGCATGTTCTGGACGCCATCGACTTTGTGCATGTGGGGGCGCTGCGCGATCTGGGTTTCACCGATCGGGCGAGGCGCGTGGCCAAGATGAGCACGAGTTGTTCGACCTTGCAGGGTGTGATGACGAGCGCCGAGCAGGGTCTGAGTGCCTGCGCCGCACTGTGGCAAGGTGAGGGCGACGAGATGCTGGCGTCTGCCATGCTGGAGCGCATCGCCTTGAGCTACCCGGCACGGGCCTTGAAATTCCTGACCGCTAGCCGTGTGCGCCGCTGCGTGCAACTGGGGCGCCTGGCCGAAGCCGAGGCACTGGCCGCACGGTGTCAGCTGGGCCGCGACCGGAGCATGCCGGAGCGAGGCGACTGGATGATGGCATCGATCGATGTCCTGATCGCACAGGGGCAGCACGAGGCTGCGCTGAACGCGATCGAGCAGCGTCTGCGCACCGCACAGGGGCAGCACCGCATGCGTGATCAGGTCGAGTTGCTGGCCGCCGCAACGGAAATCCATGTGCGCGATCGGCACTTCAACAGAGCGCAACGCAGCTTGTCGCTCGCCTTGGCCATGGCGGCACCCGGGCGTTTGCTGTCGCCCTTCCTTGCGCGCATCAACTGGTTGAGCGCGTGGCTTTTGCAACTCAAGGACAAGGATCTGGGCCTGAACTTGCCCTCGGAGCTGGCCTTGTGGGGGCGTCTGATGGCGCATGTCAGTGCAACCGCCGACGGGGCTGATTCAAGCCGCCCACAGACGGAAGAGGGCGTGGCCTACGTTGAGGCGCCTTCGGCGCGCGAGCTGCAGATACTGGCCCTGCTTGACCAGGGGCTCAACAACTTGCAGATGGCCGATCGGCTGTCATTGTCGCTGCCCACTGTGAAGTGGCATCTGCGCAACCTCTACGCCAAGCTGGGCGTCGGCAGTCGCTCTGCGGCGCTGGCCAGGGCTCGCGCACTCAAGTTGCTGGGCAGCGCCTGACGCACCAGCGCTCGGGGGTTTCTGCCAGTGTGGCTGCAAATTGGTAGTGTTAGCATATGGTACGCATGCGAACGACAATTTCGCGTCGCACTCGATCTTTCACTGCGGCAGCACATCAGCCTGACCGCAAAACACGGCAGTCGCTGCTGGTGCATGGGCGCCAGCGTCAGGAGACCCTCATGAGCACACATCACCAAGCCTTGTTCATCGGCGGCCAATGGGTGAAGCCCCATTCCAGCACGCGGTTCGAGGCCATCAGCGCCAGCACGGAAGACGTGGTTGGCAGTGCGCCGGAAGGCGATCAGCAGGACATCGATGCTGCGGTGAGTGCGGCCCGTCGCGCATTGACCGAAACGGCCTGGGGCACGATGAGCGGCGCAGAGCGCGGTGAGTGTCTGTCGCGTTTCGCCGATGCCCTGGAAAAACGGGGCAGCGAACTTGCACGCACAGTCAGCATGCAAAACGGCATGCCGATCGCTACGGCAGAACAACTGGAGAGCAGCTATTCCGTGGCCGTGCTGCGCTACTATGCCAGCCTGGCCGGCACGCTGGACGCAGAAGAAAGCCGTCCGTCGCCGCTGGGCTTCAACACCACAGTGCGCCGCGAGCCGGTTGGGGTGGTGGGCGCCATCGTGCCCTGGAACTTCCCGGTCATCCTGTCGCTGATGAAGATCGGGCCAGCGCTGGCAGCCGGTTGCAGCATCGTGCTCAAGCCCTCGCCCGAGACCGTGCTCGACTGCTTCATCGTGGCGCAGGCTGCCGAAGAGGCCGGGCTGCCACCAGGCGTGGTCAACTGGGTGCCGGGTGGGCGTGAACTGGGCGCCTACCTGGTGTCGCATCCAGGCGTCGACAAGGTCGCCTTCACGGGCTCGACCGGTGCAGGCCGGGCGATTGCCGAGGCCTGCGGCAAGCTGCTGCGCCCAGTCAGCCTGGAGTTGGGGGGCAAGTCGGCTGCCATCTTGCTGGACGACGCCGATCTGGATGCCTTCATTGGCGGCATGCCTTCGGTTTCTTTGCTCAGCAATGGCCAGGCCTGCTTCTCGTGCACGCGCATCCTGGTTCCGAACGCGCGCTACAAGGAAGTCGTGGACGCAGTGGCCGCCACGGCCTCGTCGTATGTGGTGGGCGATGCGCTGGACCGCAACACCCAGATCGGCCCGATGGGCTCTGCCATGCATCGCAACCGCGTCGAACGCTACATCGAGATCGGCAAGCAGGAAGCTCGGCTGGTGACTGGCGGGGGGCGTCCTGCTTCGCGAGACAGAGGGTGGTTCGTGCAACCCACGGTCTTTGCCGATGTCAGCAACAGCGCCACGATTGCGCGTGAGGAGATCTTCGGCCCGGTGCTGTCACTGATCGCCTATGGCAGCGACGACGAGGCCATCCAGCTCGCCAATGACTCGGCCTTCGGTCTGGGGGGCACCGTGTGGTCGCGAGACCGCGAGCGGGCCTTGCGTGTGGCGCGCCGCGTGGCGACCGGCACGATCGGCATCAACGGCTATCTGCCTGATCTGAATGCGCCTTTTGGCGGCATCAAGGCCAGTGGATTGGGACGCGAGATGGGGCCTGAATCCATCGCGGCCTACCAGCAGCTCAAGTCCATCTACGCGATGGGCTGACCCTTTTGAAAGGAAGATACATGAGTCCAAACATCAGCCCTTTGCGCCCAGACGCCCTGGCGGGCAAGCGCATCCTCATCACCGGTGGTGGCACTGGCCTTGGCAAGGAACTGGCCCGCGCCTTCAGCGCTTCGGGCGCCGTGGTCTACATCTGCGGTCGCCGAGGTGCCGTGCTGGAAGAAGCCGTTGCGGAGCTGCGCTGCACCGCGGCACACGGCGGTGACATCCATGGCCATGTTTGCGATGTCCGTGACGCCGATCAGATCGATGCCATGGTCGAGCGCATCTGGCAGGACGGTCCCTTGACGGGCCTGATCAACAACGCCGCGGCCAACTTCATCTCGCCTTCGGCTGACATCAGCCCTCGTGGCTTTGAGGCGGTGCGCTCCACCGTCATGGACGGCGCGCTGTATTCGACCCTGGCTTGTGGCCGTCGCTGGATCGCGCAAGGTCTGCCGGGCTCGGTGGTGAGCATGCTGGTGACCTGGGTGTGGACCGGCTCTGCCTATGTGCTGCCGTCCGTGATGTCCAAGAGTGCGCTGCACGCCATGACCATGTCGCTGGCAGTGGAGTGGGGGCGTCACAACATCCGGGTCAACGCCGTGGCGCCAGGGCCATTCCCCACGGAAAGTGCCTGGGAAAAGCTGGCGCCCATTCCCAAGGCCAATGTGGGAGCAGCCTCATCGGAGCAGGTTCCGATGGGGCGTTTTGGCCGCATGCACGAACTGTGCAATCTGTTGACGTTCTTGCAGGCAGATGGCTGCGAGTACCTGACCGGGCACAACATCGCCATTGACGGGGGCCATCACCTGGCAGCACCCAGCACCTTTGCGGAGCTGGGCAAACTGACCCCCGAAGATTGGGCCGAAGCCAAGGCGCTGGTGCGTGGCAAGGCCGTGCAGGAAAAGGCGCTGCGCAGCACATCCTGAGCGAAGTTTCGTCACACGGAGAAAGCGGCCTGTACCTCATGGCGAGGCAGGCCGCTTTGCTTTGGTGAGGGTCTGTTTGGCGCGTCGTCAGGCTTCGCTGTCTGCCAGATAGCTCAGCAGATTGCTCTTCATGGTGTCGAGCGTGGCAGCGGTCGAGTTCAGTTGCTCATCCTTGATGCCGTGGAGGATGGTCGCATTGAGCTGGTGACTGACCTTGCGCATCTTGCTGATGAGCTGTTTGCTCTTGGGCTCCAGGAAGATCCGGTTCACGCGACGATCGTTGGCATCGGCCTCGCGTCGCACGAGTCCGGTCTTTTCAAGGCGGTCGATCAGGCCCCCGATGGCCACCTTGCCCAGATCCAGCTCTTCCGCAAGTTGGACCTGGGTCATGCCGTCTTCGCGCGACAGGTAGGCCAGCACCCACCACTGGGACCTGGTCACATTGAGGGGCTTGAGGCAGCGGTCGAATGCGCTGCGCCGCAAGCGGGAAACATCATGGATCAGGAAGCCCAACTTGAGCTCCCAGTCCACACTGTGCTTGGCTTCGGACATGAGGTATAGACCGCTGCAGAAGTGCGGGTCCATGACTGTTTACATGCACATAGTTTAACTGTCATGGCGCCGACATGCGCCAGGCTTTCCCTTGGCATGGCTCAGACCGGGTCCCAGGTGAACACATCGCCGGACCGATCCAGTGCGTAGAAGTCCGATTGCAGCATGGGGATGGCCTGCTCCAGCACGCTGTCGGGCGTCCAGCCTTCGCTGCGGTGGGCGCTGCGGATGGGGCGTGGCTGGCTGAACAGGTAGATCTCGTTGTTGCGAACGCCAAAGACCTGCCCGCTGACATGGCTGGCGCCGTCGCAGCACAGGCCCACCACAAAGGGCGCGACCTTGTCGGCGTCCAGTTTCTTGAGCCCCTCGACGCGCTTTTTCTGCTCTGGCGTTTCGGCCGGGATGGAGTCGATCATGCGCGTCCAGGCGAAGGGCGCCACGGCATTGGAGCGCACCCCGAATTTCTGCATGTCCAGCGCGATCGATTTGGACAGGGCCACCACGCCCAGTTTGGCAGCACTGTAGTTGGCCTGGCCAAAGTTGCCGATCAGGCCCGAGGTGGACGTCATGTGCACGAAGACGCCACTGTTCTGGGCCTTGAAGTGGGGTGCTGCGGCGCGGCTGACGTTGAACGAGCCCTTGATGTGCACCGCCATCACGTCGTCGAATTCGGCCTCGCCCATGCGGTGGAACATCACGTCACGCAGAATCCCGGCATTGTTGACGACGATGTCGATGCGGCCGAAGGTCTTGATGGCCAGATCGACCATGCGCTGTGCGTCGTCCCACGAGGCCACGGAGCCGCCGTCGACCACCGCGCGTCCGCCCATGGCTTGAATCTCGGCCACCACGGCGGCACCGGGTTGTTCGGCTTCGGCCTTGCCATCCAGCGAGGCCCCCAGGTCATTGACGACCACGTCTGCGCCCTGGCGCGCCAGCTCAAGGGCAATGCCCCGACCCACACCGCGGCCTGCGCCAGTCACCAGGGCCACGCGGCCTTGCAAATGCTTGCTCATTGTCTGTCTCCAACTTGATAGAGGTTGATAGGGAAGGGCTTGACTGAACGGGGCTCAGCCGGCCTGGCGCGCGCGCGCCTTGGCAAAGTCGACATACCAGTCGAATGCCTGCGGGTTGGCGCAGGCGTCCTTGTTGACCACGTCGGCCAGGTCGCGGCCCAGCATCAGTTTCTTGACGGGCAGCTCCTGCTTCTTGCCGGTCAGGGTGCGAGGGATGGCTTCGACCTGCACGATGTCGTCGGGCACGAAGCGGGGCGACAGGCCTTCGCGGATGCGCTGCTTGAGGCGTTGAACCAATGCCGAGTCCAGATCCAGGCCCGGCTTCAGCACCACAAACAGGGGCATGTAGCTGGGCTTGCCGAGGAACTCGATGTCGACGACGAGGCTGTCGATCACCTCGGGCTCGGCTTCGACCACCCGGTAGACCTCGCTGGTGCCCAGGCGGTGACCGTGGCGGTTGAGCGTGGCGTCGCTGCGGCCGTAGATGATGGTGCCGCCGCTGGGGGTGATTTGCAGCCAGTCGCCATGGCGCCAGACGCCAGGGTAGACATCAAAGTAGCTGTCCAGATAGCGTTTGTGGCCTTCGTCGCCCCAGAACTTCACGGGCATGGAGGGCATGGGCTGCAGGCACACCAGCTCGCCCACGGCATCGGTGAGCGGCTGGCCGTTTTCGTCCCAGGCTTGCACGTCGGCACCCAGGCAGCGTGCCTGCATCTGGCCGGGGATGGTGGGCAGCTCCGGTGTGCCGCCCAGGAAGGCGCTGGCGATGTCGGTGCCGCCCGAGATGACCGCCCACCATACGTCCTGCCTGACGGCGGCGTGCCCCCATGCATAGCCTTCGGGCGGCAAGGGGGAGCCGGTCGAGCCGAGCGTGCGGATGTGTTCGCTCAGGCCCAGTGCATGGGGGTCGACGCCCGCCTTCATGCAGCCTGTGTAATAGGCGGCGCCGCCGCCGAACAAGGTGACTTTCAGGTCATGAGCAAAGCGCCAGAGGGTGTCTGCCTGCGGGAAGGACGGGTGGCCGTCGTACAGACAGATGGTGGTGCCTTGCAGGAGCGCAGACATCTGCAGGTTCCACATCACCCAGCCGGTGCTGCTGTACCAGTGCAGGCGGTCGTTCGCCTCCCAGCTTGGCAGCAGGTTGAGGTGGCAGTGATGCAGCTTGAGCATTTCGAGCATCACGCCGCCATGGCCATGCACGATGGGCTTGGGCAGGCCCGTCGTGCCGCTGCTGTAGACCACCCAGAGTGGGTGGTGGAAGGCCACGGCCTGAGGTGCCACTTGCGTGGGGCAGGCCTCGCATTCCGCCCATTGGTGAAACTGTCCATGCCAGTTGTCAGGCACATAAGGGGCCTCGGGGCCACCTGAAGCCTGAAGCACGGGCACCAGCACCAGGTGCGCAATGCTGGGCAAGGTTTGCAGCAGCGACGTGATCAGCGGTCGGCGGTCGGCCACCTTGCCGCCGTAAACCGAGCCATCACAGGCCAGCAGCACACTGGGCTGGATCTGACGAAAGCGGTCTTGCACGGTGCCCACGCCCATGTCCGGCGCGCAAACGCTCCAGATGGCACCCAAGGATGCGCAGGCCAGAAAGGCGATCAAGGCCTCTGGCGTGTTGGGCAGGTAGGCGGCCACACGGTCTCCCTCCTTGACGCCCATGGCCTGCAGGGCGCCGGCGATGTGCGCAACGCGGCTTGCGAGTTCGCGCCAGCCAATCTGGATGGTCTTGCCCTCCTGTTGCATGCGCTCGTTGCGGAAGATCACGGCAGGTGTGTCCGCCAGGCGTTCGTCCTGGGCATGGCGCATCACCTGTTCGACGTAGTTCACCCTGGCGCCTTCGAACCACACGGCGCCCGGCATGCGTGGTTCGGCGATGGCGTGTGCAAAAGGGGCTTGTGAGTGCAGGTCGAAGTAGGCCCACAGGCAGGACCAGAACTTGTCGGGCTCGGTCACCGACCACGACCTCAGCGCTTCGTAGGACGACAGGCTCAGGCCCTGTCGTTCATTGACCCACTCGCGTAGCTTGACGGTATTGGCTTGCAATTGCTGTCTCCTGCTGTCTGCGTTCAGTGGCAGGGGAAACCCTGGCCTGAATCACATCAAAGTCCATTGCGATTACGGTTCGCTAGTGTATCATCAGCCACATCATCAAATATTGCAAGATTCATTCAAACGGCTGCCATGAACCAGACAGGAACACGCTTCGGCTTGCTGGCCACTGCCCGCTATGTGCCACATCTGCGACTTGAGCGCAGCGAGGTGGTGGCATTGCACCGCTGGATGGCGCCAGGCCTCAGGAGCCTGGCCAAAGGGCAGCGTGCCATGGCCAATTGGGATGAGGACGTCATCACCATGACGGTGGAAGCCGCCAGGCTGCTGATCAATGGGCTGGCTGAGGGTTTGCCCGGGCAGTTGACCCTGGCCTCCACGACCCTCCCGTTTGCCGACCGCCTCAACGCCGGTGTGGCCGCGGCCGCGCTGGGCCTGCCAGGCGAGACGGTGGCGCGCGATGTGGCCTCGTCCGCACGTGCGGCCACCATCGAGTTGGTGCAAGCCTTGCGGCAGCCCTCGGCGGTTCGCCATCTGCTGGTGGCGGCGGAGTGCCGAGTTCCTCGCCCTGCGAGTGCGCAGGAGTTGATCACCGGGCATGGTGCGGCCGCCGCCCTGGTGGGCGAGGGCAACCCGGTGGCGACCTTTGTGGCGTCGTCTTCCATCCAGGCGGATTTCGTTGATCACTTCAGAGAAAGCGGTCAGGATCACGACTACCAGTGGGAAGAGCGCTGGGTGCGTGAAGAGGGTTACATGAAGATCGCCCTCCAGGCTGCGAAAGCTTGTCTGGCTCAGGCCGGTGTGGCGGCTGCCGACATCCGGCACTTCGTCATGCCTGCGCCCATTTCGAAAATCAACGCGGCGGTCGCCAGGAAGCTGGGCGTTCCCGACACGGCACTGGTGTCCACCGAGGCAGAGCAGGTGGGCGATCTGGGCGGCGCGCAGCCCCTGGCCATGCTGGACACGGCCGTGCGTCTGGCCAGCGACGGCGAGTGGATCCTGTTGTTGAGCTTTGCCAATGGCTGTGATGCGCTGCTGCTGCGTCGAACCGCGCAAGCTTGCTCCGGCACGGTGCCCGGCTCCGGGCAGGCAGAAACCAGTTACCTCAAGTACCTGTCATTCACCCGGCAGTACGAGCCGGAGTGGGGCATGCGCGCCGAGATGGACAACAAGACCGCGCTGACCGCCGCCTGGCGGCAGCAGGCCCGGGTGGCGCACTTCGAGGGTGGCCGTTGCAGACATTGCGGCACGGTGCAGTTCCCTTCGACGCGTCTGTGTGTCAACCCTGCATGCCGTGCGCAGGACAGCCAGGAGCCGGTGAGCCTGGCCGATGCGTCGGCAAAGGTGCTGTCTCACACCAGTGACTTCCTGGCCTTTACGCCGCACCCGCCCTTCCAGTTCGGGCACATCGACTTTGATGGCGGTGGCCGCGTGATGATGGAGTTCACGGACACCGGCGCAGACGAGTTGGCGGTGGGCCTGCCGGTGCGCATGGTCTACCGCATCAAGGAGTTCGATCACAAGCGCGGCTTCCGCCGCTATTTCTGGAAGGCGACACCCGTTCGCCAGACCGCTTAAGGAGAGACGATGGCAACGGGTATCCGCGACAAGGTCGCCATTCTCGGCATGGGTTGCACCCGCTTTGGCGAGCGCTGGGACTGCAGTGCAGAAGACCTCATGCTGGAGGCCTTCAATGAGGCGATGGCCGACGCCGGCATTGGCCTGCCTCAGATCGAGGCCGCCTGGCTGGGCGTGTGCCTCGAAGAAAACAATGTGGGCAAGACAGCCGGGCCGCTGGCCCAGGCCTTGCGCCTGCCGCGCATTGCGGCCACCCGGGTGGAAAACGCCTGTGCCACCGGCACCGAGGCGCTGCGTGCGGCCACCTATGCCGTGGCATCGGGCGCTTACGACATCGTGCTGGCCTTGGGCGCCGAAAAGCTCAAGGACACGGGGTACGGCGGCCTTCCGGTGCGCACCCGAGGGGTGGACAACGACCTGTGGCTGCCCAATGCCACCGCACCGGGCGCCTTTGCCCAACTGGCCTCGGCCTATGCGGCGCGCCATGGGGTCAGCATGTCCGACCTCAAGCGTGCCATGGCGCACATCTCCATCAAGAGCCATGCCAATGCCGCGCACAACCCCAAGGCCCATCTGCGCAACCAGATCACCGAAGAGGATGTGCTCAAGGCCATGACCATTGCCGCACCGCTGGGGCTGTTCGATTGCTCCGGGGTGAGCGACGGCGCCGCCTGCGCCATCCTGACGACGCCCGAGATTGCCCGCAGCCTGAAGCCCGACCGCGAGGTGCTCACGATCAAGGCGCTGGAGCTGTCGGTCAGCAATGGCGAAGAGGCGAGCTTCAACAACTGGGATGGCAGCTTCATCGCCACGGCCCGCACGGCTGGTGCCAGAGCCTATGCCAGCGCCGGCATCACCGACCCCCGCAGCCAGATTCACATGGCCGAGGTGCACGACTGCTTTTCGGTGACGGAGGCCGTGCTCATGGAAGACCTGGGCTTCAGCGAGCATGGCCGCGTCATCCATGACGTGCTCGATGGCATGTTCGATCTGCAAGGGGCGCTGCCGGTGCAACCGGACGGCGGACTCAAATGCTTCGGCCATCCCATCGGGGCCTCGGGATTGCGCATGGTCTACGAGGTTTACCTGCAGTTGCACGGTCGCGCCGGGCCGCGGCAACTCAAGCGGATCGATCGGGGCCTGACCCAGAACCTGGGCGGGCATCCGCATCAAAACGTGTCGGCGGTCGCCATCATTGGCCGCCAGGGTGCCTGACACGCACCACCGTTCTTGTTACCCTTTTTTCTACATTCACAGGAGACTCCTGATGCGAGGACTGAAAGGCAAGATTGCCATCGTGACGGGCGCCGGCAGCGGCATTGGCAAGGCGATTGCCTTGCGTCTGGCCAGCGAAGGCGCCGTTGTGGGCGTGTTCGACATCAACCCCCAGGGCGCCGCCGACACGGTGGCAGCCATCGATGCGGCTGGTGGCAAGGGTGTGGTCGCCGTGTGCGACATCACCGACTACAGCGCCGTCCAGGCTGCGGTGGCGGGCTTTGAAGAGGCAGCCGGCGCCACCGACATTCTGGTGAACAACGCCGGTTGGGACACCCCCATGCCCTTCCTGAAGACCGACGAGGCCTTCTGGAAGAAGGTGGTGTCGATCAACTACTTCGGCCCGCTGCACATGACCCATGTGGTGGGGCAGGGTATGAACGCCCGCAAGGCAGGGCGCATCGTCAACATCGCCTCCGACGCCGGCCGTGTGGGCTCGTCAGGCGAAGTGGTGTATTCAGGCTGCAAGGGCGCCACCATCGCCTTTGCCAAGGCTTTTGCACGTGAAGTGGCGCGCAACAACGTGACCGTCAACACCGTGTGCCCTGGCCCCACCGACACCCCGGCCATGGACGCCTTCGTAGGCACGGGCGAAGCCGGCCAGAAGATCCGGGATGCCATGGTGCGTGGCGTGCCGCTGGGCCGCATCGGCGTGCCTGACGACTACCCCGGTCTCGTGGCCTTCCTGGCCAGCGACGACGCGGCATTCATCACGGGCCAGACCATCAGCGTTTCGGGTGGCCTGAGCATGCATGGCTGATCTGAGCGGCCATTGCACCCATCAACATCATCGACAGGACTGAAATCATGAGCCAGGAATTCAAGGACATTCTGTACGAAGTGGGCCCCAATGCGGTTCGCATCACGATCAACCGCCCTGAGGTGTTCAACGCTTTTCGCACCCAGACGGTGGAAGAGCTGATCCAGGCCTTCCGCATGGCTGACGAAGAGAAGTCGGTCAACACCGTGATCTTTGGCGGCGCCGGTGACAAGGCATTTTGCACAGGCGGCGACCAGAAGGTGCACCTGTCGGAAGATGGCCTGTATGGCCCTCGCGGCATGGTCGGTCTGCCGATCGAAGAGCTGCAATCGGCCATCCGCGACTGCCGCAAGGTGGTGATTGCACGTGTGCAAGGCTTTGCCATTGGCGGCGGCAATGTGTTTGCCACCATTTGCGACCTCACCATTGCTTCCGAAAAGGCCAAGTTCGGCCAGGTCGGCCCGAAGGTTGGCTCGGTGGACCCCGGCTTCGGTACGGCCTATCTGGCGCGCATCGTGGGCGAGAAGAAGGCCCGCGAGATCTGGTTCCTCTGCCGCCGCTACACCGCTGCAGAAGCCCTGGACATGGGGCTGGTCAACAAGGTGGTGCCTCACGAGGAACTCGACGTCGAGTGCGAGGCCTGGGCTGCCGAGATCAATGAACTGAGCCCGACCGCCATCGCGATCGCCAAGCGTTCGTTCAATGCAGACAGCGAAAACATTCGGGGCATCAGCTTCATGGGTGTGGCCGCCGTCAAGGGCTATTACCAGAGCGAAGAGTCCAAGGAAGGCGTGCGCGCCTTCAACGAAAAGCGCAAGCCGGACTTCAAGAAGTTTGCCGGTTGATGCCGACTGGGCGGCCGAGCCACCTTGGCGAACCGCCCGCCACCTGAGGAGTGAGCACCTTGTCATCCCCAATTGAGCTCAGCCTAGAGGCTGATGGCCTGTTGCTGGCCACGATCGACATGCCGGGCCGGTCCATGAACGTGTTCTCGGCCGGTCTGATGGACGCGATCGAGGCCTTGATGGACCGTGTCGATGCCGAAGCGGCTGTCCGTGCCGTGGTTCTGACGTCCGGCAAAAAAGCCTTTCTGGCCGGTGCCGATCTGAGCATGGTCAAGGGCTTCACGGACAGCGCGCAGGTGCTGCCCGAGCCCGCCTTGTTCGATCTGTGCGGCCGCCTGGGCCGCCTGTTCGTGCGCCTGGAGGCGTCCAGCAAGCCCTGGGTGGCTGCCGTCAATGGCCTGGCACTTGGCGGCGGGCTGGAGTTGGCCATGGCTTGTCGCGCCCGGGTGGTCGTTGACGACGAGCGGGCGGTGCAAGGCCTGCCAGAGGTGCGCTGGGGCTTGCTGCCGGGGGCTGGCGGTACGCAGCGTCTGCCGCGCCTGGTGGGATTCGAGCAGGGCTTGTCGATGCTGCTCACCGGCCGTTCGATCAAACCGGTCGAAGCGGTGGCATGTGGTCTCTATGAAGCGGCCGTGCCTGCGGACCAGTTGCTGGACAAGGCGCGTGAGGTGGCGCGCCGGCTCGCGGGTCATCCCTTCGATGCCGCCGAGAAGTTCCCGCACCTCGCTCAGATGGACGTGCCTGTTCACGATGGTGAGACCGTGCGGCGTCTGGCGGGCGAGCATGGCGTGAGCGATGCCGACCTGCGTGACTACCCTGCTTACCGCACCATCATCGACTGCGTGCTGCTGGGTGCGCGGCACCCTGTGCCCCAGGCCAGCGCCATCGAGATGCGGCAATTCCTGCGGCTGATGCGTGACCCGGTGGCCGCCAACATGATGCGCAGCCTGTTCCTCAATCGCCAGCGCGCCGACCGCGCCCTGGCGGCCCCAGCCGACTTGAAGATCGAGTCCGTCGTGGTGGGGCCCTTGTCGCCCATGCAAAGCCTGTGGTCTCAGGCTTTGAGCGCGAGCCGCTTGCCCCTCACGGAAGACGTCTCTCTGGCGCCCGATACCCTGGTGTTGAACGACTCGCGAGGCGCCTTCCACACCGTTCACGTCCAAAGCCTGGGCGATGCACCCCGCTCGGTCGAGCCAGCTGGCGCGCGCGCCGTGCTCAGCCCGGTGGGGCCATATGGGCGCGTGCTGGAGATCATTTCGGCCACACCGGCCGAGGCCGACGCCCTGGCCTCGCTGGCCAGCAGACTGGGTGGGGCGTTGCCCTACCGAAGCGGCGATGCGGGCAGCGTTCTGCGACGCCTGGCCTCTGCAGGTGCGATTTCGCTGGATGCGCAGGCACTGGTGGCCTTGCAACTGCTGGATGCGGGGGCGGCGCCGGATGCAGCCACGCTCGATGTGGCTGCCTGTGCGGCCGGTGTCAGCCCGGCCTGGACAGGCGGGCCGGTCACCTACCTGTGGCGCCACCACCGACAATTGCAATCGGGCTTTGATGATCGACTGCGCAGCAACTGGCCTCAATGGCAGGGGCGCGTGCAAGAGGCGCTGGCATGATCGACAAGATCCACCTTGGCTACACCACCGCGCCCACGAAGGCGCGTGCAGAGGCCTGGCGCGTCAAGTTGTTTTGCGAGGCGATTGGCGAAGCCGATTCGGTCTATTGGGACCGGGCCGCAGCCCAGTCTGCCGGATTGCCGGCGTGCCCGGTTCCCCCCACTTTTCTCAAAGCCATGGAGAGCGAGCACTGCAGCAGCGCCACCTTGCTGCAGCACCTGAACGTACCCGTTCGCAAGGTGCTGCATGCCGAGCAAAGCTTTGAACACTTCATGCCTGTCTACGTGGGCGATGAGGTCGAGATGAGCCGCACCATCAGTGATCTTTACGACAAGCGTGGCGGCGCGCTGAGCTTCATCGTTGTGCGCACGCGCTACAAGGTGCGCAACCAGGTGGCCTGCGAAAGCACCCAGACCATCCTGGTGCGAAATGAACCGGTGCCAGATGCCGGCGAGGCACGCGCCAAATGAGCGGCGTTGACTATCCCAAACAACTGTCGCTGCAGGTGGGCCCGGTGTCTGCGGTGGACCTGGCCCTGTATGCAGCGGCTTCCGGTGATCACAACCCGCTGCATCTGGACGAGGCGGTGGCAAGCGCTGCAGGCTTTGAGCGCCCGCTGGTGCATGGCATGTTGACCATGGCCTATGTGGCACGGCTGTTCAGCGGCCGGTTCGGGCCGTACGGGCTGCGCAGCCTTCAAACGCGGTTTGTCGGTGCGGCCAGCCGGGGCGAGCGCCTGGTGTTGACAGCGCAGCTCGGCGGCATCGAAGGTGAATGCGCGCGCTACACCGTGAGCGCCCGTACCGAAGCGGGTGTCGATATCGTGACGGGTGAGGCGGTGGTGAGCCTGAGCGCACCCCCGCATGTCGGGGCGGAAGTGGCCGAGGCCGAGGCATGAGCGTGCCCTCACTGACCGATGCGGTGCGCAGCCTGCGCCCCGGCGATCGCGTCTTCATGCCCGGCCTCAGCGCGCAGTCCGGCTTGCTGGCCGGGTCGTTGTTGGCGCAGCCCGAAGTGGCACGCGGCGTGACGTTCACCAGCGTGCAGTTTCCGGGCATCGACACGGTCGACTACCTTGCCCTGCACCCTGAGGCTCGGCAAACTGCCTTCTTCATGTCTCCGAACGTGCGCGCTGGCATGAGGGAAGGGCGCGCCGACCTGCTGTGCACGGACTACATCGGCATGGCCCAGGTCATGCAACATGGCCCCGCGCCTGACGTGGCCTTTGCGCACCTCAGTCTGCCTGACGACAAGGGCATGTGCAGCGCGGGCGTGAGCGCAGATTTTCTGCCCTTGGTGTGGGCCAGGGCCAAGCGCCGGGTGGCGCACCTCAACCCCTTGATGCCGCGCACGCCTGGCTCATTCAGCGTGCCCATCGCATCCTTGGATGCGTGGAGCGAGGCGGACAGCCCTTTGCTCAGCTACAGCGAACCTGAGGCTGGCGAGCTGGATTTGCGCATTGCCCATCTGGCCGCAGGCCTGATCCGCGATGGCGATACCCTGCAGTTCGGCATCGGCACCGTCCCCCTGGCCCTGGGCACCCAACTGGCCCAGCACCGTCGCCTGAAGCTGCACGCAGGCATGGTCACCAGCACCATGCAGCGCCTGTGGGAGGCTGGTGCCCTCGACCATGACGCCCGGATCACCGCGGGTGTTGTGCTGGGCGACGCCGGCCTGTACGACTTTGCCTCGCAACTTGAACCGCTGTGGCTCACGGATGTGCGCCACACGCACAGCGTGGCTGCCATCGGCGCCATCCCGCGCTTCGTGGCGGTGAACTCGGCGGTCGAGGTCGACCTTTTTGGCCAGGTCAACGCCGAGCGGGCGGAAGGAAGGCTCATGGCCGGCGCAGGCGGGCTGCCCGCCTTTGCCCAGGGCGCCTGGGCGTCGGAAGGCGGGCGCCTGATGATTTGCCTGCGCGCAACCGCAAGCCGGGGCACGGTGTCGCGCATCGTGCCCGTTCTGCCAGATCAGGGGCTGTGCACCTTGTCCAGGCACCTGGCCGACACCGTCATCACCGAACATGGCGTGGCCGAACTCAAGGGTTTGTCCCTTCATCAGCGTGCCGAGGCGCTGATTCGCATCGCGGCCCCCAGCCATCAAGGCGCCTTGCAGGCAGCCTGGTCACGCATCACATCCAACCTGTGATGCCTCAGCCCGCCTGTCGGGCACCCACCATCCTCACTGTTTTCACCTAGGGAAAACATCTTGATCATGATCGTACGCATGCATACAATACGTATGTTGTGTATGGGAGATGAGGCAGCATATGCTGGAGACAAGACGCAAGACTTCAGATGATTCAGGCATGGATTGCACGCCAATGCGGTCGATGTTGTTTGTGCCGGCCGACAGTGAACGCAAGCTGGCCAAGGCTCAGGGCAGCCAGGCAGACGCCCTGATTCTGGATCTCGAAGACGCGGTGGCCCCTTCGCAGAAGCCCGCAGCGCGCCAGGCGGCTGCCCAATACCTGCAATCGCAGGGCGAGCAGAGCAAGGCACGCCTGTTTGTTCGGATCAACCCACTGGATTCGGGTTTGGCGCTGGACGACCTTGCGGCGGTTCTGGTGCCCGGTTTGAGCGGCATCATGCTGCCCAAGGTGCGTGGCGCGGCCGATGTGCAATTGCTGAGCCACTACCTCGACGCCCTGGAGGTGCGAGCCGGCCTGGTGCCTGGCAGCGTGCGCATCGTGCCGGTGGCCACCGAGACCGCGGCCTCGATGCTGACCATGACCAGCTATGCCAGCACGCCGCTGCCCCGTCTGGCAGGGGTCACCTGGGGGGCCGAAGACCTGTCCACAGCGATCGGTGCCATCTCCAACCGCGAGGACGACGGTGCACTCTCGCCGCTGTACACGATGGCGCAATCCATGTGCCTGTGCGTGGCCGGCGTGTCCGGGGTGGCCGCCATCGATACCCTTTATGCCGATTTCCGAGACGCCGATGGCCTGATGGCCGCATGCCGCCTGTCGCGCCGGCGTGGCTTTGGCGGACGCATTGCCATTCACCCGGATCAGGTCGAGGTGATCAATGCGGCATTCACCCCATCCGATGCCGAACGGCAGGCTGCCCAGCGCATCGTGGACGCGTTCGACGCGCAACCCGATGCCGGCGTGGTCAGCATCGACGGCGCGATGTATGACATCCCCCACCTCAAGCAGGCCCGGCGCACGCTCGGACAGCGCGCCTGAGCCAAGGTTGCTCAAACAGACCCAGACGGAGAAGCACTGATGGATTTTTCGATTTCAGAAGACCACCGCGCCATACGCGAAGGCGTTGCTGCCGTGGTGCGCAGATTTGACGACGAGTACTGGCTGGCTCGTGACGAGGATGGCGAATTCCCATTTGCCTTCCACAAGGCCATGGCCGAGGCCGGTTGGCTGGGCATCACGATGCCCACCGAATATGGCGGCGCGGGGCTGGGGGTCACCGAAGCCGCCATCATGATGAACGAGGTGGCCAGCCATGGTGGCGGCATGGCGGCGGCGTCGACCGTGCACATCAACCTGTTTGGTCCACATCCGATCGTGGTGGTGGGCACGCCCGATCAGAAGCAGCGCTGGTTGCCGCGCCTCATCGAGGGCAAGGACCAATGCTGTTTTGGCTTCACGGAGCCGGATGCCGGACTCAACACCACGGCCATCAAGACCTTTGCGGAGAAGGTGCCGGGTGGCTACGTGGTGCATGGTCAGAAGGTCTGGACCTCCACCGCGCAAGTCGCCAACAAGATCATGCTGCTGACGCGCACGACCAAGCTGGAAGACTGCAAGAAGCCCACCGATGGCATCACCATCTTCTACACCGATCTGGACCGCAGCAAAATCGAGGTGCGACGCATCCCCAAGATGGGCCGCAAGTCGGTCGACTCCAATGCCATCTTCATTGACGGGCTGTTCATCCCCGAGGCAGACCGCGTGGGCGAGGAGGGCAAGGGCTTCAACTACATCCTCCACAGCCTCAATCCCGAGCGCGTGCTGATTGCGTCAGAAGCCATTGGCATCGGACACGATGCCTTGCGTCGAGCATCGCAATACGCGCGTGACCGCGTGGTGTTTGGCCGACCCATCGGTCAGAACCAGGGCATTCAGCACCCGCTTGCCGAGCGCTGGATGGCGCTGGAGGCCGCATGGGCCATGACGATGAAGGCTTCCTGGCTCTACGACCAGCATCAACCATGCGGGGCCGAAGCCAACACGGCCAAGTTCCTCGGCGCGCGTGCGGGCTATGAGAGTGCGCAGCAAGCCATCTTCACCCACGGGGGCTTCGGCTACGCGAAGGAATACCACGTGGAGCGACTGTTCCGCGAGGTGGCGGTGACGCGCATCGCGCCGATCACCGAGCAACTCATCCTGTCGTTCATCGCCGAAAAGGTGCTGGACCAGCCCAAGTCGTATTGAAGCCACCTGTCGGCATAGCCAAGGCGAGACCATGATCAAAAGAACCCTGTTCAACGAAGACCACGAAGCCTTCCGCAACACCGTGCGGCGCTTCATCGACAACGAAATCGCACCCCACCATGCGCAGTGGGAGAAAGACGGCATCGTGCCGCGCGATGTCTGGCTCAAGGCCGGTGCAGCGGGCATGCTGTGCTGCACGGTGCCCGAGGCCTACGGTGGCCTGGAAGCCGATTACCTGTTCGATGTGGTGGTGTTCGAAGAGATGGCCCGTTCCGGCTTCACGGGGCCGGGCTTCCTGATCCATTGCGATCTGGTGGCCACATACATCAAGTCCTTCGGTACCGAAGCGCAGAAGCGGCAATGGCTGCCCAAGATGGTGAAGGGCGAGGCCATTGGCTCTCTGGGCATGACGGAGCCGCATGCAGGCAGTGACCTCAAGGCGATACGCACCCGGGCCGTCCGTGATGGCGACGACTTCGTGATCTCCGGACAAAAGGTGTTCATCTCGAACGGCCAGATGTGCGACGTGATCGTGCTGGCAACCAAGACGGACAGCAGTGCCGGCGCCAAAGGTGTGACGCTGTTTCTGGTGGACACGAGTCTGCCTGGATTCCGCCGCGGGCAGAACCTCGACAAGCTGGGCATGAAGGCGCAAGACACCTCGGAGCTCTTCTTTGACGACGTGCGTGTGCCCGCCTCGGCCATGCTGGGGGAAGAGGGCAAGGGCTTCGAGTTGATGATGACCAAGCTGGCGCAAGAGCGCCTGGCACAGGCCATCCGCTCGGCCACCGTCGCCGAGACGGTGGTGGACTACACCGTGGCCTACACGGCAGAACGCAAGGCCTTCGGCCAGACGATTGGCGACTTCCAGAACACGCAGTTCAAGTTGGCCGAGCTCAAGACGGAGGCGGTCATCGGCCGCCAGTTCACCGACGCCTGCATCGCCAGCTTCATGAAGGGCGAGCTCGACGCCGTTGACGCCGCCATGGCCAAGATGTGGCTGAGCAATTTGCATTGCAAGGTCGTGGACGAATGCCTTCAGCTGTTCGGTGGCTGGGGCTACATGTGGGAATACCCCATCGCCCGTGCTTACGCGGACGCCCGCATCGTCAAGATCGCCGGCGGCTCGATCGAGGTGATGAAGCACATCATTGGCCGCAAGCTGTTTGCCGACTACCGAAGCGGGCAATCTGCGGGCTGAGGTGGCGGACGTCCTCGTGTGGGACGGGGGCTGATCCGGGCTCACGTCGCACCGTCTTTTTCCATTCAATACCAGACTCCTATGAAGATCCTCGTACCCGTGAAACGTGTGGTGGACTACAACGTGAAAGTGCGCGTCAAGAGCGATGGCTCCGGTGTAGACCTTGCCAATGTCAAGATGAGCATGAATCCTTTTGACGAAATTGCCGTGGAGGAGGCCGTGCGTCTCAAGGAGGCAGGCTTGGCCAGCGAGATCGTGGCCGTCTCGGTGGGGCCTGCCCAGGCGCAAGAGACCTTGCGAACGGCCATGGCCATTGGGGCGGACCGGGCCATTCTGGTCGAGTGCGCTGAAGAGGTGCAGCCGCTGGCGGTGGCCAAGGTGCTCAAGGCGCTGGTCGATCGCGAACAGCCCGGCCTCGTGATTCTGGGCAAGCAGGCGATTGACGACGACTGCAACCAGACAGGCCAGATGCTGGCCTCTCTGGCAGGCTGGCCGCAGGCCACCTTTGCTTCCAAGGTTCAGGCAGAAGGCGGCAGCCTGATGGTGACCCGAGAAGTGGACGGTGGGCTGGAGACGCTGAGCTTGAGCCTGCCCGCCGTGGTGACCACCGATCTCCGACTCAACGAACCGCGCTATGTGACGCTGCCCAACATCATGAAGGCCAAGAAGAAGCCACTCGATGTTCTCAAGCCGACAGAACTGGGGGTGGACATCGCGTCGCGCATCGTGACGCTCAAGGTCAGCGAGCCCCCTCAGCGCAGTGCTGGCATCAAGGTGGCCGACGTGGCTGCACTGGTTGCCAAGCTCAAAAATGAAGCCAAGGTCATTTGAAGGACGCACACACCATGACCATTCTCGTCATTGCAGAACACGACAACGTCAGCCTGAAGGCGGCAACCCTCAATGTGGTCACTGCGGCCCGCGCCATTGGCGGCGATGTGCATGTGCTGGTGGCCGGCCATCAGGCGCAGGGCGTGGCGCAAGCCGCCGCCTCGGTCGAGGGCGTGCAGCAGGTGCTGTGGGCCGACGCGCCCCAGTTGGCCGAGGGCCTGGCCGAGACCCTGGCCGCGCAGGTGCAGGCGCTGGCCCCTGCCTACAGCCATGTCCTTTTTGCGGCCACGGCATCGGGCAAGAACGTGGCGCCACGCGTGGCCGCGCAACTGGATGTGGGCCAGGTCTCCGATGTCATCAAGGTGTTGGCGCCCGATACATTCGAGCGTCCCATCTATGCGGGCAACGCCATCGCCACCGTGCAGAGCTCCGACACGGTCAAGGTCTTGACGGTGCGTGGCACGGCCTTTGACCCTGCTGGTGTCGGGGCCTCGCCCGTGGCGGTGCAGCAGGTGGCGGCCGTGTCCGAAACAGGACGTGCGCGCTTTGTGGGCCGCGCGGTGACCAAGAACGATCGACCCGAGCTCACCGCGGCCAAGGTCATCGTCTCCGGCGGGCGTGCGCTGGGCTCCAGCGAGCGCTTCAATGAGACCCTGACGCCTTTGGCCGATGCTTTGGGCGCCGCCCTGGGTGCATCGCGTGCGGCAGTGGATGCGGGCTATGCTCCCAATGATTGGCAGGTCGGTCAGACGGGCAAGATCGTCGCGCCTCAGTTGTATGTGGCGGTGGGGATCTCAGGGGCCATCCAGCACCTGGCGGGCATGAAGGATTCCAAGGTCATCGTTGCCATCAACAAGGATGGGGAAGCCCCGATCTTCAGCGTGGCCGACTATGGCCTGGAAGCCGACCTCTTCCAGGCCGTGCCAGAGATGGTCAGCGCGTTGTGACAGCTTCCTTGGGTATGAGGGGGCATCAGGCCCCCTTGCCAAGGGAGATTGTGGGGCAGGTGTTCTCCCGCCTGCCCAAGCCTCACAGGGGCGGCATCGAGCCGCCCTTTTTTCATGGCGTCGCAATCACCGGTCTTTCAAGGGTGGTGCGGCGCTCAGGCGGCGCTGGCGGTATTCACCCGGTTGGAGCCCGTTCCAGCGCTTGAAAGCGCGATGGAAGGCGCTGGCATCCTGAAAGCCGAGCTGTGCGCCGATGTCGTCAATGCTCTGGGCACTGTGGCACAACAGGTTGATGGCCAGGTCGCTGCGCAGCTGGTCCTTGATGTCCTGAAAGCTGTTGCCCTCTGCCTCCAGGCGCCGGCGCAGGGTGGTGGGGGTGGTGCCCAACTCTGCCGCCAGTTCTTCGAAAACGGGCCAGGTCTCACTGCCCAGCGCGCTGCGCAGCCGCCGGCGCAGCTTCACTGTCCAGCTGTCTTCGTTCTTGTATTTGAGGAACACCGACTGCGGCGCGGACTTCAGAAACTGCTGCAGGGTCGCCGCGTTCTGCACGAGTGGGCGGCCCAACACCTGCGCATCAAAGCTGATGCGGGTGAGCTGCTGGTCAAACGCCAGGTGCTGCGAGTACATGCGCGTGTACTCGCGTGCGTGGAGGGGGCGGGCGTGGGCCAGGCTCACCTGTGCCAGCGGCACACGATGCCCGATCAGCCAGCACATCAGGCCATGCACCAGGATCAGGAAGGTTTCGTCGGCAAACAGCCGGTCTTGCGGGGCCTGGATGCGGTTGTGTACGTCGATGACCGCATGGGCGCCATCGAGTCGCAGCTCGCCATGGATGTCGTCGAGAAACAGTGCAAAGCCTCGCAGCGCGCGTTTGAGCGCCTGGTCCAGGTTGTCGCAAGCCAATACAGCGTGGCAGAGCAGGGCAAAACTGCCGACCTTCATGGGCCGACCGTCCAGGCCGAAAAACTCGTCGTTGAGCGCGAGCGCCGTGGCGCGCCACAGCGCCGAGAAGGCCGGTGCGGTGACGCGAGCCTGAGGTGAGCCCAGCAGTTCGGAAGGGATGCCCGAGGTCTTGAGCGCATGAGCCCGAGCCGCCTCGTCAAGGTGGCTCAGCGCCGCATTCACGAAATACACCGAGACGGTGTCCTTGTCCTTGAGGTCGTCCATCTTGACGGGTTGAAGCCGTTGAAGGCGAGTGCGTGATACCTGCCGATGTTAGCGCTGCTTGTTCGCCCTTGTTCGCGTATGTGCGGGTGTCCAAAACTGCCAGCCAGCCTGGCGGGCAAGGCCATGGTGCATGAAGGCGTGCCTGCCTACAGTCATGTGGCAGGAGACAACACATGACCGATCTGTCCGCAGAATTCAAAGCGATGGCCGAATACCGGCCCACTCAGAAAGTCCGATTCGTCACGGCGGCTGCCTTGTTCGATGGTCACGATGCGGCCATCAACATCATGCGCCGCATCTTGATGAGCATGGGCGCTGAAGTCATTCACCTGGGGCACAACCGCTCGGTCGATGAGGTGGTGACAGCGGCCCTGCAGGAAGATGCCCAAGGCATTGCCATCAGCTCCTACCAGGGCGGTCACGTCGAGTACTTCAAGTACGTGGTCGATCTGCTCAGGCAACGTGGCGGCGAGCACATCCAGGTGTTCGGCGGCGGCGGTGGCGTGATCGTGCCGGCCGAAATTCGCGAGCTGCACGACTATGGCGTGGCGCGCATCTACAGCCCGGAAGATGGGCAGCGCATGGGGCTGCAGGGCATGATCGGCGAGATGGTGATGCGTTGCGACAAGGACTTGTCGCCCTACGCACCGTCTGACATCGACGCCATCACCGGCCACAGTGAAGCAGCCTGGCGTGCGCTGGCGCAGTTGATCACCGCCTTGGAGAACCAGAAGGCCGACGCCCACATGCTGGCGGCCTTGCATGAGCGGGCTCAGGCGGTGAAGACACCGGTGCTGGGCATCACGGGCACAGGGGGCGCGGGCAAGTCCAGCCTGACGGACGAGCTGATCCGCCGCATTCGACTGGATCAAGGCGACCGCCTGCGGATCGCCGTGATCAGCATCGACCCCTCACGCCGCAAGAGCGGTGGTGCACTGCTGGGCGACCGCATCCGCATGAACGCCATCAGCCCGTGGCAACAGGGGCAGCGCGTCTACGTTCGCAGTCTGGCCACGCGTGACACCGGCAGCGAGGTGAGTGCGGCCCTGCCGGATGTGCTGGCTGCGACCAAGGTCGCGGGCTTTGATCTGATCATCGTCGAGACATCGGGCATTGGCCAGGGCAATGCGGCCATCGTGCCCATGGTCGATGTGCCCATGTATGTGATGACGCCGGAGTTCGGTGCAGCCAGCCAGCTTGAAAAGATCGACATGCTGGACTTTGCCGAGTTCGTGGTCATCAACAAGTTCGACCGCAAGGGCGCCGAAGATGCCCTGCGCGATGTCGCCAAGCAGGTGCAGCGCAACCGCGAGGCCTTCACGGTGATGCCCGATGCCATGCCGGTGTTCGGCACCATGGCCAGCCGCTTCAACGACGATGGCGTGACGGCCCTGTACCAGGCTTTGCGCGCGCGCCTGGCCGAGTTGGGGCTGCCCGTTCAAGAGGGCGCTCTGCCCTTGGTGAACACCCGCCACAGCACGCACCAGACACCGGTGGTGCCGGGCGCACGCGTGCGCTACCTGGCCGAGATCGCCGACACGGTGCGCGGCTACAAACGCCGTGCCCGGGAGCAGGCGCGCCTGGCACGCGAGGCTCAGCAATTGATGGCGGCCAAGCGCTTGCTGCAGGCGCAGGTTGCCGACAACGGGCCTGAGGCTGTGGGCTACAAGCTTGTGGCTCTGGCCAAGGAGCGTGAGGCCAAGCTGGACGCGTGCTCACGTGACCTGCTGGCGGGCTGGCCTGCGCTGCGTGAGTCGTATGCCGGTGACGAGCTGGTCGTCAAGGTTCGCGACAAGGAGATCCGCACCAGGCTCACGCAGACCAGCCTGAGTGGCACGAAGATACGCAAGGTGGCCTTGCCCACCTACGAAGACCACGGCGAGCTGCTCAAATGGCTGCTGCTCGAAAACGTGCCAGGCAGCTTTCCCTACACCGCGGGCACCTTTGCCTTCAAGCGCGAAGGCGAAGACCCGACGCGCATGTTCGCGGGCGAGGGTGATGCCTTTCGCACCAACCGCCGGTTCAAGCTGGTCAGCGAGGGCATGCCCGCCAAGCGTTTGTCCACGGCTTTCGATTCGGTCACGCTCTATGGCAATGACCCGGATCTGCGCCCGGACATCTACGGCAAGGTGGGCAACTCCGGCGTGAGCATTGCCACGCTGGACGACATGAAGGTGCTGTACGACGGGTTTGATCTGTGCAGCCCGACCACGTCGGTGTCCATGACCATCAATGGGCCGGCGCCGACCATCCTGGCCATGTTCATGAACACGGCCATCGACCAGCAGATCGATCAGTTCACGGCCAAGCATGGCCGACCGCCCTCGCGAGAGGAGTTGCATGAGCTCAAGGCCTGGGCCAAGGCCAATGTGCGCGGCACCGTGCAGGCCGACATCCTCAAGGAGGATCAGGGCCAGAACACCTGCATTTTCTCGACCGAGTTCAGCCTCAAGGTGATGGGCGACATTGCCCAGTACTTCGTGCAGCACCAGGTGCGCAACTTCTACTCGGTGTCGATCAGTGGCTACCACATTGCCGAGGCGGGTGCCAACCCGATCAGCCAGCTGGCCTTCACGCTGAGCAATGGCTTCACCTTTGTGGAGGCTTACCTGGCGCGCGGCATGCACATCGATGACTTCGCGCCCAACCTGAGCTTCTTCTTCAGCAACGGCATGGATCCGGAATACACCGTGTTGGGACGGGTTGCCCGCCGCATCTGGGCGGTGGCCATGCGTGAAAAGTACGGCGCGAACGAGCGCAGTCAAAAGCTCAAATACCACGTGCAGACCAGTGGGCGCTCGCTGCATGCGCAAGAAATTCAGTTCAACGACATCCGCACCACCTTGCAGGCGCTGATCGCCATCTACGACAACTGCAACAGCCTGCACACCAACGCCTTTGACGAGGCCATCACCACCCCCACGGAGGACAGTGTGCGCCGTGCCATGGCCATCCAGCTGATCATCAACCGGGAGTGGGGCCTGGCCAAGAACGAGAACCCCAACCAGGGTGCTTTCATCGTTGACGAGTTGATGGAACTGGTCGAAGAGGCCGTGCTGGGCGAGTTCGAGAAGATCGCGGAGCGCGGCGGCGTGTTGGGCGCCATGGAGACCGGTTACCAACGCAGCAAGATCCAGGAAGAGAGCATGCATTACGAGATGCTCAAGCACACGGGCGAGTACCCCATCATCGGCGTGAACACCTTCCGCAACCCGCATGGCGATGCGGTGCAGGAGACCATCGAGCTGGCGCGCTCCACCGACGACGAAAAGCAGAGCCAGCTGCGCCGCCTTCAAGACTTCCACGCGAGACACGCCGGTGAGGCGCCAGCCATGCTCAAGCGTCTGCAGCAGGCCGTGATCGACAACGGCAATGTGTTCGACGTGCTGATGGACGCGGTGCGCGTGTGCTCGCTGGGGCAGATTTCGAACGCCTTGTTCGAAGTGGGCGGTCAGTACCGCCGCAGCATGTGAGGTGAGACAACAATGTCCCGTGAAAACGTCCGTGAAATGAAGCGCACATACACGTCGGGTGGGCGCCCTGATGCCTCCGTTCAGGAGGTCTTCCTTGCCCGTGAGTCGGCCTTGTGGTTGCTGGCGCGCAGCATTGGCTTCGGTCATCAGCGCCTGGCGGTGGTGAGGCTCTCCATGGCTGTGCATGCGGGTGCCGATGTGCCCGATGAGAGCTGGGCCTACTGTCGCACAGCCGCCGTGCGCGATGCCACCTTGCTGGCGCTTTACCACAAGGCGGAAGTGCTGGCAGGCCGCACGTCGCAGGCCGCCGTGTCTGCGCTCTCCTCACAGCGTGCGCATTGACCATGGGACACCGCTTGTCCACCATCGCCACCCGCACCGGCGACGCCGGCACCACGGGTCTGGGGGATGGCAGCCGCGTCAGCAAGTCGGATCCCAGGGTTTCGGCCATGGGGGATGTCGATGAGCTCAACAGCGCCGTCGGACTGTTGAGGGCCCTGGGCGTGCCGGATTGCCATCTGGACATGGGGAACCTGCTCGGGAGCATCCAGCAGGACCTGCTGGACCTGGGTGGGGAGCTCAGCATTCCTGGCTACAGCTTGCTCAAGGAAGAGCGTGTCGTGGCACTGGATGCCTGGCTGACCTTGGCCAATGCCACGTTGCCCCGTCTGACCGAGTTCGTGTTGCCTGGGGGGACCCTGGCTGCAGCTCAGGCGCACATGTGCCGTACGGTATGTCGCCGGGCCGAGCGTGTGCTGGTGGACCTCGCCGAACTCCAGTCGATCAGCCACACGGCGCGGCAATACCTCAACAGGCTGTCCGATCTCTTTTTTGTCATGGCCCGTGTGCTCAACCAGCAGGCCAGCCAGGCCGAGCCTCTCTGGAACCGTGCGCGTGTCGATTGATCGACGCGTGCCCCCCTTCATCAGGCGCGCGTCGCAGGCATGCGCCTCCATCCACTTCAGTGGCTCCTGGCCGCTGCCGCAACCCAAATTTTGAATCATGAGCCAAAGCATCTATCTCGTTGGTGCCGCACGCACCGCCATCGGCACCTTCGGCGGCACGCTGAAGGATGTTCCGTTGAGTCAGTTGGCAACCATCGCCGTGCGGGAAGCCCTGCGCCGCAGCCATGTGGACGCCAGCCAGGTGGGGCATCTCGTGATGGGCAATGTGATCCCCACCGAGCCGCGTGATGCCTACCTGTCCCGTGTTGCGGCCATGGATGCCGGCATCCCTCAGGAGGCCCCCACGTTCAATGTCAACAGGCTGTGCGGCTCTGGTCTCCAGGCCATTTTGCTGGCCGCCCAGTCCATCTCGGCGGGGGACGCCGACATCGCCGTGGGGGCAGGTGCCGAAGCCATGAGCCGCAGCGCCTACCTGATGCCCTCTGCCCGCTGGGGTACTCGGATGGGTGATGCGATGATTCAAGACTACATGCTGGGGATTCTGCACGACCCCTTCCACCGCATCCACATGGGCGTCACCGCCGAGAACGTGGCGGCACAAGAAGGCATCAGTCGAGACATGCAGGACGCGCTTGCACTGGAAAGCCAGCAGCGTGCCGCGCGGGCCATTGCCGAGGGGCGCTTTGCCACGCAGATCGTGCCCGTCGAGATGGCTTCGCGCAAGGGCACGGTCGTGTTCCAGACCGACGAACATGTGCGCGGCGACGTGACGCTGGCCCAATTGGGCGCCATGAAGCCGGCCTTCAAGGCGGACGGCAGCGTGACGGCTGGCAATGCTTCCGGACTCAATGATGGCGCGGCCGCCGTGGTGCTGGCCAGCGAGGCCGCCGTGAAAGCGCATGGCCTGACGCCACTGGCGCGGCTGGTGAGCCATGGCCACGCCGGGTTGGATCCCCGCCTGATGGGCCTGGGGCCGGTGCCGGCCACGAGGATTGCGCTGCAGCGCGCGGGGCTGCGCGTGTCGGATCTGGATGTGATCGAGGCCAACGAGGCGTTTGCGGCGCAGGCTTGCGCGGTGTCGCGTGCGCTGGACCTGGATCCTGCCAAGGTCAACCCCAATGGTTCGGGCATCTCGCTGGGGCATCCGGTGGGCGCGACGGGCGCGATCATCACGACCAAGGCCATTTACGAACTCCAGCGCACAGGCGGGCGCTATGCCCTGGCCACGATGTGCATCGGCGGCGGGCAGGGCATTGCCGCCATCTTTGAGCGCGTCTGACGATCGGCCCCACAAGCAGTCCATCCGGAGTTGTCATGCAGATCGAACACATAGGGGTCATCGGGGCAGGGACCATGGGCAACGGCATCGCGCAGGTCTGCGCCGTGTCGGGCCTGAGGGTCACGATGATCGACATCCACGACGCGGCCGTGCAGCGCGGCCTGAGCACGCTGTCTGGCAGCCTGGACCGTCTGGTCAAGAAGGACAAGCTCAGCCAGGCCGACCGTGACGCCGCCGTGGCCCGCGTGCAAGGCTCGACACGGTACGAAGACCTGGCCGGCACCCAACTGGTCATCGAGGCGGCCACCGAGAACCTGGAACTCAAGTTGCGGATCCTGACCCAGCTTGACGGGCTGCTCGGCCCCGACACCGTGATTGCCAGCAACACCTCGTCGATTTCGATCACGCAGTTGGCGGCCGTGCTCAAGCGGCCCGAGCGCCTCATTGGCCTGCACTTCTTCAACCCCGTGCCTTTGATGGCGCTGGTCGAAGTGATCCGCGGCATGCAGACATCGGACGCGACCGGTGAGCTGGCCATGGCTTTTGCCCAGGCCATCGGCAAGACGCCGGTCACGGTGCGCAACAACCCGGGCTTCGTGGTCAACCGCATCCTGATCCCCATGATCAACGAGGCCATCTTCGTGCTGCAGGAGGGCGTGGCTTCGGCCTCCGACATCGATGAGGGCATGAAGCTGGGCTGCAACCACCCGATTGGCCCATTGGCCCTGGCCGATCTGATCGGGCTGGACACGGTGCTGGCCATCATGAACGTGCTGTCTGATGGCCTGGGTGACCCCAAATACCGCGCCGCCCCGCTGCTCAAGGAGATGGTGGCCGCCGGGCACCTGGGCCGCAAGAGCGGGCAGGGCTTCTTTTCGTACGCCTGAGCACCTTCATTCATTCAAGCCGCATCCAGATGAACGACTACATCGCTCCCTTGCGCGACATGCGCTTCGTGCTGCGCCACCTGGCCCCGCTGGCCGAGGTCATGGCTTTGCCGGGTCAGGCAGACCTCCATGCAGACGTGGCCGATGCCATCCTTGAAGAAGCCAACAAGTTCGCCAGCGAGGTGTTGTCGCCACTGAATGTGGTCGGGGACCGCGAAGGCGCACATTGGCTGGATGGCCAGGTGCACACGGCCACGGGCTGGCGGCAGGCCTACACCCAGTTCAGCGAAGGTGGGTGGAATGCGCTGTCCTGTCCCAGTGCTCACGGTGGTCAGGGTTTGCCGCGCCTGCTGTCTGCACTGGTTGAGGAAATGTGGAACGGCGCCAACCTGTCGTTTGCCTTGTGCGGCATGCTGACACGCGGTGCCATCGAGGCCCTGGAGCTTTGCGGCAGTCCGCAGCAGAAGGCCATCTACCTGCCCAAGATGATCAGTGGCGAGTGGACCGGCACCATGAACCTGACCGAGCCGCAGGCCGGCTCCGATCTGGCTGCGGTGCGGGCCCGTGCGTTGCCGCAGCCCGACGGGTCCTACCGGGTCTTCGGGCAAAAGATCTTCATCACCTATGGCGACCACGACCTGACGGACAACATCGTCCACCTGGTGCTGGCCCGCATGCCCGGCGCGCCTGAGGGCGTCAAGGGCATCTCCTTGTTTGTGGTGCCCAAGTTCCTGGTCAATGCAGACGGGAGCCTGGGCGCGCGCAACGAGGTGCGCTGCGTGTCGATCGAGCACAAGCTGGGCATCCACGGCAGCCCGACGGCGGTGCTGTCCTTCGGAGACGAGCAGGGTGCCACGGGGTGGCTGGTGGGTGAGGCCCATCATGGCCTGGCCTACATGTTCATCATGATGAACGCCGCGCGCTTTTCGGTGGGCATCGAGGGCATCGGCTTGTGTGAGCGTGCCTACCAGCGGGCGCTGGCGTATGCGCGTGACCGGGTGCAGGGCACCGAGGCAGGCGCCAGCAGCCGAGACAAGGTGGCCATCATTCGCCACCCGGATGTGCGGCGCATGTTGCTGCAGATGAAGTCGCGCACCGAAGCCTTGCGTGCCGTGGCCTGCGTGGTGGCGCTGGCCATGGACGAGGCGCAGTCGCACCCCGACGAGGCTTGTCGGCTTCAGCGACAGGCCTTCGTCGAGTTGATGATCCCCGTCGTCAAGGGCTGGAGCACGGAAACGGCGGTTCAGGTTACCTCACTCGGGGTTCAGGTCCATGGCGGCATGGGCTTCATCGAAGAGACCGGTGCAGCCCAGCACTGGCGCGACGCGCGCATCACCCCCATCTACGAGGGCACAACGGGCATCCAGGCCGCCGACCTCATCGGCCGCAAGGTTGCCCGCGACGAGGGCGCAACGGTGCGTCGCGTGATCGATGACATGCGTGGCGTGGTGCAGGCTCTGAATGAGGGCGATGACCCGGAGCTCTCCGCCATCGCCAGCAGCCTGGCGCAAGGCGTGGCGGCACTCGATGTGGCCGTCCAGTACATCGTGGACCAATACAGCAAGGATGTGCGCGAGGCACTGGCCGGCGCGGTGCCCTTCCTCGCCTTGTTCGGCATCGTGGCCGGTGGCTGGCAAATGGCCCGAGCGGCGCTGGCGGCCAGGCAGGCGCTGGACAGGGACCAGTGCACCAACGGCGAGGCTGCAGCAGACCTGCCCTTCATGCAGTCCAAGCTGCACACGGCGCGCTTCTACGCGGACCACGTCATGCCCGAGGTGAGTGGGCTGCTGCACGGCGTGACCCGGGGCGCGCAGGCCGTGCTGGCGCTGTCGGATGAGCTGTTCTGAGGCTGCCCGCGTGATCGATCTGAGCCCCCGCATCCCGCAGCGCATCGTGTGCCTGACGGAGGAGCCCACCGAGGTGCTGTACGCGCTGGGCGAGCAAGATCGCATCGTGGGCATCTCCGGGTACACCGTGAGGCCACCTCAGGCACGGCACGAAAAGCCGCGCGTCTCGGCCTTCACCAGCGCCAAGATCGAGCCCATTCTGGACCTGCGGCCCGACCTGGTCATCGGCTTTTCAGACATGCAGGCCGACATTGCCCAGACCTTGATCAGGCATGGCGTGGAGGTCTGGATCAGCAACCACCGCTCGGTGGCCGAGATACTGGGCTACGTGATGCGACTGGGTGCCCTGGTGGGGGTGCCCGACAAGGCCCGGGCCTATGCGCAGTCCTTGCAGGCGAAGGTGCGCGGCGTTCAGGTTCAGGCGTCGCAGCTGCCACGGCGCCCTCGCGTTTACTTTGAAGAGTGGGACGAGCCTCAGATCTCGGCCATACGCTGGGTGAGCGAGCTGATCACGCTGGCCGGCGGGCAAGACATTTTTCCCGAGCGCGCCCGCGCCAGCATGGGGCGGGACCGCATCATTGCCGATCCCTTGCAGGTGGTGGCGCGCGCGCCCGACATCATCATCGGTTCGTGGTGTGGCAAGAAGTTCCGACCGGAATCGGTCGAGCGCCGGCCGGGCTGGCATGACGTGCCGGCGGTGCGCGATGGCGAGCTCCATGAAATCAAATCTCCGCTGATCTTGCAGCCAGGGCCCGCCGCGCTGACGGATGGCCTGGATGCCCTGCACCAGATCGTCATGCGTTGGTCCAAGTGGTCGCCGCCCAGCGTTTGACCAGCCCCTCCTGCTTCCTGCTACCTGTTGCCCTTGCATGCCATGACCTTTCTTGCCTTGATGCTCACCCAGTCCGACCGCCAAACCGTGGCCGACATCGTGCCCTTGGCCGATGCCGCATTGCCGCCCGGTGAGGTCATCGTCCGCGTGGCCTTCAGCAGCCTGAACTTCAAGGATGCCTTGGCGGTGACTGGCCGAGGTGCCATCGTGCGGCAATGGCCCATGGTGCCAGGCATCGATCTGGCGGGTGTGGTGGAGCGCAGCGACGACCCTGCCTGGCAGCCAGGCGATCAGGTGGTGGTGAATGGCTGGGGCATGGGGGAGACCCACTGGGGCGGCCTGGCGCAGCGGGCAAGCGTGTCGGCCAGCTGGTTGCAGCGCCTGCCACAGGCCTACACCTTGCCGCAGGCCATGGCCATTGGCACGGCGGGCTACACCGCCGCCCTGTGCGTGATGGCCCTGCTGCGCCATGGGCTCAAGGCCGGCGCCCCGGTGCTGGTCACCGGGGCCAGTGGTGGCGTGGGCTCGGTGGCCGTGGCCTTGCTGTCGGCGCTGGGCATGGACGTCACGGCGGCCACAGGTCGGCCGCAGGTGGTGATGGCGTTTCAAGGTGCGGGCAAGGTGCAGTGCATGGATCGTGCGGCGCTCGCATCACCCGGCAAGGCGCTGCAAAGCGAGCGATGGGCGGGCGTGGTCGACACGGTCGGCAGCCACACCCTGGCCAATGCCTGCGCCGCCACGCGCTGGAACGGCGCGATCGCAGCCTGCGGGCTGACACAGGGCGCAGACTTGTCCGGCAGCGTGATGCCCTTCATCCTGCGCGGCGTCACCCTCTACGGCATCAACAGCGTGTTCGTGCCACAGGCTGTGCGCGAAGAGGCCTGGGCCCTGCTGGCGCGCCACATCGATGGCGAGGCCCTGGCGCGCATGAGCCACACCATCGGCCTGAGCGATGTCATCCGGGTTGCGCCCGAATTGCTGGAAGGGCGCCTCAAGGGGCGTGCCATCGTCGATGTCAACCAATGAAGGTCCACATGAACTTTGAACACATTCTGTTGAGCAGGCATGGCGAGGGCGATCGCCAGACTGGTTTGATCACCCTGAACCGACCCAAGGCCTTGAACGCGCTCAACGACGCCTTGATGGATGAACTGGGGCAGGCCCTGCTGGACTTCGATCAGGACCCCACTGTGGCCTGCATCGTGCTCACCGGCCAAGACAAGGCCTTTGCGGCCGGCGCCGACATCCCCGAGCTGGCGCGCCATGATTTCATGAGCGCCTACCGCAGCGAGTTGATCTCGCGGAACTGGGAAACCATTCGCCGCGTGCGCAAGCCGGTGATCGCAGCCGTGGCGGGCTTTGCCCTGGGTGGCGGCTGTGAACTGGCCATGATGTGCGACACCATCATCGCGGCAGACAACGCCCGCTTCGGTCAGCCGGAGATCAAGCTGGGCGTCATCCCGGGCGCCGGTGGCACACAGCGGCTGCCGCGAGCGGTGGGCAAGGCCAAGGCGATGGACATGGTGCTCACCGCCCGCATGATGGATGCGACCGAGGCAGAGCGCATCGGTCTGGTCTCGCGCGTGGTGCCTCTGGCGCAGCTCTTGCCCGAGGCTTTGCAGATGGGGGCGCTGATCTCCACGCTCAGTGGCCCGGCCGTGATGCTGGCCAAGGAGGCCGTCAACCGCGCCTTCGAAACCGGCCTCAGCGATGGGGTGCAGTATGAGCGGCGTGTGTTCCAGGCCCTGTTCGGGACGCCGGATCAACAGGAAGGCATGGCGGCATTCCTGGCAAAACGGCCGCCTGTTTTTGAAAAGGCCTGAGGCCCTTCATTGGCGCCACCACTCCGGCAAGCACGTCGACAACCCTGGCCACATGGCGATGACGAGGGTGCCTGCAAAGATCGCCAGCATGGCGGGCAGCAACGACTTCGCCACATACCGGATCGGTTTGCCGAACATGGCCGAGGCGAAATAGAGGTTCATGCCGGCGGGTGGGCACAGGAAGCCGACTTCCATGGCGGCCAGGAAGACGATGCCGAAGTGCAGGGGGTCGATGCCGTAGCTGTGGGCCACGGGCAGCAGCAGCGGCACCAGCACGGCGATCGCCGCGAAGATCTCCATCAGCGCGGCGGCAACGAACAGGAAGGCGCACAGGGCAAGCAGAAACGCGTGCCTGTTGGGGATGGCGGCCTGCACCCATTCGACGGCCTGATCGGGGATGCCGGCATCGACCAGGAAGTTGGTGAGCGCCAGGGCCATGCCCAGGATGAGCATGACGCCGCCGATCACCTGTGCGCATTCGGCCAGGCAGTGGCCCAAGGCACGCCAGCCGAGTTCGCGGTGCACCAGGCCCTGGCTGAGCACGGCGTAAGCGGCGGTGAGTGCGGCGCTTTCGGTGGGCGTGGCCAGGCCGCTGACCATGGCGCCGATGGCCACCAGGGGCGCGGCGATTTCCCACTTGGCCGTCCAGGCGGCCGCGAGGGCCCAGCGCAGGCTGGGCCGGGTTGTGGGAGGCAAGTCAGGGGTGTGGGCCTGGTCGTTTGCCGCAGCGGTTCCGCGCAGAAAGCCTCCCAGCAGGAGCAGGCTGGCCACCATCACCAGGGCTGGCAGCAGCCCCGCCAGGAACATGGCCTCGATGGGCACGCGCGCGATGACCGCGTACATGATCAGGGGCACCGAGGGCGCCAGCAGCACCCCCAGGGCGCTGGCGCTGGTCACCATGCCGATGCCGCGTTGTTCGGGGTAGCCCGACTGGCGCAGCAGGGGCAGCAGCAGCCCTCCCAGCGCCAGGATGGTGACGCCGCTGCCACCGGTGAACGCGGTGAAGGCCGAGCACAGCACCGCCGTGGCCATCACCGTGCCGCGCTGACCGCCGCCAAACACCTGCACGAACACGGCGCCCAGGCGGCCGGCCGCGCCGGTGCGGGCGAAAACCAGGCCCGCCAGCGTGAACAAGGGCAGGGCGGGCAGCGAGGGGTTGACCGTGATCTGGTAATGCGAAAGGGCGATGGAGGCCAGGGGCAGGCCATCGCTCCAGAACAGGGCCAGGGCCAGGCCCCCCAGGGCGGCGAACACGGGCGCACCGGCCAGCAGCAGCGCCACGATGGCCAGCAGGGCCGGGCCCAGTGGCAGGGCGTGGTCTTGCCAGGTGCGGGCAGCCACCCAGCCGGCCAGGGGCAGCAGCAGGGCCGTGATGGCGCGCCACCTTGGGCTGTGCGCCACAGCGGCCCCCAGCCGCATGCCCAGCAGCGCAAAGCCCAGCGGCAGGCTGAGTTGCACCCACCACACCGGCATGCCGTAGGCCAGCAGCTGCCCGGCCTGGCGTTCGGCATCGACCAGCTGCCAGCCGGCCAGCGCCAGCGTGCCGCAGAGCAGGGCCGAGCCGCCCTTGGCCAAGCCGCGCACGGCAGCCTGGGTGCGCGCGCTGCCCAGGCTGGTGAGGTGGCCACGTCGCTCGGCGGCGATGGCGCCAAACATGGCCAGCACCAGGCCCAGGTGCTGGACCAGCACAGGGGCGTTGTCCACCCCGCGGCCGAGCAGGGGCCGCAGCGCCATCTCGATCAGGGGCAGCACCGTCATCAGCGCCAGGGCCAGCATGGCGGGTGCGTTGTCCAGGCGGGCCAGCGCCCTCAGGCCCGTGGCGCGGGCCGTGTCATGCGGGGCGGTCACGCTCACTTCCCCCGCGCGGCGCGGTAGGCCTTGAGGTGGCGGAAGACCTCGTCGAAGGTGTCGGCGGGGACCATGGTGCCGCGGATGCGCGGGTAGAGCTGCTCGGCCAGTTGCGTCCACTCGCGCATCTGTTCGGCGTTGGGTGTGTTCACCGTGAGCCCACGCTTCTTCATGGCGGCCACGGCCTCGTCCACTTCCTTGCGGGCCTGGGTGCGCATCTGCAAGCCGGCCTTTTCACCGGCGCTGCGCAGGGCCTGCTGGCCGGCGGGCGACATGGCGTCCCAGGCCTTCTGGGTCACCACGAGGGCACCGACGATGGGCGCCCAGTTGATGTCCAGCATGTTCGGGGCCGTGCCGTAGATCTGGCTGGCCAGCGCGAAATAGGGTGTGGCCGGGATGACGTTGATCATGCCGGTCTGCAAGGAGGGCAGCACGTCGGCGGTCTCCAGTGGCACGGGCGTGTAGCCCAGGCTCTTCATGATGGCCTGCTGCTCGGGCTCGGCCCCCCAGGCGAAGAACTTCATGCGCTTGAAATCGCCAGGGCGCAGGGCCGGTTCTTTGGAGAAAAAGCGCACCCAGCCGGCATCGCCCCAACCGAGGATGACGAAGCCGCGCTCGAGAAAACGCTTCTCCATGGCGGGGCGCATCTTCTCGCGCACGTGGTCGACCTCGTCCCAGTTGCGAAACAGCAGGGGGAGGTTCTGCAGGGCGGCGATGCTGGGCTCCATCTCGCGCAGGCCCACGACCGACATCAAGGCCCCTTGCAGCTGCCCGATGCGCATGCGCCGCGCCAGCTCGGCCTCGCCACCCTGGCTGCCATCGGTGAACACGGCAAACCTGGCGCCACCACCCTGTGCGGCGCGCCAGGTTTCGCCCAGCTCCAGCAGTTGCTGGTGG